>AYNO01000083.1 GCA_000500915.1 Rhodobacter sp. CACIA14H1
CTGAAGGTCGCGCGGGGGTGATGCGTCGGCAGCGGGGGGTTTCACACCCCCCGCACCCCCCGTGGGATATTTGGGAACGGATGAAGGGGCAGGCCGGATTGCGCGGAATTGACCTGCCTTCCCTTGCGCCTGCCGCATCCGCCGCCCTAGATGGTGGGCAAGCACATCTGCATCGAGGTTTCCCATGACGCTCCCCATTCCCCGCCCCGTTTTCGATGCCAATGCCACGGGGGGCGGCCTTGGCAAGCTGCCGGATTGGGATCTGTCGGACCTCTATCCCGCAACCGATGCGCCGGAGTTTTCCCGCGATATGGCGTGGCTGGAAAAGGCCTGCGCGGGCTTCGCGGCGGAGTATGAGGGGAAGCTGGCCGCGCTGGACGCTGACGGGCTGCTGGCCTGCGTGAAGCGGTATGAAGAGATCGACGTGATCGCCGGGCGCATCATGTCCTTTGCAGGCCTGCGCTATTACCAGAACACGATGGACAGCGAACGGGCCAAGTTCATGGCCGACGCGCAGGACCGCATCACCACCTTCACCACGCCGCTCGTCTTCTTCAGCCTGGAATTCAACCGGCTGGAGGATGACCATCTGGCCGCGCTTCTGGCGGCAAATGCCGCACTTGCCCGTTACAAACCCGTCTTCGACCGGATGCGCGCCATGCGCCCGCACCAGTTGTCGGACGAGCTGGAGCGGTTCCTGCATGACAATTCCGTCGTCGGGGCCAGCGCCTGGAACAAGCTGTTCGACGAGACGATGGCAGGCCTGATGTTCAAGGTCGCGGGCGAAGAGGACGAGCTGAACCTCGAGGCGACGCTGAACCTGCTGACCGACACAGACCGCACGAAGCGCGAGGCGGCGGCGCGGTCGCTGGCCGAGGTGTTCGACCGCAACATCAAGCTCTTCGCCCGCATCCACAACACCCTGGCGAAGGAGAAGGAGGTCGAGGACCGCTGGCGCAAGATGCCCACGCCGCAGACCGGCCGCCACCTGTCCAACCATGTGGAGCCGGAAGTGGTGGAGGCGCTGCGCAATGCCGTCGTCGCCGCCTATCCGAAACTGTCACACCGCTATTACCGGCTGAAGGCGAAGTGGATGGGGCTGGAAAGGTTGCAGGTCTGGGACCGCAACGCTCCGTTGCCGATCGAGACGCCCAAGACGGTGGACTGGGACAGCGCGACGAAGACGGTGCTGGAGGCCTATGGTGCCTTCGATCCGAAGATGGCCGATCTGGCCAAGCCCTTCTTCGAAAAGGGCTGGATCGATGCGGGCGTCAAACCGGGCAAGGCGCCGGGGGCCTTTGCCCACCCGACGGTGACGGCAGTGCACCCTTATGTGATGCTGAACTATCTGGGCAAACCGCGGGATGTGATGACGCTGGCGCATGAACTGGGCCACGGCGTGCATCAGGTTCTGGCGGCAGGTCAGGGGGAATTGTTGTCCTCGACGCCCCTGACGCTGGCCGAAACGGCATCGGTCTTTGGCGAGATGCTGACCTTCCGCAAGCTGCTGGATGCCGCAAAGACACCCGCCGAACGGAAGACCCTGCTCGCGGGCAAGGTGGAGGACATGATCAACACGGTCGTCCGCCAGATCGCCTTCTACGATTTCGAGTGCAAGCTGCACGCCGCCCGGCGCGAGGGGGAGTTGACCCCCGACGACATCAACGCGCTGTGGATGTCGGTGCAGGCGCAGTCGCTGGGCGATGCCTTCGACTTCATGGACGGGTACGAGACGTTCTGGGCCTATATCCCCCACTTCGTCCATTCGCCCTTCTATGTCTATGCCTATGCCTTCGGCGACGGTCTGGTGAACGCGCTTTATGCCGCCTATGCGGACGGGTTGCCGGATTTCCAGGCCAAGTATTTCGACATGCTGAAGGCGGGCGGATCCAAGCACCACAAGGAGTTGCTGGCACCCTTCGGTCTGGACGCCAGCGACCCCGGGTTCTGGGACAAGGGCCTGTCGATGATCGCCGGATTCATCGACGAGCTGGAGGCGATGGAGGCCTGACGGCCCCCGTCAGATGGCGTGGACCGCCCGCAACTGCCCGGCAATGTCGCGCAGCGGGCGGTCGATCATCTCGCGGTCCAGCACGGCGGCGATGCGGTCGCGCAGGCGGTCGGGCAATTCCTGACGCATGTCGCGCAGCATCTGGGCACCGGCAACCAGGGTCAACCGGTCATAACCGCCCTTGCGCCATTCGCTTTCGACGAAGTCGGCAATGAGCTTCGGAAATCGCCCGAGGCGCAGACCGTCGCTGGCAGCGCGGTCGAGATCGGCCGCCCGCACATGCCGCAATTCCTTGATCGGTTCGTCGGATCCGTCGGCCACAAGCAGCCGCAGGTCGCGTTCGGCAGCCACCAGGATCATGTTTCGCCGCGTCTTCATGCCTTCCCTCACCATCGGGCGGAATACCCTTGGACTAACGGAAGACGACATACAGTCCACGACATTTACATCCGCTGCACCGCACCCATCCGTTTGCGCAAGGTTTGCGCCGAAAGTATGCAGCGGGTCGCATGGGGCGCACAAAGGCGCCCCGTGCCGTCATCACCAGCTTATTTCGCGCGCCGTCTCGAAGGCGCGGTCGATCATGACCTGCGTGCCGCGGGTGAATTCCAGCGGGCAGGGATAGGGTGCACCTGTGCGGATGGACCGGCCGAAGTTTTCCACCTGCAGCTTGTAGTGGTTCGCGGCGGGCCAGCGTTCGCTGGTGACCGTCTGGCCATTGTGCAGTTCGATCCGCGCCTCGGCAAAGAGGTTGGCGTTGAACGGGCCGTTCGCCACCTTCAGCAGCCCCGTGTCGCCGTGGAAGGTCACTTCCTGCCGGTTCTGCAGACGCATCGATGTCATGGCCGTATAGGTTGCCCGCCCCAGCGGTCCTTCGAGGATCGCGTCCACCTCGGCCCAGACGTCCACCCCGTTCTCGCGGATCATGCGGCAGGACAGGTCCGTTGCCTCGGCCCCCGTGACGAAGCGGGCAGAGCCGTAGGTATAGACGCCGATGTCGCGGATGCCGCCGCCGCCGGTTTCGGGACGGTTGCGGATGTTCTGCGTTTCCTCGGCGTTGTTGTAGCTGAAGAAGGCATCGACATGCCGCAGCGTCCCGATGGCCCCGCCCTGCACCAGTTCGCGGGCGCGGATCCATTGCGGGTGGTGGACGATCATATAGGCCTCGGCGGCCAGTAGCCCCGTGCGGTCGCGGGCGGCGATGATCGTGTCGATCTCTTCGGCACGCATCGAGATGGGCTTTTCGGTCAGGACATGCTTGCCCGCCTCCAGCACCTTCAGCGTCCATTCGACATGGATGTGGTTCGGCAGCGGGATGTAGATCGCGTCGATGGACGGATCGGCCAGCAGGTCGTCATAGGACATCTGCCGCAGCGACGGGCAGAAATCCCATCCCTCCGCCTTCCCCGGCGACGAGGTGCCCAGTGCGACGAGTTCGGCGTTATCGGCCATGTGGATGGCGGGCGCCATGTGGTCGCGGGCAAACTTGGCATTTCCAAGCACGCCCCAGCGGACGGTTTTCATCGTTTATCCTCCCCTTCGGTGACGCCGCGGAGGCTAGGGTGTGGCGGCGACGGGTGCAAGCCCGCCGGTCAATCGCGCCGCAGGCGAAGGAAGGTCATCATGCCGAAGGGAGGCAGAGCGGTTTCCTCTACCAGCGTGAAACCCGGCGCATCGAGGATTGTCGCGCGGTGGAAATCGGAATGCCAGCCGATCAGATCGGCAAGCGGCGCGATGGCGCGTTCCATGACGGACAGCGCCCCCTCGTCCCGCGCAAAGTGGTTGACCACCAGAAGCGACCCGCCGGGGCGAAGGACGCGGGCGACTTCGGACATCACCTGTTCGGGGTCCGGGACCACCGACATGATATGCATCGCGGCAACATGGTCAAAGCTGGCCGTCGGGAAATCCAACTTGCGTGCGTCCATCTCACGCAGCTCGCGGACATGGGTCAGGCCCATTTCGGCCACCTTTTCGCGTGCCTTTTCAAGCATTTCGGCGCTGGCATCCACACCCGTCACCTCGACACCCGGCCGGTAGTGAGGAAGCGCGAGACCGGTTCCGACCCCCAGTTCCAGCACCTTTCCGCCCAGACGGTTCAGCACATCCACCGCCCGGGTCCGCCCCGCGCCCGTCACCCGCCCGAAGGTCAGATCGTAGATCGGTGCCCAGCGGGCGTAGGAGCGGCGGACGGCCTGGATGTCCATCAGGGACCCTTTCTCAGTGGAGCAAGAATATCGTGTCGGGCAAGAAACAGGATGGCTGCAAGATAGAGTGCCGCCAGCGCGAGCAGCGTGATCCATGGATAGGTCAGAAGTGCCGCGACGACAGCCGCGACGGCAACAAGGACATAGCGCGCGTCCTCGGCATAGATCGTGACGCGCTTCAGGGACGGCGTCCGGATCCGGCTGATCATCAGGGCTCCCATCGCCACCATCCAGAGCGCCACGGCCGCGCCCGGGATGCGGACCTCACCGGCAAAACAAAAGGCAAGATACATCGGTGCCAGCACCAGCATGGCCCCGGCAGGTGACGGAACGCCGATGAATGACGTCCGTTCCGCAGGTTCCTGTCCGTCGGCCCGTTTGTTGCCGACGTTGAACCGCGCGAGGCGCAACATGCAGCAGATCGCGTAGATCAGGACGGCGATCCAGCCAAGGCTTGCCTCGCCCTTGAGGCCCCAGATGTAGAGGACCAGCCCAGGCGTGACGCCGAAATTGACGAAATCGCCCAGACTGTCCAGTTCGGCACCGATCGCGCTTTCGGATTTCAGCATCCGGGCAAGGCGGCCGTCCAGCGCGTCAAGGGCCGCTGCAAGACCGATCAGGGCGATCGCCGTGGCAAAGCGGCCGTCCATGGCAAAGCGGATCGCCGTCAGACCGGAACACAGACCCAGAATGGACACAAGGTTGGGCAGCAGGTGAAGGATGTGCAGTTTGCGCCGTGGACGGGGCTGCTCGTCGTTTGCCATGGATCACTCCATCCGCGCCATGCGCTGCGGGGCGTCCTGCCCGAGCAGCGCGATGACGGTCTCTCCTGCCACACAAGTCTGGCCGATGGCAACCTGCGGTTGCACGCCTTCGGGAAGATAGATGTCGAGCCGTGACCCGAAGCGGATCAGGCCGAAGCGTTCGCCGGTGCGGATGTCCTGCCCCTTGACCGCGAAACAGACGATCCGACGGGCGACAAGGCCCGCGATCTGCACCACGGCGATGGACCGGCCATCGGCCATGTCGATCCGCAGCGAGTTGCGTTCGTTATCCACCGACGCCTTGTCCAGCGCCGCGTTCAGGAACTTGCCGGGACGGTAGCTGATTTCGGAAATGCGGCCCGCGATGGGGGCGCGGTTCACGTGGCAGTTGAAGACCGACATGAAGACCGACACCCGCATCAGGGGTTCCGGTCCCATGCCCAGCTCTTCGGGGGGGGCGACCCTTTCGATCAGCGACACCACACCATCGGCGGGGCTGACCATCAGCCCGGCGTTTTCGGGCACCGCCCGTTTTGGGTCGCGGAAAAAGTAATAGCACCAGACCGTCAGGCCGACACCGATCCAGCCCAGCGGGTCCCATATCCAGAACAGCACCAGCGTCGCCGCCGCGAAAGCCGCGACGAACGGGATGCCTTCGCGGTGCATCGGCTTGATGAATGTCTCGAGCATGGTCATGGGTGGCCTCCGGCTTTGCTGCCGTCTATCCTTCCGCAGCCGTGCTGGCAACGGGACAGGCTGACCCAAGGCGCGGGCGGCGGGGAAACCGCCCGCGGGTTAACCTTTTGTTAACCATCAGGCAGGGATGACCATTCCCTTGCCCTTGGCCAATTCGCGCATCCTTGACTGCAGCTTTTCGAAGGCCCGCACCTCGATCTGGCGGATGCGTTCGCGGCTGACGCCATAGCTTTCGGACAGCTCCTCCAGCGTGACGGGCGTATCTGCCAGACGGCGCTGCATCAGGATGTCCTTTTCACGGTCGTTCAGCACGGCCATCGCCTGCACCAGCAGGGCGCGGCGGGCGTCCAACTCGTCCCGCTCCTCATAGGCGCCGGCCTGATCGCTGTCCTCGTCCTCCAGCCAGTCCTGCCACTGGGTCGCGCTGTCGCCATCCGACCCCACCGTCGCATTCAGCGAGGCATCCGATCCGGCGAGGCGGCGGTTCATTTCCACCACCTCGTCCTCGGACACGGACAGGTCCTTGGCGATCTGCGCCACGTTTTCGGGCCGCAGGTCGCCGTCTTCAAGAGCGCCGACCTTGGCCTTGGCCTTGCGCAGGTTGAAGAACAGCTTCTTCTGCGCCGAGGTCGTGCCAAGCTTCACCAGCGACCATGACCGCAGGATGTATTCCTGGATCGAGGCGCGGATCCACCACATCGCATAGGTCGCAAGGCGGAAGCCCTTTTCGGGATCGAACCGCTTGACCGCCTGCATCAGGCCGACATTCGCCTCGGAGATCACCTCGGCCTGCGGCAGGCCATAGCCGCGATAGCCCATCGCGATCTTGGCGGCCAGACGCAGGTGGCTGGTCACCAGTTGATGCGCGGCGCCCGCGTCCTGGTGGTCCACCCAGCGCTTGGCCAGCATGTATTCCTGTTCGGGTTCCAGCAGCGGGAACTTGCGGATTTCCTGCAGGTAGCGGTTCAGCCCCTGTTCCGGGCTGGGTGCGGGAAGGTTCTGGTAGGTGCTCATCTCGTGCCCCCTGTTCTGCCCCGGGTCTTCGTCGAAGCCCCCGGGGACTGGCGAAGGTAGGAAATCGCCCTTTGCGGATCAAGGGGCGCCCTACCCTATTTCACTTTACATGGGAAAGGTTCCGTTACCGTTAAAGGCGGGCTTCGGTGCGGTCACGCACATGTCACCTTTTGTTTCAGCAGATCAGTGCAGGTGATCAGTCCCCACGCAGCGCGGCGACCAGCGCCTCCATGTCGGGCGGCAGGGGGCTTTCGAACTCCATCTCCTCGCCACTGACGGGGTGGACGAAGCCCAGCGTGGCCGCGTGCAGCGCCTGACGGGGGAAGGTGTTCCCCATATCGGCGCCCACCTCTCCCACCTGTTTCGGCGACAGGCGGCGGCGCCCGCCATAGGTCTGGTCGCCCAGCAGCCCGTGGCCTGCATGGGCCATGTGGACGCGGATCTGGTGGGTGCGCCCCGTTTCCAGCCAGCAATCCACCAGCGCGGCGGCGTCGCCATAGCTTTCCACCACGCGCGCCCGCGTCACGGCATGGCGGCCTGCGCCATCCCAGACGACCGCCTGACGCTGGCGGTCGGTCTTGTGGCGGGCAAGGCCGGTGGCGATGCGGACGATGCCGCCGGGTTCGAAGCTGACGCCCTTCGTGCCGCGCAGGCGCGGGTCGGCGGCATCGGGCACGCCGTGGACGAGGGCGATGTAATGGCGGTTCACGCTGTGCTGTTCGAACTGCCTGGCCAGCCCGTGATGCGCGCGGTCGGACTTGGCCACGACCAGAAGCCCCGTCGTGTCCTTGTCGATGCGGTGGACGATGCCGGGCCGCTTTTCCCCGCCGATGCCAGACAGCGTATCCCCGCAATGATGCAGCAGCGCATTGACCAGCGTGCCCGAAGGCGTGCCCGGCGCGGGATGGACGACCATTCCGGCGGGCTTGTCGATGACGATCAGGTCCGCATCCTCGTAAAGGATCGTCAGCGGAATGGCTTCGGGCTGCGCGTGGTAATCCTCGGCCGGGGCAAGGAGCAGCGTGTATTCCTCGCCCGCCGCCACCCTGGCCTTGGGGTCGGTGACGGGGGTGCCGTCGCGCAGCACGTCCCCTTCGGCGATCATCTTCATCAGGCGCGACCGCGACAGCGCGGCTTCCTCTGGCACCTCGCGGGCCAAAGCCTTATCCAGACGGTCGGGCGGGTTTTCCCCGATGGTCACGGTCAGGGTGGGTGCGCCCTCTTCGGAAAGGTCTTGCATGGACGACACTCCTGATCGGGGCGGGTTGCCGCCCAGCCTGATGTTCCTGAAATGGCTGGTCATCGTCCTGATGGTCACGATGATCGGCGGTGTCATAACCATCGTGAGCCTGCTTGTCACCCGTATGCCCGATGGCGCGGGTCCGGCGCTGCCCGAAAACCTGACCCTGCCGGGGGATGCGGCGGCCGAGGCGGTGACGGTGGCACGGGACATGGTGCTGGTCGTCACGCAGGACGGGCGGGTGCTGGTCTTCGGGCGCGACGGGCAGTTCCGTCAGGAGATCGCGCTGGACTAGGCGGACGGCCCCCAAAGCGCCGCCACGATGGCATCCAGCCCGTCGGTCAGCGCGGCGGGGCCGGGTTGCAGGATCAGGGGCGACTTGATTTCATGGATGCGCCCGTCGCGGATGGCGGGCATGGACTGCCAGCCCGGACGGGCGGCGATGCGGGCGGGGATCACCTTCTTGCCGCACCATGAGGCAAGGATGACCTCGGGCGCACGGGGGATCACCTGATCGGGAAGAAGGATGCGGTCCTTCGCCTTTCCCTGAGCGGCAAGCTCGGGGAAGACATCCTGACCGCCCGCGATATGGATCAGTTCCGACACCCAGCCGATGCCGGAAATCAGGGGGTCATCCCATTCCTCGAACCAGACGCGGGGGCGGTTCGGGCGCGGGATGGCAGCGATGCGGTCCAGCCTGTCGCGATAGGCCGCGACCAGCCGTTCGGCCTGCGACATGGCGCCGGTCAGCGCCCCGCAGGTCAGGATCATCTGCAGGATGCCCGCGACGCTGCGCTGGTTGAAGGCGTGGACCTCCACCCCTTCGCGGATCAGGTCGGCCACGATGGGCGCCTGCAGGTCCGAGAAGGTCAGCACCAGATCGGGCCGCAACGCCATGATCTTGGGAATATCGGCCGAGGTGAAGGCCCCGACGCGCGGCTTTTCCTTGCGGACGCGGGCGGGGCGGATGGCATAGCCGGTGACGCCCACGATGCGGTCCTGCTGGCCGAGGAGATACAGGGTTTCCACCGTCTCTTCGGTCAGGCAGACGATGCGGTTGAAGGTCATCTCGCGGCCCTCCTTGCCCGTTCTGCGTCGCGCCAGACCACCCAGTCCGCGCCTGCCGCAGCGACCGCCTGACGGGTGGCCGCCCCCACCGCCTCGCCTATCGCCGTGTGCAGGCCGGCATACTTCCCGTCGCCCGCATCGCAGGCCAGCGCGGTGCAATCCGTGCCGGTCCCCGTCGCAATGCCAGTATCCAGCCGCAGGTCCAGCGCCATGACGGCGGCGGTGCGGGCCTGCACGGCGACCGCCAGCGACTCCAGTTGCGCCGCTTCGGACAGGGCGGCGTCAAGGACGGTGCAGGTGTTGATCGTCCCCCAATCCGCCGTGTGATAGGGGCGGCGGCGCCCCACGGACTCGGCATTGGACAGGCCCACCGTGGCAAGGCAGGCGGCACGGACACCGTCCACCGAGGCCTCGGCGAAGCTGTATGTGCCGATATCGCGCGAGGTCAGCATTCCCACGGCCTCGGGCCAGCGTGCCATCTCGGCGGCATACCACGCCTCGACATCCAGTTCCGGCGTCAGGTCGGCATTCTTCACCTCGCGCCAGACCACGCGGGAGGCGGTGGTGAAACCGGGGCGGAAGGGGGCCCAGCTCAGCACCCGCATGGGGCGCGGCAGGTGGGCGACAAGCCAGGGACGGGCCAGTTCGACGCGGATCATCGGACCGTCGCCAGCGGCTGGAAAACGGGGCCGTCGGGCGTATCGGCATGGAATCCCCGCACGTCGAAGACCCGCGCCAGAAGGGCGTCGGTCAGCACGTCGCGGGGGGCACCATCCGCCACGATCCGCCCCCGTTCCACCATCACCAGCCGCGTGCAATGGAGCGCGGCAAGGCCAAGATCGTGGATCGAGGCGATGACGCTTCGCCCCTCATTCGCCAGATCGGCAAAGACCTTCATCGTCCGCAACTGCGCGGCAGGGTCCAGCCCCGCCACGGGTTCGTCGGCCAGCAGGAGCGGTGTGTCCTGCGCCAGCGCCCGCGCGATCAGCACCCGCGCCTGTTCGCCGCCCGAAAGGGCCGTTGCGATCCGGTCCCGATAGTCCGACAGGCCCATGCGCGTCAGGGCCCGGTCCACGGCCGCTGCATCCCCTGCCCGCCCCGCAGGATGCGGCGCACGGCCCAGGGCCACCACATCCGCCACCCGCACCGGCCAGGCGATTTCCCGTGTCTGCGGCAGGAAGGCGGCGGCGCGGGCGCGGGCGGCCGGGGACAGCACGGCCAGCGACGACACCCCCTCATGCGGCAGGAGGCCAAGCGCCGCACGCAGAAGCGTCGTCTTGCCCGCCCCGTTCGGGCCGAGGAGTCCGACGAACTCTCCCTTCCCGACGGTCAGCGACACGTCCTGGACCGCAACGCGGTCGCTGCGGCGGACGGTCAGGTTCTGCAATGTCAGCGTCATGCCTCGAGTCCCCGCATCCGCCACAGAAGATGCAGGAAGAAGGGCGCCCCCACCAGCGCCGTCAGGACGCCCAGCTTCAGGTCCTGATCCGGCGCCACCACCCGCACCGCGATGTCGGATGCCAGCACCATCGCCGCCCCGCCCAGCGCCGCCGCAGGCAGCAGGCGCGACGGTTGCCCGCCCACCAGCGGGCGCAGCAGATGCGGGATGACAAGGCCGACGAACCCGATCGCCCCCGCCACCGCGACCGACGCCCCTACGGCCGCAGCCGTGCCGATCACGATCAGCAGCCGCAGGCGGCGGATGTCCACACCCATCGACCGCGCCGCATCCTCGCCCACCGTAAGCGCGTCCAGCGACCGCCCCGTGGCCAGAAGCAACAGACTGCCCGCAGCCATGAAAGGCACCGCCAGCCAGACATGGGTCATCGACCTGTCCGCCAGCGACCCCATCATCCAATAGACGATCTCCATCGCCGCAAAGGGATTGGGCGACAGGTTCAGGATCAACGAGGTCAGGGCCCCCGCCAGCGCCGAAATGGCAATGCCCGCAAGGATAAGCGCCAGTGCGCCGCCGCGTGGCCCCGCCATCCACAGAACCAGCGCGACGGACACCGCCGCACCCGCCAGCGCGGCCAGCGGCAGAGCCAGCGCGAATGCCGCCGCCAGACCCGTCTGGAGCGACAGGACCGCCCCCAGCGCGGCGGTGGACGACACGCCGATCAGCCCCGGTTCGGCCAGCGGATTGCGCAGGAACCCCTGCATGGCCGCGCCCGACAGGCCCAGCACCGCGCCGACGCAGAGGCCAAGGATGGCCCGAGGCAGCCGGATTTCCTGCATCACAAGGACGACCGGCCCGCCCTGCCCGCCGAAGAGGGCCGACAGGCTTTCCCGCAGACCCAGCGCGGCCGGACCGATCAGGAGCGATGCCGCGAACAGCAGCGCGACCAGTATCGCAAGCAGGGGCAGGACGGGACGGTTCATTCCGCCACCCCCAAGGCGGCGCGGGTTTGCGCCATGGTGCGGACTGCGTTCATCAGGTGGGGCGTTCCGCAGACCCAGTCCGCATCGCGGACCTGCGCCGAGGTGGCCCCCTCGCGCAGCGCCGCAAGCGCCGGATGGACAAGGATTTCCTCGGACCGGGACGCGCCGGGATAGGGGGTGGAGGTGACGATGACCCGCGGCTCTGCCATGACCAGACGCTCCAGCGGCAGGGTGCCGCCGCCGGTCAGCCCCGCCTCGGCCCCGATGTTGCGGAACCCCGTCCGGGTCAGGATTTCATCGGACAGGGTCCCCGCCCCTGCCGTGTAGCCGTTAGGGTAATACATGGCCGCCGGCACCGGTTCGCCCTGCGCGGTGATGGCTGAAAGCTCTGCCTCGAATGCCGTCGCCATAGCCTCGCCCCGTTCTGGATGGCCCAGTTCCGCCGCGACCAGTCGCATCTGTTCGCCCACATCGGCCAGCGAGTCGACAGGCGCCACCTGCACCACCCGCACGCCCAGCGACCGCAGCAACCCGACCGTGGCGGGCGAGGTATAGGTGCCCGCCAGCACCAGATCGGGGTGCATCAGATAGACCTGCTCGGCCCCGCCACGGTTGACGGTGTAGCCCTGCGCCTCCTCGACCATGGCCGATGACAGGGGGTCAAGCGCCATGTGGCTGACGCTGACCAGTTGGCCCTCGTCGGCCAGCAGCATGGCAAGCTGGTCGGTGCACAGGTTGATCGACACCACCCGTTCGGGCGGTGCCGCGACCGCCGCCCCGGCCATTACGGCAAGGGCGGCGGCGGGGATGAGGTCAGAAGGACGCACGGATACCGGCATGGACCGACCGGCGCGGCGTCGCGTAACCCGTTGCAACCTGATAGTTTTCATCCGTCAGGTTCTCGACCCGGAGATAGACTTCGCGGTCCTCGCCCAGGTCATAGGCGACCTGTGCGCGATAGACGGTATAGCCGTCCAGTTCCGTTCCCCCGTCGAATGCACCGGAGGCATGGGTCAGGCCGAAACTGCCGGTCCAGCCGTTGCCGAAATCGTTGTCGAGCGACAGGCTGAGCTGGTTGTCGGGAACGCGGGGCAGCGGCAGGCCGTTGGGGCGCTTTGCTTCGGTGTAGGTATAGGCGCCGGACAGGGTCAGCGATGCCGAAAGCGGAAGGTCCAGGCCGAGTTCGACACCCTGCCGGACCGATGTCCCGGCGAGGTTGACCAATGTGTCCGGTGCCGGCGTGGAATCGTAGGTCACCAGATTGTCGGTTTCGAGCCGGAAGAGCGTGGCCGACACGGTGCCGCCATTGGCGAAGGACTGGTCCACACCGATTTCATAGCTGGTGCTTTCTTCGGGGGTCAGGTTGGGATTGCCGACGAAGAATCCATAGTTTCCATAGAGTTCGTCGATGGACGGCGCCCGGTAGCCCGTGCCGATCGCCGCACGCAGGGTGGTGTCGGGACCCGCCTGCCAGCTTGCCGCGAGGCGTCCGGTGGTGAAACCGCCGAAGACGGAATGGTCATCGAAACGCAGCGTTGCGGACAGGTCCACGTCGTCGGTGGGCGACCAGAGCACCTGCGCGAAGGCGCCGGCGGTGGTGGTGTCGCGGGTGCCGCCGGGGAGGCGGTTGTAATCGGCGCCTTCTTCCATGGCGTCGAGGCCATAGACGAAGGACGTTCCGTTGCCGAGTTCGGTGGTGGCGTTCCAGCCCAGCGACAGGCGATCCCCGGCGAAGAAGGAGTTGCCCTCGTCAAGGTCCACGATGTCGCGCGTTACGCGGAAGTAGCTGATATCAAAGACATGATCGGTGTTTCCGGCGGCATATTCCGCGAAAACCCTAGCACCGTATTCGCGCTTCAGCTGGCTGTTTTCCACGTCGGCCAGGGTGAAGGCGGGGGCGGGGAAGCCGTCGAATTCGGAGCGGGTTTCCTGACTGAACAGGGCGCCGCCGATCACGAGGCTGTCGGTCATCGCGTAACGTGCTGAAAACGAAAGACGATTCGCCTCGGACGGGTCGGGTTCGGTGCCGGCGGCGGCGACGGAGAAGCCGTCGGTCTGGTATCGCGTGGCGGAGAAGGCGGTTTCGAGGCGGCCCTGCCTTTGTGTCAGTCCGTAACTGAGGATCACGGTATTGTCCGTGCCGTATTCGGCGAGGACGTCCTGCTTGCGACCGTCTGCCTCAAGCCGGTCATGGGTGGTGATGTTGATCACCCCCCCCACCGCCGACCCGCCCCAGAGCGCCGATTGCGAGCCGCGCAGCACCTCGATCCGGGCGACATCGACGGCGAGGAGCGAGCCGAAATCGTAGGAGGTTTCGGTCTGCGTCGGGTCCGTCACGCGGATTCCGTCAATGAAGACAGCGATGTAACGCTTGTCTGCCCCGCGGATGCGCAGCGTGGTGTTGGTGCCGACCGGCCCCTGCGCCGTGACGGTCACGCCCGGCAGCCGGTTGAGGACGGAGGCGAGCGTTTCGTCGCCCGCCTTGCGCAACTGCGCCTCGTCCACCACGGCGACCGAGACGCCGGTGCGTTTGGCGTCCACTTCGGTCCGGTTCGCCGTCACCACGATCTCGTCCAGTTCGGTATCGGTGCCTTGTGCGAAAGCGGGCGCTGCGGCGAGCAGCGCGATGAGGGATATGGAGAGCCTTTTCAAGGGCTTGGCCTTTCCTTGGGGGGCGTTGCCGCCCGAATGGTGATGTCATGGGAAAGGGCTGCCCCCTTCCGCCGACGGGTGAAGCGTCACCACAGGCGGAAGTCCGCCAACCGAAGCGCGCCCCGCGCCCCGGAAAGGGTGATCACCTTGGCAGGTCTCCTGGCTTGCGGGTCTACGATCGGGCGGCCTTCCCGGAAGGATTCCAGTGGCTTAGTCGCCGTCTCTCGCCGCTTACAGTTGCGGGGGCAGCCGCGGGTTTGCACCGCGTTCCCTTTTCATCCGGCATCTCTGCCGGAACCGAAGGCCACTCCTGCTTAGTGCGGCGGCGCGGGCTGTCAACGCCATATTCGGTGCCGATGTCGCGCCGTGGTGACGCAGTGTCGTTTGTGACGGGCGGCGCGATCACGGAGCGGACGGTGTGTTAACCCTGCCACGGCGGGCGTGGCGTCCTGCAACGGCCGTACCGGGGGTTGTGCCGCGAACTGTACCGCAAACTGTCAGCACGCAGCGGGCGGCAAGTACACCAAGTGTTCATGATTAACCATCGCCACGAATCGCCTTCCGGTGGCGGAAAGCGACCCGCAGGTGGCGGTTGCGGGCGGGAAAGGGCCGATAGCGGGGGTCCAGCATGGGGGCCGGAACCAGCGGGGAGATGGGGCATGATCGGCGATCTGGGTGCGCGGGATGCAACCGCGCTGGCAGAGCTTGTCGCGGCGAAGGAAGTGACCCCGACTGAGTTGCTGGATGCCGCGCTGGCGGCGGTGGAGCAGCGCAACGGGGCGATCAACGCGGTCGTGCTGATTCAGGAGGAGGTGGCGCGGCGGGCCATCGCGTCGGAACTGCCGCAGGGGCCGTTCCGGGGCGTGCCCTTCCTGTTGAAGGACCTTGGCTGCGAGGCGGTGGATTTCCCGTCGCATAACGGGTCGCGGCTGCTGGCCAATACGCGATACGACCGGGATTCGTCGATCTATGCCCGCATCCGCGCCACGGGTGTCGTGACCTTCGGCCGGACCACCAGCCCCGAGGGCGGGATCGGCGCGGCGACCGAGGCGGCGGTCTATGGCGGGCCGACGCGCAACCCGTGGAACACGGACCATACCAGCGGCGGGTCGTCGGGGGGTGCGGGGGCGGCGGTGGCGGCGGGGATCGTGGCCTTTGCCCATGGATCGGACGGGGGCGGGTCGGTGCGGATACCGGCGGCGAGTTGCGGGCTGTTCGGGTTCAAGCCGACGCGGGCGCGGCTGCCGGACGGTCCCTATGTCGGCGAGGGCTGGGCGGGCATGGCGATCGACGGTTTCCTGACGCGGTCGGTGCGGGATACGGCGGTGATGCTGGATGCCTGCGCGGGGCCGGACCTTGGCGCACCCTATGTGGCCCCTGCCCTGACGCGGAGCCATGCGGATGCGGTCAGCCGTCCGCCGCGCCGGTTGCGGGTGATGATGTGCGACACGACCTTTACCGGCGCGGCGATCCATCCCGAGGTGAAGGCGGCGGTGCATCAGGCGGCGCGGTTGCTGGAAAGCATGGGGCATCATGTGGAGCCGGGGCGTCCGCAGGCGGATGTGCCGATGATGATGCGGGCCTGGACGGATATCGTCGGCGTGGGCACGGCACTCGGGATACGAAAGGCGCTGCGGGGGCGTGATCCTGTCGGGCTGGTGGAGGGCGTGTCGCGGGGGGCGATGGCCCATGCCGAAGGGCTGCATCCGACGCGCTATCTGGAGGCGGTGGGGGAAATCCATGCCTTCGGGCGGCAGATGGCGGGGGTGTTCGGCGAGGTCGGGGCGGGCGGGCCGGATGTGATCCTGTCGGCCACGCTGGCCGAGCCGCCCGCGACGGTGGGGCGGTTCTCGCACGATACCGAGGATTATGTGGGCTACCGGATCGGGGCGGGGGGATTTTCGAGTACTCCCCCTTCTGCGCGGTGTTCAATGCCAGCGGGCAGCCTGCGGCATCGGTTCCGCTGGGCTGGTCCGAGGGGGATCTGCCCATCGGCGTGCATCTGGCAATGCGCTTTGGCGCGGACGAGGAACTGATCGCGCTTTGTGCAGAGATCGAACGGGCGGCCCCTTGGGCGGGGATGCGGGCGCCGATGGCGGGGGCTGCGCGTTCTTAATGCTTGCCATGCGGGGAATGGCGCGGTCAGATATGATCAAAAGAACGATGGGGAGCGTCCGGTGGCTGATGCCGTGATCATCGAGGCCCGCAATGCCGTAAAGGCCTTCGGGCAGGGCGACCATGTGGTGCGAGCGCTGGACGATGTGTCCATCAGCATCCGCAAGGGCGAATTCTTTACGCTGCTGGGGCCGTCGGGCTGTGGCAAGACCACGCTGCTGCGGCTGATCGCGGGGTTCGAGATGCCGACATCCGGCGCGATCCTGCTGGACGGGGCGGATATTTCGGACCTGCCGCCGAACCGGCGGCCGGTGAACACGGTGTTCCAGAGCTATGCGCTGTTCCCGCATCTGACGGTGGCCGAGAATGTGGGCTTCGGCCTGACGATGCAGGGCCGTCCCAAGGCGGAAGTACAGGCGCGGGTGGCGCAGATGCTGGCGCTGGTGAAGCTGGAGGCGATGGCGGGGCGGAAGGTTTCGCAATTGTCGGGGGGACAGCAGCAGCGGGTGGCGCTGGCGCGGGCGCTGGCGCCGCAGCCGAAGGTGTTGCTGCTGGACGAGCCGTTGAGTGCGCTGGACCTGAAGCTGCGCAAGGAGATGCAGGTCGAGTTGAAGCGGTTGCAGACCGAGACGGGGATCACCTTCGTCTTCGTCACCCACGATCAGGAAGAGGCGCTGACGATGAGCGACCGGATCGGGGTGATGAGCGCGGGCAAGTTGCAGCAGGTGGGCAGCCCGAAGGACATCTATACCCGGCCGGTGAACCGCTTCGTCGCCAGTTTCATCGGCGAGACGAATTTCCTGCCCGCAACGGTGGTGG
>AYNO01000084.1 GCA_000500915.1 Rhodobacter sp. CACIA14H1
GCGCTGATCGTGAACCATTTCATCATCATGGCGGATGTGCGGCTTCTGAACACGCATCTTGGGGTGATCCTGCCCATGCTTCTGAGCCCCGTCACGGTGATCGTTTACAAGCAGTTCTTCGACGGCCTGCCCAAGGAATTCCGCGAGGCCGCCGTGATGGACGGCGCGACGGAGTTCCAGCTTTTCTACCGCGTCTTCCTGCCGATGAACTGGGGCGTCACCACGGCGCTTGCCATCATCACCTTCATCGGGGCGTGGAATGCCTTCCTGTGGCCCTTCCTCGTGGCGCAGGATGAAAAGATGATGACCGTGACGGTGGGCGTCGCGGCGGTGCAGGACGCTTACGGCGTGGCCTACGGGCGCATCCTTGCGGGGGCGGTTCTGGCGTCGCTGCCCGTGGCACTTGCCTACCTCTTCTTCCAGCGTCGGGTCACGCAGGCCATCGCGCTTTCGGCCGGTATCAAGGGATAGACATGGCTTCGGTAGAACTTACCCAGATTTCCAAGAAATTCGGCGCGCTGGAGGTGATCCGCGGTCTGGACCTGACCGTGGAGGACGGGTCCTTCTGCGCCTTGCTGGGGCCGTCGGGTTGCGGGAAGTCCACGCTGCTGCGGATGATCGCGGGGCTGGAGACGGTCAGCGGCGGCACGGTGCGGATCGGATCGCGCGATGTCACGGAGGAGGAGCCGAAGGGCAGGGGCGTCGCGATGGTGTTCCAGTCCTACGCGCTTTATCCGCATCTGACGGTGGCCGAGAACATCGCCTTTTCCATGTCGCTGGCCGGTGCGCCCAAGGCCGCGCAGCGCGAGAAGGCCGCGAAGGTGGCCGAGCTGTTGCAACTGGGGCATCTGCTGGACCGGAAGCCCGCGCAACTGTCCGGCGGCCAGCGCCAGCGCGTTGCCATCGGCCGGGCGCTGGTGCGCGAGCCTGAGGTGTTCCTGTTCGACGAACCGCTGTCCAACCTCGACGCCCTGCTGCGTGTGCAGATGCGGCTGGAACTGGCAAAGCTGCATAACGAGTTGAAGCGGACGATGATCTACGTCACCCACGATCAGGTCGAAGCCATGACGCTGGCCGACAAGATCGTCGTGCTGGACAAGGGCGTGATCAGCCAGATGGGCAGCCCGTGGGAGCTTTACAACCGCCCCGCCAACCGCTTCGTCGCGGGCTTCATCGGCTCGCCCGCGATGAATTTCCTGAAAGGCCATGCCCGCGCCACGGCGGGCGGGGTGGAAGTGGCCCTCGACGGCGGCGCCACCCTGACCCTGCCGCCGCGAGCAGCGGCGGTGGACGGTCCGGTGGAACTGGGCATCCGCCCCGAACATGTCCGCATCGCGCCGGAAAGCGAGGCGCATCTGAAGGGCTGCGCCTCGGTGGTGGAATATCTGGGGAACACGTCCTTTGCCTATGTCGATACCCCTCATGGGCCGATGATCGTGGAATCGGGCGGGGTGCAGGGCATCCATTCCGGCGATGCGGTCGGCCTGTCGCTGCGTCTGGACGAGGCGCATCTGTTTGACGAAACGGGTCGCGCCCTGCCGGTCGCAGGGGCGTGACGGGAAAGGACAGCGCATGAAATACCGCCGCTTGGGCCGTTCGGGCCTGCAGGTCAGCGAATTCTCTTACGGGTCATGGGTCACCTTCGCCAAACAGGTGGATGCCGCCCCGGCAAAGGAAATGCTGACCGCCGCCTATGATGCGGGGATCAACTTCTTCGACAATGCCGAAGGCTATGAACAGGGCCGGTCCGAACTGGTGATGGGGCAGGCCATCGAAGAACTGGGCTGGACGCGCGACAGCTATATCGTGTCGTCCAAGGTGTTCTGGGGCGGACAAAAACCCACCCAGCGGGGGCTGTCTGCCAAGCATGTCACCGACGCCTGCCACGCCGCCCTGAAACGGCTGCGGGTGGAGTATCTGGACCTCTATTTCTGTCACCGCCCCGATGTGGATACGCCCATCGAGGAAACGGTGCGTGCGATGCACAACCTGATCGCGCAGGGCAAGGTGCTGTACTGGGGCACGTCGGAGTGGAGCGCCCAGCAGATCAACGAAGCGCATGCCGTGGCTGCCCGCTGGGGCCTGACGCCCCCCACGATGGAACAGCCGCAATACAACCTGTTCGAGCGGCAGAAGGTCGAGGGGGATTATGTCCCGGTCTATGAAACCTTCGGGCTGGGCACGACGATCTGGTCGCCCCTCGCCTCTGGTCTGCTGACGGGGAAATACAACGACGGTATCCCGCAGGATGCCCGCGCCGCGCTTCCCGGCTATGAATGGCTGCGCGATACCTTTACCGGCGAGGAGGGCAAGGCACGGATTGCCAAGGTGCGCGAATTGGCGAAGCTGGCGGCGCGGCTGGGGATGCCGGTCCACCATCTTGCGCTGGCGTGGTGCCTGACCAATCCACGCGTCTCTACCGTGATCCTTGGCGCGTCGCGGCTGTCGCAACTGACCGACAACCTTGCAGCGATGGACCGCGTGGGCGACCTGACGGCCGATGTGCTGGCGGAAATCGACACGATCTTGGGCAACCGCCCGGCGCCGCCGCAGAGGTTCTGATGTTCCTGTCCCGCATCCTTCGCCCCGATGGCCGCCGCGCGTTGGCCCTGCGGCAGGGAAGCGAGGCTGCGCTGGTGCAGGGCGAGGATGACTTGGCAACCCTGTCGAACAGGGCCGCTGACGAGGGAAATCCGCTCGAGGACCTGCTGCTGCGGAGGGGGCTGGACGAGCCGGTGGATATTGCCGGTCTGCTGGCGCAGGGGCGTGTTCTCTGTCCCTTGCCCTGCGAAAGGGTCGTCCTGATGCCCGCCGGGCCTGGGGAAGCGGAGGAGGTTCCGGTCCTGCCGCCCGGCAAGGCGCTGTCGGTACCCGTCTCTGCCGCGCTGGAGGGCGGCGCGGCGCTGGTCATGGTGGCGGGGGGCGCAGGTCCCGTGCCACTCGGCTGGGTCCAGACCCAAGGTGTGACCGACGGCGTTCGCGGCCGCTGGCTGAGCTGTGGTCCCGAGCTGTGCCTTGCCTTGCCCGAAGGACCGGGACTTGGCCATGCGCGGTTGTTTTCGGACAGTACCCGCATTGCGGAGTTTCCCATCCCGGGCGCCGAGGGCCCGCACAGGCTGCCCGATCTGCAACCCCGCCCGCCGGGCACAATCGTCCTTTATCGCGCCGCGCGCTGGATGCTGCGGCCAAGACGGGACCATGACGGTGCGACGGTCGAGACCCGGATCGCGGGGCTTGGCCTTCCGCTGCAGAATCCGATCACCGCGGGCACGGGGGCGGAAATGCGCAGGTCGGCATGACAGGTTTCGGGATCGTGGACGGGCAGGAGGTTCCGCTCCTGACGCTTCGTTCGGAGACGGGGCTTGTGGCGGAAATCGTGCCTTATGGTGCGCGGCTCGTGCGGCTTCTGGTGCCCGATCGCGACGGACGGTCCGTCGATGTGGTTCTGGGGCACGATGACCTGCGCGGATATCTGGACCATCCGACCTACTTCGGCGCGACGTGCGGGCGCTATGCGAACCGTATCGCGGGCGGACGCTTCGTGCTGGACGGTGCGGAGATCTTGCTGGACCGGAACGAGGGGCCGAACCATCTGCATGGCGGGCGCGACGGACTGGACCGCAAGCTTTGGCGGGTCGCGGATCACGGTCCGCGCCATGCCGTCCTTGAAACGACATCGCCGGCGGGCGAGATGGGCTATCCCGGCCGGCTGGATGTCGTGACGGAGTACCGCGTCACGGGGGATACGCTGTCGATAGGGATGACGGCCCGGACGGATGCGCCCACGGTGGTGAACCTTGTCAACCACGCCTATTTCAACCTTGGCCGGCAAGCGGATGTGCTGGACCACGTGCTGGAGGTTCCGGCCGATTTCTATACGCCGGTAACGGGCGATCTGCTGACGACGGGCGAGATCAGGTCCGTCTCGGGAAGCGGTTTCGATTTCCGCAAGCCGCGCCGGTTGCGGGATGTGATGGCAGGACAGGCGGATCTTGCCGACGGCTGGGATCACAACTGGTGCCTGCGCGGCCCTTCCGCCGGCCAGCGCCTTCACCTTGCCGCGCGGGTCCATGCGCCCGATACGGGGATCGGCCTGGAGCTTCTGACGGACCAGCCCGGCGTCCAGATCTATACCTGCGGGCAAATGACGCCACCGGTTCCGGGCAAGGCGGGTCAGTCCTACGGGCGTTTCGCCGGCCTGACGCTGGAGACGCAGGTCTTTCCCGGTTCGCCGAACCACCTGCATTTCCCGTCCTGCAGGTTGGACCCCGGACAGGTCTATTCACATGCGATGCAGTTCAGGTTTTCCCGTACGGATGGCGGCCCATAGGCTGTGCGGCGCGGGGCCTTAGGACAAGGGATCGGCGGTAACCCATTGTTCCACCGATGGCATCAAGGGCCTGAAATAGCACACCATTCGCCCGGGGGGCGCAGCGCGTGCCCCGTCGGCCCAGGGTGCGACGCCATGGATCAGGTGGCGGTGGAGAAGGACCGCCTCGCCCGGCTGGCCGGGGAGTTCCACCCTCGGGCAGGTGGCGAAGACCTGCTTGCGGGCCGTCTGATAGGCTGCGGTGATGTCGTGGTCCGCAAGCGGGCCGGTGCAATCTGCGAAGGCCTCGCGCAGGGCCTTTGACATGATGCGGTGGCTCCCTTCCCAGACGACGAGGGGTGAGGCGCCTGCATCGGCGGCATTCAGGGGGATGCCCAGGATCCATGCATGTGGTTCCTTCACCATGCGCTGTTTCAGCGGACCGATGGGAAGCAAGCCGTCCAGATGCGCCGCATCGCGGGTTTGTCTGAAACGGAAGGCCGCGTCGCTTTCCCCTGCGTCCTGCAAAAGGGTAGCCGTCGCGGACAACCGAAAGTTGGCCGGAATGCAGTGGAACGGGGGCAAGTCCCAGATCGTCCCACGGGAAAGGGACACCGCCCATGCTGCCATCGGGACCGTTCGGCAGGGCATCCAGTCCGACGAACCATGTCCCACCGCAACGCCATGGCTCGGTGCTTGTGCATACGGCCTCTGCCGCGGCGGGGGCGGCTGCGGCAGCCCATTCCGTGATGCCCGTGCCCGTGATCCGCTGCCAACCCTTGTCCAACTGCGCCCTCCAAGCCATCCCGTCCACGGTTCTAGCGCGACTTGGCGTCGGGCCGCCACCTGCCGGATGGTGCGGGGGATCCAGCCCCGTGCACCGGCAATGCCGATTGGCGCAAAGGGCCCTATCCGGGGGTGGCTTGTTTGCATACCCCTTCGCGGAGTGCGGCGATGACCGGAACCATGTCCTCGCGTCCGAGCGTGTAGGTGATGTGTTTTCCCGATCGGACCGGGCGGACGAAACCTTCGGCCCTGAGGCGCATAAGGTGTTGCGATACGCTGGCCTGCGGTTCGTGCAGGGCGTCGGAGAGTTCCCCCACGTTCATGTCGCCGTCGATCAGGTGGCACAGGATGCGCAGGCGGCCCGCATGGGACAGCGTCTTGAGCATTGCGACCGCACGTTCGGCGGCGGCGGGATCGTGGGGGAAGGGCGTCTCCATCACCGTTACTCGAAGGCGCAGCCCGATCTGATGCCCATCGCCTTGAAGGCCATCGCGGCGGGGCAGAAGCCCGTGAAGGAGGACTGGATGAGGTTCAGGCCGATGAAGACGGTGAACCAGATGAAGAGGGGCGAGACGAAGGCTGTCAGCAGCACAGACAGAAGCACCATGCAGCCGGCAAAGAGCATAACGGAACGGTCGAGGGTCATGGGAATTCTCCTTTCATGGTCGGGTGGCGGGCGCTGGACGCGCCGCCGGTTCCGGGCGGGTCAGCCCGTCGTGGTTTCCTTGAGCTTGTCGATCCCCAGCGTCTTGAGCGCGAGGGTTTCGTAGAAGGGTTCCGACACACCCTTGCGCAGCTTGCGGATGAAGTATTTTTCGAAGCCGATCTTGGCCATGTGGACCCATTTGCCGGACGAGGACCAGTTCACGTTGCGCGGGGGGATCTGGGGTTGGGCCACGAAGGCCACGCCTCCGTCGCCGAAATCGGCCAGACAGACGGCATTCCATGTCCCGATGCGGTCGGGTTCCTTGCCGCGCACGAGGTTGCCGATGTTGTGGGCGGTGGCGGTGACCATGGATTCGATCATGAACCCCGTTTTCGGCACGCCGCAGGGGACGGGCGTGGGGGCCATCGGCGGGATCGCCACGCAGACGCCGACCGCGAAGATGTTGCGGTATTTCGGGTTTTGCTGGTGGTTGTCCACGATGGTGAAGCCGCGCGGGTTGGACAGGCCGTCGATGCCGGAGACGGGTTTGATGCCCCTAAAGGCGGGGAGCATCATCGAGAAGGCGAAGGGCAGGTCCTTTTCCGTCTTCACGCTGCCGTCTTCGGCGATTTCCTCGACCGTCATCTTGCCGGCTTCGACCTTCTTCACGCGGGTGGAGGTCATCCACTTGATGTGCTTTGCCCGCATCTCGGATTCCAGCAGCCCCTTGGTGTCGCCCACACCGTCAAGCCCGAGGTGGCCGACATAGGGTTCGGCAGTGACGAATGTCATCGGCACGCGGTCGCGCACCTTGGCCCGGCGCAGGGCGGTTTCGAGGATGAAGAGGAATTCATAGGCGGGGCCGAAGCAGGAAGCCCCCTGCGCCGCGCCGATGATGACGGGGCCGGGGTTCTTGACCAGAGCGTCGAATGCCTGCCGTGCCTGTTCGGCGTGGTCGATGTGGCAAACCGATTGGGTATGGCCGCCATGGGGACCGAAACCTTCGATCTCGTCAAAGGCGAGTTCGGGTCCGGTGGCGATGACGAGATAGTCGTAGGAAACGCTTTCCCCGTTCACCAGCGCGATGCGGTTTTCCTCGGGGTGCAGCCTTTCGGCGGCGACGGGGATGAAACCGATACCCTTCTTCGCCATGGTGGGGGCGAGGTCCACCGTGATCTCGTCGCGGTCGCGCCAGCCGACGGCGATCCACGGGTTCGAGGGGACGAAGTGATATTTCGGGTCCTTCGTCACGACCGTGACGCGGTCCTCTTTCCGCAGCTGTTCCTTCAACTCGTAGGCCATGATGGCCCCACCAAGACCTGCTCCCAACACGACGACATGTGCCATTTCATCCTCCAGCGCACAGGGTTGCCGTTGTCCGGCCCCGCGCGGGGCCGGGGTCGTTGCGTTCGTCAGGTGCGGAACACCCGGTAGATGGCGGGGATGACGATCACGGTCAGCGCCGTGGAGGTCAGCAGCCCGAAGAGAAGCGAGATGGCCAGACCCTGGAAGATCGGGTCGGCGAGGATCACCACGGCGCCGATCATGGCGGCGACGGCGGTCAGGAAGATGGGCTTGAAGCGGATGGTGCCTGCGCGGATCAGGCTGTCCACGGACACTTCACCTTCGCTGCGGATGAAGTCCACCAGCAGGATGGAGTTGCGGACGATGATCCCGGCCAGCGCGATGAAACCGATCATGGATGTGGCCGAGAAGGGCGCAGCGAACAGCCAGTGGCCGACCATGATACCGAGGAAGGTCAGCGGGATGGGCGTCAGGATCACGAGCGGCAGTTTGAACGACCCGAACTGCGCCACGACAAGGATGTAGATACCCAGCAGAGCCACGCCGAAGGCCGCGCCCATGTCGCGGAAGGTGACCCATGTCACCTCCCATTCGCCGTCCCAGAGGAGGGTGGCTTTCGTTTCATCCTCGGGCTGGCCGTTGAGGCGGATTTCCGGTGCGCCCTCGATGTCCGCCAGCGCGTCGGCGACGGCAAGCATACCGTAAAGCGGGGCCTCGAAGGCACCTGCCAGTTCGGCCTGCACCATCTCGGCGGCACGGCCGTTATGGCGGAAGACGGGGTAAGAGGCGGTTTCTTCGGAAATCCGCACCACATCGCCCAGTTCCACCACGCCCCGTGCCCCGGGCAGGGTATTTGCCGGAATGGGCGTCGTCAGGAAGCGTTCGTCCAGGACGCGGTCCCCCTGGTCGCGTTCCAGCACCAGCGGGATTGGATAGCGCCCCTCGCCGCGATGCGAATAGCCCACCGTCTGCCCGCCGTTCAGCATGGCCAGCGTGTCGAACACGTCCTGTTCCTGCACGCCGAAGAATTCCAGATCGTCGGTCGAGATTGTGGCACGCAGGCGGCGTGCCGGCGTGCCGTAGCTGTTGTCCACGTCCACGATGAAGGGGACAGAGCGGAAGGCGGCTTCAACCTTGGCCGCCGCCTCGCGCCGTGCCTCTGGCGTGGGGCCGTAGATTTCGGCCAGCAGGGTGGAGATGACGGGGGGACCGGGCGGGGGTTCCACCACTTTCAGGGACGTTCCCGCAGGCACCGCCACGGCGGCGATGCGTTGCCGGATGTCCAGCGCGATGTCATGGCTGGTCCGGTCGCGGTCGGTTTTCGGGGCCAGATTCACCGACACCTCGCCCAGATGGGGTTCCTGCCGCAGATAGCCGTGGCGCACCAACCCGTTGAAGTTGAAGGGCGCGGCGGTGGCGGCGTGGGTCTGAACCGATGTCACCTCGGGCAGGTCCATCACGATCGCGGCGATGTCCTGCGCGACGCGGTCGGTGGCTTCGGTCGAGGCGCCTTCGGGCAGGTCGATCATGACCGAGAGTTCGGACTTGTTGTCGAAGGGCAGGAGCTTGACCGTCACGTCCTTCGTGTAGAGCAGGCCGAGCGAGCCGAAGGACAGGGATGCGGTGACCAGAAGGAATGTCAGGCTGCGCCCTTTCGAGGCCAGCACGGGCCGTGCCGCCGCCTGATAGGCGCGTTCCATGATGCCGCCATGGGTCATGTCATGGCCACCCATCGTGTCGTCATGGGCATGGGCCGACATGTCCGCCTTGCCCGCCACCTTGACCATCAGCCACGGCGTGATGACCACGGCGACGAAGAAGGAAAAGATCATCGCGGCGCTGGCATTGGCGGGGATGGGCGACATGTAGGGGCCCATCAGGCCCGACACGAAGAGCATCGGCAGCAGGGCCGCCACCACGGTCAGCGTGGCGACGATGGTGGGGTTGCCGACTTCGGCCACCGCGTCGATGGCGGCGCGGGTGCGGTCGCGGCCATCCTTCATGGCCCAGTGGCGGGCGATGTTCTCGATCACCACGATGGCGTCATCGACCAGGATGCCGATGGAGAAGATCAGCGCGAAGAGGGAGACGCGGTTCAGCGTATAGCCCATGATCCATGCGGCAAAGAGCGTGAGCAGGATCGTGACGGGGATGACGATGGCCACGACGATGGATTCACGCCAGCCGATGGCCAGCAGGACGAGGCCGATGATCGACACGGTGGCGAGGCCGAGGTGGAACAGCAGTTCGTTGGCCTTTTCGTTGGCGGTTTCGCCATAGTCCCGGGTCACGGTCAGGGTGACGCTGTCGGGAATGACGGTGCCATGCAGGCTTTCGATGCGGTGCAGGGCGGCTTCGGCCACGACCACGGCATTGGCCCCCGCCCGTTTCGCCACGGCCAGCGTGACGGCGGGGCTGCGGACGACGCTGCCGTCCCCGGCGCGGGTCAGGTGCGACACGATGCGGTCCGACGTGTCGGGCACGAAGGAGACTTCGGCCACATCGGCCACATAGACCGGCCGCCCGTCGCGGGTGGTAAGCAGGAGGTTCGCCACTTCGGCCGGGGCCGTCAGGGTCTGGCCCGCGACGAGGGCCACCTGTTCGCCGCCGTCGCGCAGAAGGCCGGTGTTCAGGGAACGGTTGGCCTGTGCGACCTTCTGGCCGAGTTGCTGCAACGTCACCCCGTAGAGCGCCAGACGGTCGGGGTCCGGCGCGATGCGGATCGCCTCTTGCGCCTCGCCGACCAGATAGGTCAGGCCGACATCTTCGGTCTTTGCGACCTCGGCCTGAAGGGCGCGGGCAATGCGCGTCAGGTCGTTCGCCCCGACCACCTGCCCCGGCGCGGCGGACAGGGTGACGGAAAGGATCGCCACATCGTCGATGCCGCGCCCGACGATCAGCGGTTCGGGTATCCCGACGGGGATGCGGTCCAGGTTCGCGCGGACCTTGTCATGCACGCGAAGGATGGCGTCTTCGGCGCTGGTGCCGACCTCGAACCGCGCCATGACGAGCGTCTGGTCGTCCCGGGTGCTGGAATAGACATGTTCGACGCCGTTGATGCCCTTGACGATCACCTCGAGCGGTTCGGTGACGAGCTTGACCGCGTCTTCTGCCTTCAGTCCCTGGGCCTGCACATGGATGTCCACCATGGGAACGGAAATCTGCGGTTCCTCTTCCCGTGGCAGGGCCCCGAGGGCCACCAGCCCCGCCGCGAGCGCGGCAAGGATGAAGAGGGGCGTGAGGGAGGAGGCGATGAAGGCGCGGGTCAGCGCGCCGGCGATGCCCAGGGGGCCAGATCTGAAATCAGTCATGGCCCACCTCTGCCGGATCGGTGACGACCAGATCGCCGGATTGCAGGCCGGACAGGATTTCCACCAGTCCGCCATCGGCGCGTCCGCCCGGAACGACGACCCGGCTCTTGGTGCCGGTGCTGGTTTCGACCTGCACGAAGTCGAGACCCGAATGCGAGAAGAGCGCGGATTGCGGCACCAGAAGCGCAGTCCGTTCGGCCAGCGGCAGCCGGACGAGAATGCGCGCGTCAACGAGGCGGTCGGACAGGCCTTCCACCTCCACATCCGCGATGAGGCGGCCGTTTTCGACCAGAGGATAGGCCTTTGCCAGCCGCCCTTCGCGCGGGCCGTCGGCCGTTTCGATGGAGATGGTGCGGCCTTCCACAAGCATCGCTGCGTGACGCTCGGGTATGGCCAGCCGCAGGAAGGTGCCTCCGACGCTGAGTGTCGCCAGCGCTTCTCCGGGCATCACGACGGCGCCTTGTGGAACGGGCACATCCAGAATCCGGCCGGAGGCGGGGGCAAGGACCTTGCCCTCGGTCTGGCTCTGGCGGATGACCTCGGCTTCGGCGTCGATGCTGGAGATCTGGCCGCGAAGCACTTCGACCTGCGTGCGCAGCGCATCGAGGCGTTGCACCGTGGTGACTCCCTGCTTCAGCAAAGCCTCGCCGCGGTCCAGTTCCTTTTCGGCATTGGCGAGTTGCGCCGCGACCGTCTCGCGCTGGGCGGCGTTCGCGTCGAGACGGAAGGAGAGTTTGTCATCGACCACCGTGGCAATGGTCTGGCCGGCGGTGACCATGTCGCCCTCGGATACGGCGAGTTCCGTCACAGTTCCGCCGATGCGGGCGCGGGCAGGAACGCGGTCCCGGGATTCGATCCGGCCATAGACGGCTTTCCATTCGGTCAGGACCGTCGGGGAAAGGGTCACGGTTTCCGCAAGGGTCGGCTGTGCCGTGGCCAGCAGGGAGAGGATGAAGAGGGGGAAGCGGCGCATGTGAGTCTCCTTGTGATAGATTGAAATATATGAATGTGTTGTGACTTACAAGATGCGGCAGCGGCCGAATTTCCCGGCCGGTGTCCCGCCGGGGGAATGGACGGCAATGCTTTGTTTTAACTTATAATCTTCGCCGGATGCTGCGGCCCTAGGTAGGGCGCGAGATCTCAGGTCTTCTTGCCGGCAATCTGCGGCCAAAGGCGCTGCGCCTCATCCGCGCTGTAACGGCCAAGGCGGACATCTTCCATCACCGAAGCGGCGGCGCGGCCGGCGGGAGGACCGTAGCCCCCGCCGCCCGGTGTGCGGACACGGACCCGGTCCCCGGGGGACAGGGGGATGTCCTGCGCCTTTGACAGATGTTCGGGGATAAGGGTTTCGCCGTTACGGATGACCTCGACGATGTTCACCGCGCCGTCCTTGCCGCCCATCGCGCCCTGCGGGCCGCTGCGGCCGTGGTCCATCACGAAGGAGGCGCGGGCGGTGCCGCGCAGGAGTTCGATTTCATAATCCAGACCGAAGCCGCCGCGATGGGTGCCGGCGCCGCCCGACCCTTCGCGCAGGGCGTAGCGGCGGTAGAGGACGGGGAAGTTCTGTTCCATGATCTCGACCGGCGGGGCCTTGGAGATTCCGATGGTGGAGCATCCGTTGGTCAGCCCGTCATGGGCCGCGTTGCCGCCATAGCCCCCCCCCGAGATCTGGTACATGACGTAGTCGCGCCCGCGTTCGGGGTCGTGCCCGCCAAGGCCGAAATTGCCGGATGTTCCGGCGGGGGCGGCGGTGACGCGGTCGGGGATGGCCTGGACCAGGGCGGCGAAGACGGCTTCGGCGATGCGCTGGGACACTTCGGCGGCACAGCCGGAGACAGGGCGGGGGTAGTGTGCGTCTAGGAAGGTGCCTTCGATACCGATGACGGTCAGCGGCTCGAATGCGCCGGCGCTGATGGGGACATCAGGGAAGATGTGGCGCATCGCGAGGAAGACGGAGGACAGCGTGGTGGCGCGGACGGAGTTCATGGGGCCCATGCAGGGCGGGGACGATCCGGCGAAGTCGAAGGTGAGCGTGTCGCCCTGGCGCGTGACGGTCAGGGCGATGGTGAGGGGTTCGTTGACGACGCCATCGGAGTCGACGATGGCCGTGGCGCTGTAGCGGCCTTCGGGGATGAGGGCGGCGTTGGCGCGCATCTGGCGGGCGGCCAGTGCCCGCATTTCGGCGATGGCTGCGGTGACGGTGGCATCGCCGTAGCGGTCGAGGAGTTGGGTCAGCCGCTCCGCGCCGACCAGCAGGGCCGAGGCCTGCGCCTGCACGTCGCCGATGCGCTGTTCGGCCACGCGGATGTTGGAGCAGATGATCTGGTAGATTTCCGCATCCATCTGGCCGCGCTTGAAGAGTTTGACGGGCGGCAGGCGCAGCCCTTCCTGTTCGGCGCTGATGGCCGAGGCGGAGAAGCCCCCCGGCACCGCGCCACCCGTGTCGGGCCAGTGACCGGTGTTGGACAGCCAGCAGAAGATTTCGCCGTTCCGCCAGAAGGGCATGGCGAAGCGGACATCCATCAGGTGCGTCCCGCCGAGGTAGGGGTCGTTGACGATGTAGATATCCCCCTCTTCGGGGGGCAGGGTGTCGCCGCTGGCGATCCGTTCGACGATGTGGCGGGTGGAGAATTGCATGGTGCCGACGAAGACCGGCAGCCCGCGTGACCCTTGCGCGATGAGCGATCCGTCGGTCGCGGAATAGATGCCGTCGGAACGGTCGTCGGCTTCGGCGATGACGGGCGAGAAGGCGGCGCGGGAGAAGGTCAGGTCCATCTCGTCGCAGACCTGCTGGAGACCGGCCTGTATGACGGCAAGGGTGACGGGGTCGATCATTGCGGGACCTCCACGATCAGGTTGCCGTCCGCGTCGCCCCGCACGGTGCAGCCGGGGTCGATGACGGTGGTGGTGTCCATCTGTTCGATGATGGCGGGGCCGGTGATCCGTGGATCGAGCGGCAGGTGGTCGCGCCAATAGACGGGGGTTTCCATGGGCTGGCCGAACCAGACGGTGCGGGTGGCCTTTGGCGTGGCAATCGTCCGGCGCTCGGCCGGGTCGATCAGGCGCGACAGGTCCATGTAAGGGCGGTGGCCGATGACCGAACAGTTCAGGTTCACGAGGTTGGCGCGGATCGTGGGCAGGGTGACACGGAAGCGGGCGTGGTAGGCGGCTTCGAACCTTTGGCGGATGTCGTCCCGCGTGGGGGTGGCGGAGGGGAGGGGGATGCGCAGCAGGTGGGTCTGGCCTATGAACTGCATGTCGGCGGTGAATTCGGCGGTGGTGTCCGTCAGCGCGATGCGTTCGGCGGCGATCAGCCGGCGGCCTTCGGCTTCCTGCGCGGCAAGGATGGCGTGGACCTGATCCATGTCCACGCTGTCCAGCGGGCGGTTCAGGGTGCGGACGAAGTCGTGGCGCAGGTCGGCCACGACGCAACCCAGCGCATTGGTGATGCCCGGTCGGGCGGGGACGAGGACGCGGGGGATGGCCAGTTCGCGGGCCAGCGCCGTGGCGTGAAGCGGCCCTGCGCCGCCGAAGGCGAAAAGCGCGAAGTCGCGCGGGTCGGCGCCGAGCGAGATGGACACCATGCGGATGGCGCCTGCCATATGCGTGTTGGCGATGCGGAGGACGGCTTCGGCGGCGGCTTCGGTGGTCAGGCCGAGGGGTGCCGCGATCTGGTCATGCATGGCGCGGCGGGCGTCTTCGGCGGCTTGGCCGAAGCGGTCGGCGGGCAGGCGGCCGAGGATCAGGTTGGCGTCCGATATGGTGACGCGGGTGCCGCCGCGACCGTAGCAGACGGGGCCGGGGGTGGAGCCTGCGCTTTCGGGGCCGACGCGCAGCATCCCGCCCGCATCCACCCGCGCGATAGACCCGCCGCCCGCGCCCACGGTGCGCACGTCCACCATGGGAACGTGGATGGGCATGGCATATTCCACCTCGATCTCGTTCGACACCGGGGCGCGGTTGCCGCGGATCATGGCGACATCGGTGGAGGTGCCGCCCATGTCATAGGTCAGGAGGTTGGGGAAACCGGCGCGGCGTCCGGTGGCCAGCGCCGCCATGACGCCCGAGGCGGGGCCGGACATGACGGTCTTGACCGCCTCGCGGCTGACCTTGGAGGCTTCGACCATCCCGCCGTTGCCGTTCATCACCAGCAGGTCGCGGGGATAGCCACGATCGCGCAGCTCTCCGGCAAGTCTGGCGACGTAGCGTTCCAACAAGGGCTGGACCGAGGCGTTGACGGCAGCGGTCACGCCGCGTTCGTATTCGCGGCTTTCGGACAGCAGGTCGTGGCCGCCGGTGATGTAGGGGGTGGGCCAGACCTCGCGCGCGATTTCGGCGGCGCGGATTTCATGGGCGGGGTTGGCATAGGCGTGCAGGAAATGGATGACGAGGCTTTCGCAGCCTTGGTCGATCAGGTGGCGGAGCGCAGAGCGGAGCGCGTCTTCGTCCAGCGGCGTGACGGGGCGGCCTTGCGCGTCCATCCGTTCGGGGATTTCCAGCCGCAGGTCGCGGGGGATGACGGGGGTGAAGGTGCCGGTCATCCCGTAGGGTTGCGGTCGGGTGCGTCGGCCAAGTTCCAGTACGTCGCGGAAGCCCAGGGTGGTGATGAGGCCGGTCTTGCAGAGGTTCCGTTCCAGCACCGCATTCGTCGTGGTCGTGGTGCCATGGACGATGAGGGCGAGGTCGGCAAGGTTTGCCCCCGCCGCATCGAAGGCGGCAAGGACGCCCGGCGCCTGATTGGGCAGGCTGGTCGGCACCTTGGCCAGTTGCACCGCGCCGGTGGCGGGGTCCAGTATGACGAGGTCGGTGAAGGTTCCGCCGACATCCACGCCGGCGACGAGATCGGTCATTCAGACCCCCACATAAGCCATGAATTGCGGCGCGTCGGGCGCGAGGTCGCGGATATGCGCAACTTCGGCCACGGTGCCGTTTGCCATGAAGGCCACACGGTCGGCCATGCGCCGCACCGCGTCGGGGCGCTGTTCGACGAGGATCGTGGCGACGCCGGTTTCTTTCAGCCGCAGGACGACATCGCGGATCAGGGCGATCATGGAGGGTTGCAGCCCTTCGGTCGGTTCGTCCAGAAGCAGAACCTTGGGTTCAAGGCAGAGGGCGCGGCCGATGGCCAGCATCTGCTGTTCGCCGCCCGACAGGGTAGAGGCGGTCTGCGAAAGCCGTTCGCGCAGGCGGGGGAAGAGGTCCAGCACGCGATCGAGTGTTTCGCTGCCCATGCCGCGGGTCATCAGGCCGATTTCAAGGTTTTCGGCCACGGTCAGCGGGCCGAAGAGGCGGCGGCCCTGCGGGACATAGGCCATGCCGTGCAGGGGGACGCGGTGGGCGGGCAGGCTGTGCAGCGCGGTGCCGTCCAGCGTCACGGTCCCCGTGCGGGCGGGGACGAGGCCCATGATGCATTTCATGAGCGTCGATTTGCCCGCGCCGTTGCGGCCCATGATGCAGGTGATCTCTCCCGCGCGCGCTTCCAGTGTCAGGTCCCGCAGGACGGCGACGGGGCCGTAACCTGCGCTGATTCCGTCAAGTTTCAGCATGCTGGCCCCCCAGATAGGCATCCTGCACCGCCGGATTGGCACGGATTTCGGCGGGTGTTCCGGTGGCAAGGTGGCGGCCGAGGTTCAGGACGGTGATGCGCTGGGCAAGGTCCATCACGACATCCATGTTGTGTTCGATCAGCAGGACGGTCGTCTGCGGGACGAGGCTGCGGACGAGGGCCTTGAAACCCGCGATCTCTCCCGACGCCAGCCCCTGGGTGGGTTCGTCGAGGATCAGGACGCGGGGCGAGAGGGCAAGGCCCATGCCCACCTCGAGCAGGCGCTGGTGGCCGTAGGAGAGGGTGCCTGCGGTCTGGTCGGCGCGATCGGCAAGGTTTACGCGGTCCAAGGCCGCCATGACGGCGGCGCGCAGGTCTGGCGGGTTGGTCTGCTGCACGGCCAGCGCCACGTTGTCGAAGACCGTCAGGCGCGGATAGACCGAGGTGATCTGGAACGTATAGGCGATGCCCTTCCTGACGCGGGCATGGGCGGGGAGGCGCGTGATGTCCTCGCCCGCCAGCATGATGGTGCCCGATTGGGCGGGGATGCGGCCCGACAGCAGGCCGACGAGCGTGCTTTTGCCCGCGCCATTGGGGCCGATGAGGGCGTGGATTTCGCCTGCGGTCAGGTCGAAATCGACGCCATCCACGGCGCGAAGGCCGCCGAAGTGTCGTGTGAGCGCGCGGGCGGACAGGATCACGGAAGCCATGGCAGCCACCTTTCGCGGATCGTGCCGAGGATGCCCTTCGGCGCGAAGAGGATCAGCAGGACCAGTGCCACGCCCACGAACAGGAGCGTGGCGGTGGTGTAGCTTCCGGCGATGTCCACCAGATAGAACATCGCCGCCGTCCCGATCAGCGGGCCAAGCACGGTGCCCGCCCCGCCCATCAGCACCCAGAGCATGGGCAGGATGGAATACTGGATCGTGCCGAAGGTCGCCCCCGCATAGCCGAAAAGCAGGGCATAGGCCGCGCCTGCTACGCCTGCAAAGAGGCCCGACAGGGTAAGGGCGGCGAGTTTCACCACGAAGGGGTTGTAGCCCAGCATCCGCGAGCGTTCCTCGTTTTCGC
>AYNO01000085.1 GCA_000500915.1 Rhodobacter sp. CACIA14H1
GCACCCTACGCCCTGCGCCACGTCTGCCCCATCTGTCCGCTGGTAAGTCTCGTGAAACCGAACCTTGACGGATCGTCACCCCGGCGCCCGCTGCGTGCTGACAGTTTGCGGTACACCCTGCGGCACAGCCGCCGGTACAGCCGACGCCACCGTAGGGTGCGCCATGGCGCACCTACCCCGGAAAAGGAACCCTTACCCGACCGTCACTACAGCGCCCGCTGCGTGCTGACACTCTGCGGTACATCCTGCGGCACAGCCGCCGGTACAGCCGCTGCATCCCGTCATGACCCGATGAAATCGGCCAGAACCGCCCGCGTCCCCCGCTTGCCCAGATCGTCAAGGAAGGCGCCGAACACCGCCACGATCCCGGAATTCTGCCCCAGATCGCCATAGATGTCCTCCATCCCCAGCCACTTCGCCGGCTCCGTCGCCGCCGCCCGTGCGGTGGCCTGCAGCCGGTCCCAGTTCGGGTCATTGGGTTCGATCACCTTGCCGGAATCCGAAATTCCCATGCAATACCGGCACCATAGCGCCGATTCCAGAAGCAGCCCGCGCGGCATCCTGCCCTGCGCCAGATTGTCGGCGATGGAGGGGATGATGAATTTCGGCTGCCGGTTCGACCCGTCCAGACACAGCCGCCGCTCGGTATCCGCAACCTCGGGATTGCTGAAACGGTCGCGGATAAGCCCGTAATAATCCTGCAAATCCACGCCCGGCACCGGCGGCACGATGGGAATGATCTCCTCCCGCTCCACCTTGTCCAGGAAACCAAGGATCAACGGCTCCGCCATCGCCTCGTGGACATAGTCGATATCCATCAACCCGCCGGGATAGGCGATGATCGCATGGCCCCCGTTCAGGATACGAATCTTCATCTTTTCAAAGGCATGGACATGGGGCGTGAAGGTCACGCCCACCTTCTCAAGCGGCGGACGGCCTGCGGGGAAATGGTCCTCCAGCACCCATTGCCGGAACGGCTCGCAGGTCACAGGAACCGGATCATCCGCCAGCCCGAACGCCGCCGCCATCGCCCGCTCGCGCGGTCCCGTGGCGGGGGTGATGCGGTCCACCATGCCGTTCGGAAAGGCGACCTCCGCCTCCACCCAGTCGGCCAGAGCGGGGTCGGACAGACGCGCCAGACCGGCAACGGCGGCCTTCGTCACCTCGCCATTGCCCGGCAGGTTGTCGCAGGACATCACAGTGAAAGCAGGCACTTGTGCGGCACGCCTCATCCTCAGCGCGGCAAGGATCGCGCCGAAGGCGGTGGCCGGACGGTCGGGATTGCGGGCATCCGCAACGATATCGGGATGCGTCGGGTCGAAGCGCCCGGTGGCCGCATCGACATAATACCCCCCCTCCGTCACAGTCAGCGACACGATCCGGATTTCCGGCCGCGCCATCGCCGCAACCAAGGCCGCATTTTCCGGCTGCACCTCGATGAAATCCACCATCGCCCCGACGCGACGGGCCGTCTTTCCCTTCGGATCCAACTCGATAACGGTCGAAAGGCAATCCTGCCCCCGCAGCGCATCGCGCATCCGCCCGTCCGCCTCGCGCACACCGGCGCCGAGGATCGCCCAGTCCATCCCCTCGCCCATGGCAAACAGGTCGTCCAGATAGACGGCCATATGTGCGCGGTGGAAGTTCCCCAAACCGATATGCACGATGCCGGGTTTCAGGCGGCTGCGGTCATAGGCAGGCAGGGCGACGGGGTGATCGGTGGTCATGGGAAGCCTCGGGAAGTATGGCCCGCAAGGGGCGACGAAACCCGTGAAAGGGTTTCAGAAAAATTGACAAGCATCTGAAAGGACGGGGAAATCATGCCATCCAATTCCCCCCGTCCACGCCATAGCACTGCGCCACGACGTAATCCGCCTCGGACGAGGCGAGGAAGACAGCCATCCCCGCCACCTCGTCCGGCAGGCCGAAACGGCCGAAGGGAACACCCTGTCCGACGATGCGCTTCTTCTCTCCGACGGGCAGCCCCTCGGCCTTGGCGAACAGCGCGTCCACATGGTCCCACATGTCGCTTTCGATGACGCCCGGCGCGATGGCGTTGACGTTGATCCCGTGCCGGATCAGGTTCAGCCCCGCCGATTGCGTCAGGCTGATCACTGCCGCCTTCGTCGCGCAATAGACCGCGCCAAGCGGTTCGCCCCTGCGCCCCGCCTGCGATGCCATGTTGATCATCTTGCCGCCCTTGCCCCGCGCGATCATGTGCCGCGCCACGGCCTGCATCGTGAACAGTGTCCCTGCCACGTTGACGGCAAACAGCCTATCGTAGCTCTCCCGCGTGATTTCCGTAACGGGGGCAAGGTCATAGACCCCCGCATTGTTCACGAGGATGTCGATATGCCCCATCCCCGCGATGGCTTCTGCCACGCCCACATCGATGCTGTCCTGGCGGGTCACGTCCATCACGACGCCCCGCGCCCCCATGGCGGCGGCTGCCTCATGCACCCCTGCGCCAAGGTCGGCCACCGTCACGACCGTCCCCTCCCGCAGGAAGGCGCGGGCGAAGGCCGCCCCGATTCCGCGTGCGCCCCCCGTGACAAGTGCCGTCCTGCCCGCCAGCCGCCCCATGTCAGGCCATCCAGTTCCCGCCATCGACCCCGAAGGTCTGGGCGACGATGTATTTCGCCTCGGCCGTGGCAAGGAAGATCGCCATCCCCGTCAGGTCGGCCGCCGTGCCCATCCGGCCGAAGGGGACCGAGGCGCCGACTTCTTTCTTCTTCTGTCCCAAGGGCTTGCCCTCGTACTTGGCGAAGAAGGCATCCACCCCGTCCCAATGTTCCCCGTCCACCACGCCGGGCGCGATGGCGTTCACATTGATGCCGTGCCGGATGAGATTCAGCCCCGCCGACTGGGTGAAGCTGATGACGGCAGCCTTCGTCGCGCAATAGACGGCCACAAGGCTTTCGCCCCGCCGCCCCGCCTGCGACGCCATGTTGATGATCGTCCCGCCCTGCCCCCGTTCGATCATGTGGCGGGCGGCGGCCTGCGTGCAGAACATGGTGCCGGCGACATTCACGGCGAAGAGACGGTCGTAATCGGCCCGCGTGATTTCCACGATGGGCGCGGCGGAAAAGAGGGCGGCGTTGTTGATCAGGATATCCAGATGGCCAAGCCTTGCGACGGCCTGCGCGAAACCGGCATCGATGCTGTCCTGCCGCGTGATGTCCATCTGCACCGCCACCGCCTGCGGACCAAGCGAAGCTGCCGCCTTTTCAACGGCTTCCGCGTTGATGTCGGCCAGCGCGACGCGTGCGCCTTCCGCGATGTAGGCGCGGGCGAATTCCAGTCCGATACCCCGTGCGGCGCCCGTGACCAGCGCGGTCTTTCCCTGCAGCCTCATGCCAAAGCCTTTCCGTCAGCACCGAAACGGTGGATCTTCGCCGCCTGCGGGGCCAGCGCAACGCGGTCGCCATGGCGCACCGCCACCTCGCCCGGGGCGCGGACGGTCACGCCTTCGCCACTGTCCAACGTCACCTTGAGATAGGTGTCCGACCCGAGATGTTCCGTCAGCCCCACCGTGCCCTGCCACGGCCCGCCCGCCACGATGTCCAGATGTTCGGGGCGCACCCCGATCGTCGCGGCCCCATGCTTCGCGGCCTCGGCCCCTTCGATGAAATTCATCTTCGGGCTGCCGATGAAGCCCGCAACGAACAGGTTCTGCGGCCGGTGATAGAGTTCCAGCGGCGACCCCACCTGTTCCACGCGTCCGGCGTTCAGGACGACGATCTTGTCGGCCATGGTCATGGCTTCCACCTGATCGTGGGTCACATAGATCATCGTGGTCTTAAGACTTTGATGGAGTTCGGTAATCTCCTGCCGCATCCCCACCCGCAGCGCGGCGTCGAGGTTCGACAGCGGCTCGTCGAAGAGGAAGGCCGAAGGTTCCCGCACGATGGCCCGCCCGATGGCGACGCGCTGGCGCTGGCCGCCGGACAGTTGCCCCGGACGGCGGTCAAGGTAGGACGTCAGGTTCAGCACCTTTGCCGCCCGTTCCACCCGCGCGGCCTGCTCCGCCTCGGACATGCCTGCCATCTTGAGCGGGAAGGCGATGTTCTTGCGGACGGACATATGGGGATAGAGGGCGTAGGACTGGAAGACCATCGCCAGCCCCCGCTTGGCGGGCGGCAGATGGGTTGCATCCTTGCCGTCGATCGCGATGGTGCCGGAGGACGTATCCTCCAGCCCCGCGATCAGGCGCAGGAGCGTGGACTTGCCGCAGCCCGAGGGGCCGACGAAGACGACGAATTCGCCATCCTCGATGGACAGGTCGATCCCCGGTATGACGTCAACCTCGCCAAAGGACTTGCGGACCTGCGTGAGCTGGATCTTTCCCATGTCTTCCTCACTTCACCGCGCCGAAGGTCAGGCCGCGGACGAGTTGTTTCTGGCTGAACCAGCCAAGGATCAGGATCGGCAGGATCGCCATGGCGCTGGCTGCCGAAAGTTTTGCGTAGAACAGGCCCTGCGGGGCCGAGAAACTGGCGATGAAGGCCGAGAGCGGCGCCGCCTTCGTCGTGGTCAGGACGATGGTCCAGAACGCCTCGTTCCAGGCGAGGATGATGTTCAGCAGCATTGTCGAGGCGATCCCCGGCAGCGCCATGGGCGTCAGGACATAGACGATCTCGTTCCAGAGGCTGGCGCCATCCATCCGCGCGGCTTCCAGGATCTCGCCGGGGATTTCCTTGAAATAGGTGTAGAGCATCCAGATGATGATCGGCAGGTTCATCAGCATCAGCGCCAGCACCAGCCCCAGCTTCGTGTCGAACAGGCCGGTCCGCTGGAACACGAGGTAGAGCGGGATCATCACCGCCACGGCGGGCATCATCTTGGTGGACAGCATCCACATCAGAAGATCCTTCGTCCGCTTGCCCGGCACGAAGGCCATGGCCCATGCGGCAGGGATGGCGATGGCAAGTCCCAGCAGCGTGGAACCCACGGAAATCACGACGGAATTCCAGAAGAAGCGCGGGTAGTCCGACCGCGACCAGACGGTTTCGTAATTCTCGAACGTCCAGTCGGCCGACAGGAATTCCGGCGGCATGGCGACGGCCGAGGCTTCGGTCTTGAAGCTGGTCAGGATCATCCAGAGGACGGGGAAGAAGATGACCAGCGCGACGGCCCAGGCGGCGAGCGTGGTCAGGAATTTGCGGCGGGGCGAAGCGGCGCGGGCCATGGTGGGGTTCCCCTCAGTTGTCCAGATGCCGCCCGATGCCGCGCATCAGGAAGTAGGCGACGATGTTGGCAAGGATGACCGCGATGATCCCGCCGGCGGCGGCGCGGCCGATGTCCTTGGCGACGATGGCCTGTTTGAAGATCATGTAGGGCAAGGTGGTCGATGCCGATCCGGGACCGCCCTGCGTCGTCGTGAAGATCTCGCCGAAGATGCCCAGCAGGAAGATCGTCTGGATCAGGATGACCACGGTGATGGCGCGGGTCAGGTGCGGCAGGATGATGTAGCGGAACCGGTTGAGGGGGGACGCCCCGTCCATCTCGGCCGCCTCGAGCTGTTCCGAGGACAGCGATTGCAGTGCGGTCAGGAAGATCAGCGTGGCGAAGGGCAGCCATTCCCAGCTGACGATGCCGATGACGGACATCAGCGGGTAGTTTTCCAGAAACAGGATGGGCTGGGCACCGAAGCCCCGCGCGATGGCCGAAAACAGGCCGTTCTGCGGGTGCATGAACAGGTTTTCCCAGATGGATGCCGCGACCGGCGGCATCACGAAGAAGGGCGCGATCACGAGGATGCGCAGCATCCCCTGCCCCTTCACCGGCTGGTCGATCAGCAGCGCGATCAGCACGCCCAGGATGACGGTGATGACCAGAACGCCACCCACCAGCGCTAGCGTGTTGAACAGCGCCAGCCAGAAATCGGGCGAGTTCAGGAACCAGGTGTAATGGGTCAACCCCACCCAGCCCGACCGTTCCGGCGTCAGCAGCCGGTAGAAACGGAACGAGAAGTAGAGCGTCATGGCCAGCGGCACGATCATCCAGATGAACAGGACGAAGACCGAAGGGGCCACCATCAGCCGCGCGGCGAGACGGGTGGATTGGGTGGACATGGGCGTCTCCGGGGGTCTTGGACGGCCGCAGGGGCCGAGCTGGTTCGAGCGCGAAAGGGCGCGGACCGGAAAGTGCAACTTACGGCGTCGGAAGGAAAAAACCGGGGACGGCCCGAAGGCCGCCCCCGATCCGGGAGGATTACTGGATGTAGCCTGCGGCCTTCATCTCGTCCGTCACGGCAGCCTGCGCCTCGGCCAGCGCCTGGTCCGCGGTCTTCTGGCCGGCCAGCGCGGCCGAGAAGATTTCGCCGACGGTCGTGCCCAGACCCTGGAATTCCGGGATGGCCACGAACTGCACGCCGACATAAGGCACCGGCTTCACGGTCGGGTTGGTCGGGTCAGCCGAGTTGATGCTGTCCAGCGTCATCTTGGCGAACGGCACCTTGGCGTATTCCTCGTTGGAATACAGCGAGGTACGGGTGCCCGGAGGCACGTTCGCCCAGCCTTCCTTGGACGCGACGAGGGCGAGGTAGTCCTTGTTGGTCGCCCAGTCGATGAAGGTCTTGGCCGCATCCTGCGCATCGGACGAGGACGGGATCGCCAGCGACCACGCCCAGAGCCAGTTGCCGCGCTTGCCCAGCCCGTTGTCGGGTGCCAGCGCGAAGCCGACCTTGTCGGCGACGGTGGAGTCCTTGCCCGTCACGAAAGAGGCCGCCACGGTGGCGTCGATCCACATGCCGCACTTGCCCTGCTGGAACAGCGTCAGGTTTTCGTTGAACCCGTTGTTCGAGGCACCGGCGGGGCCGTAGTTGTTCATCAGGTTCAGGTAGAAGTCGAGCGTCGCCTTCCATTCCGGCTGGTCGAATTGCGGGTTCCAGTTTTCATCGAACCAGCGGGCGCCGAAGGAGTTGGACATGGCGGTCAGGAAGGCCATGTTTTCGCCCCAGCCGGCCTTGCCACGCAGGCAGACGCCGTTGATTTCCGCGTCGCGGTTGGTCATCGCGGCGGCGGCCTTCTCGATGTCGGCCCAGGTGGGGGCGTCGGGCATCGTCAGGCCGGCGGCTTCCATCAGATCCTTGCGGTACATGACCATCGAGGATTCACCGTAGAAGGGCGCGGCGTAGAGGTTGCCGTCCACGGTCAGACCGCCACGGATGGCGGGCAGCAGGTCGTCCACGTCATATTCGGCGGGCAGGTCGTTGAGCGAGGTGAGCCAGCCCTGCTTGCCCCAGATCGGGACTTCGTAGGTGCCAATGGTGATGACGTCATACTGACCGCCGCCGGTGGCGATATCGGTCGTAACGTTTTGACGCAGAACGTTTTCTTCCAGCGTCACCCATTCGACCTTGATGTCGGGATGCTTGGCGTTGAAGTCGTCCATCAGGCCCTGCATGCGGACCATGTCGCCATTGTTCACGGTGGCGACGGTGATGGTGGTTTCGGCCAGCGCCGCACCCGCAAGGGTAAGCGAAACCGTCGCGCCCAAGAGCGCGCGATGCGAGATTTTCATAGGTATCCTCCCATTGAAGCGACTGAGCATTTAATCGCTTAATGAGCAATTACCCACAAAAGAGGCGCAGCCGTCAAGCCTGATGTTGCCGAAAGATGCATCAAGCGGGCAGGAAACGCGCCTGCGAAGCGGGCGGTTCCGTGACATACCGGATAATCCCGGCGGGTTTCGGCGGGGCTAAGACCGCGTCCGGACGATGCCGCGGCGCGGCATCAGCGGGTGGCGAGAATCGCCCGGGCGGATGATTCGTCGGTGACGATCCCGTTCAGGATCCCCGCCTTCAGCGCGGCGCGGATCGCCGGCACCTTGGACGGGCCTGCCGCCACGCCGATTGCCGGACGCGGCAGGCGCGGGACGATCTGCACGCCGCCGTTACGGGTGCTGCCGGGGGTTTCCAGATAGGCACCGGCATCGTCGAAGACCCAGCCAGCGACTTCGCCCACCGCGCCGCGCTTCTGCAGGGCGGTCAGTTCGGCGCGGGTGATGAAGCCGTCGGCCAGCAGCGGCGCGTCATCGGCCATCTGCCCCACGCCGACGAAGATGACATCGGCGCGGGCGGCAAGGTCGCGGACGCGGGCGATGGGGGCGAGCGAGGTGAAGGCCGCAAACTCTTGCAGGGTCGAGGAAATCACCGGCATCGGCATCGGATAGTGCGGGGCACGGACCTTGTCGGCGATGCGCATGATGACATCGAAGAAGGAGGCGGAGCCGTCGGGGGCGATGTTACCGATCATCGACACGAGGCTGTGCTGCGGCGCGTCCATGGTCGTCATCGCGTCCACCATCCCCCGCAGCGCACGGCCCGTGCCGAGGGCGATGACCAGCGGGTCGGGCATGGCGAGGAAGCGTTCCAGCTCTTGCGCGGCGGCGGGGGCGATGGCCCGCACCGCATCCGCACCGGCGCCGAGGCCGGGCGAGACGCGGGCGCGGATCAGGCCGAAACGGTCGCTAAGTGCCTGTTCCAGTTCAAGACATGCCGCGATCGGGTGTTCGATGCGGACATGGATCAAGCCTTCGGCCATGGCGCGGCTGACAAGCCGTTGGGCGCGTTGGCGGCTTACGCCCAGTTCGCGGGCGATCTGGTCCTGCGTCATGCCCGCGACATAGTAGAGCCAGCCCGCGCGGGCGGCGTCGTCGCTCTGGCTGGGTTCGGGATCGTGCAGGTTCATCGGACCACTTCTTGCGCGAACATCCCCGGATGCGCGCTGCGCAAGGCGGGGAAACCGTCATAACTCGCCTCAGGAATGGCATCGGAGGGCGGGGTCAGGTCAAGCCCTTTCAGATGGCTGCCCCCCGTGAAGCGCCAGACGCGCATTCCGGCCGCCAGTCCGGCGCGGACGCCGTTCAGGCTGTCTTCGATCACCACGCAGGCGGCGGGGTCGGCACCCATGCGGGCGGCGGCGTAGAGGAAGAGGTCGGGCGCGGGCTTGCCCCGGGACACTTCGGAGGCGGTGAAGGTGCGGCCGTCGAACAGCGGGGAAAGTCCCGTGATTTCAAGGCTTCGCCGCATCCGTTCGGGGCTGGAGGAGGTGGCGAGGCAATAGGGAAGCCGCAGCGATTGCAGGGTGTCCACCACGCCGGGCATCACCTTCAGGTCGCGTTCGAAAGCGGCCAGGAGGCGGGCGCGGTAGTCTGCCTCGAACCGGTCGGGAAGCTGCACGCCCCAGCGTTCGCGCACCTCCTTCAGGACGACGGGATAGGACCGGCCGAGGAAATGGCGGCTGACGAAGGCCATGTCCATTTCGACGCCGTAGCCCTTCAGCTCCTCGATCAACTGGCGGGCGGAGATCACCTCGCTGTCGATGAGGACGCCGTCGCAATCGAAGATGACGAGGTCGGGGGTCATGGTGGGGCGGAGAGTGCGGTGCGGGGTGCGGGGTGTCAACGGGCGGCTTCGGACGGGGCGCAAGTGGTTGCGGGCGTTGCGTTAATTGGCGGCGGGGGTGGAAAGTGGGGGGACCGCCGGCTGTGCCGCGCAGTGTACCGCAGACTGTACATACGCACGGTCGGGGAACGGGCGGTTAACCATGTCGGGCCGCAGTGATTCCGTCGGGAATTTAGGTCCAGATGGTATGGGTGGATGGGGCCAGAGGAGCGGTGCGAAGGCAGGATCCGGCGCAGGTCCTGCGTCGAATTCCGCCGCCGTTCCTGCGTCGGGAGCCGCTACTTCTGCGCCGCCAGCAGCGCGTCGATTTCCGCGCGGGACGGCATCGCGGGGGCCGTCCCCGCCCGCGTCACCGAAATGCCCGCCGTGGCGCAGCCGAAGCGGACCGCGTCCACCACGTCGCGCCCTTCGGTCAGGGCGACGGCGAAACCGCCGTTGAAGGCATCCCCTGCCCCCGTCGTGTCCAGCACCTTGCCCGCGCTGATGACGGGAACATGGACCGACCGCGTCCGGTCCCGATACAGCGCCCCGCGTTCGCCCAGCGTGATGATGCAGGCCCCGACGCCACGGGCCAGCAGGGCATCGGCGGCCTGTTCCGCCTCGGCCAGTGTCGTGACGAGAAGGCCCGTCAGGCTTTCGGTTTCGGATTCGTTGGGGGTGACGAAATCGCAGAGCGCGAGGATGTCGTCGCCCAGTTCCGCCGCCGGTGCCGGGTTCAGGATCGTGCGGACCCCTGCGGCGCGGGCGATTTCAAGGGCGCGTTTCGCGGCCGGGATGGGCTGTTCCAGCTGGGTGATGAAGACCTTGGCGCCTTCGATCAGGGCGCGGTTGGCCTCTACATCCCCGACCGAGATGCGGCCTGCGGCGCCGGCGGCCACGATGATGGCGTTGTTGCCGGTGGCGTTTTCAAGGAAGATGTAGGCCGCGCCCGTGTAGCTTTCGGCGTCTTCGGTGATCGAGGGTTTCACGCCCGCCTTCGCCCATGTCGCCCGGGCGATATCGGCAAAGGCATCCTTGCCGAGGCGCGAGATGATCGACACATCCCCCCCCGCCATGGCGGCGGCGACGGACTGGTTCGACCCCTTGCCCCCCGGCCCCAGCGCGAAGGAAGTGCCGAGGATGGTTTCGCCCATCTTGGGCTGGCGGTCGGCGCGATAGGCGGTGTCGGCGACGAAGATGCCGAGGATGACGATGTCCGACATGTTTAGGCCACTCCTTCAGGATTCGGGCGGGATCACGCCCTTGCGGAACATGAAGCAGCCATAGAAGCGGCGTTCGCCGGTCTGGATCACGGCGTAGGATTTCCGCGCCATGTCGTAGAAGGCAAAGCGTTCGATGCCGATCATGGGGCGGTGGCGGCCTTCGGCGCGGTCGATTTCGGCCTGCACCTCCTGCTGGACGGGGGGAAGCTCGGCGGGGGCGCCCACCACCTCCATCCGGCCTGCGAAATCATCGACGAAGGTGTCGAGGGGAAGGACCGAGAGGATGGCGTTGACGGCTTCGGCGCAGGTGAGGTTCTCCATCCGCAGCAATTCGCCCGTCACGGTCGCGCGGGCCACGCTGTCGGAGGGGAAGTTGGTATCCGCCACGATCAGCACGTCGCCATGGCCCATGGCCCGCAGCACGCGCAGCACATCGGCGTTCAGGCGGTTGTCTATTCCCTTGAGCATCGGTCCTCCCTCGGCGGTCGGCCCGCCATCCTGCGAAAGCTGCCGCGCCGGGCGGCGGTGGTCAAGGCGCCGTCAGAACCGCGTCCCCGTCGCCTTGTCGAAGAGATGGACGCCTGCCGGATCGGCGGGGGCAAGCGTGATGGCATCGCCGGGGCGGTGACTGACGCGGTCGCGGAAAACGGCGGTCAGCTCGCGGCCTTCGATGCGGACGACGACATGGGTTTCCGCGCCGGTCGGTTCGACGACGGCGACGGTGCCCATCAGCCCGTCGGCAGCATGGCCGAGGTTTTCGGGACGGATGCCATAGATCACCTCGCGCCCTTCGGCGACCTTCATGCCGGGCGGCAGCGGCAGGGAGGCGGACCCCGCCCTGACGGCCCCGCCCTGCACCACCCCCTCGATCATGTTCATCGAGGGCGAGCCGATGAAGCTTGCCACGAAGGTATTGGCGGGGCGGTCGTAGAGGTCCAGCGGGGCGCCGACCTGTTCGATGCGGCCGCCCTGCATGACGACGATCTTGTCGGCCATGGTCATGGCTTCGATCTGGTCATGGGTGACATAGACGGTGGTGGTCTTCAGCCGCTGGTGCAATTCGCGGATTTCCGTCCGCATCTGCACGCGCAGCTTGGCGTCGAGGTTCGACAGCGGTTCGTCGAAGAGGAACACCTGCGGATCGCGCACGATGGCGCGGCCCATGGCGACGCGCTGGCGCTGGCCGCCGGACAGGGCGCGGGGGTAGCGGTCGAGATAGGGCGTCAGGCCCAGCACCTCGGCGGCGCGTTTCACGCGGGTGTCGATTTCCGCCTTGTCCATCCCGCGCATCTTCAGCGCGAAGCCCATGTTCGCTGCCACCGTCTTGTGCGGGTAGAGCGCGTAGTTCTGGAAGACCATGGCGATGTCGCGTTCCGAAGGCGGCAGGTTGTTCACCCGCCGCTCGCCGATGCGGATGTCGCCGGAGGACACCTCTTCCAGCCCCGCGATCATGCGCAGCAGCGTGGACTTGCCGCAGCCGGAGGGGCCGACGAGGACGACGAATTCGCCGTCATTGATGTCGAGGTCGAGCCCGTGGACGACCTGAAGCCCCCCGTAGGACTTCTTCAGCGCGCGGATCGTGACCTCGGCCATGCACCCCTCCCCAAGGTTTTTCCAGATAGGTAGCGGGTGACGGGAAGCCTGTCCACAGACTAATCATACTAACATGTTAGAAGCTTGACAGGTGCCCTGCCCCGCGCCAAGGTTGCCGTCAAGGAATGCTGCCGCCGGGGGTGGGGAGGCCCCTTGTCCGACTGTCGCGCCTGCATGGCAACTTGCGGCGACATTCCAAAACGTCACGGAAAAACAACAGGTCGGGGCCTGCGGGCCGCGGACCGGTATCCACGGGAGGATAAAGACGTGAAGGTAGGAGCTTACGAAGTCATCAAGGCACGGATGAGCCGTCGCCGGATGCTGCAGGGGGCCACGGCCCTGGGTGCTGTGGCGGCCCTTGGCGGCCCGCTGTCGATCCGCCCCGCGATGGCGGCCAGCCATGGCGGCAATGTCCGCGCCGAGATCCTGAAGATCCCGGGCGTGGGCGCGGGATCGCCGACCGATGCCGACTGGCAGAAGGTCGGGGAAATGTGCCTGGAAGCCACCAAGGCCAATGTGGCGGAGGGGGAATTCGCGGGTGTGGAACTGACCTTCATGGGTCTGAACAACCAGAACCTGCACAACTTCCTGTTCCGCGGCTTCCTGAAGCCGTGGGAGGCCTATACGGGGGCCAAGATCAACTGGATCGACCTTGCGCAGGCCGATTACAACGCCCGCCTGCAGCAGTCGATCGCCACGGGGACCGTGGATTTCGACATCCTTGAAATGGGTGCGCCCTTCGAAGGCGACACGGCGGGCAAGGGCCTGCTGGACCCGATGCCGGACTGGGTGGCCGCGCAGATCGATGCCGATGACCTCGTGGGCTATCTGAAGCCGCCGGTCGGCACATGGGACGGCAAGCAGTACCGCGTCACCATCGACGGCGACTGCCACACCTTCGCCTACCGGACCGACTATTTCGGCGAAGGCGCCATCGGCGGGGCCGAGGTGCCGAAGACCTGGCAGCAGGTGAATGCCGTGACCAAGGCGCTGGTGGGCCAGACCGACCCGCTGACCGGCCAGCCCGCGCATGGCTACCTCGACCCGCTGAAGGGCTGGGGCGGGTTCGGGATGTACTTCATCGCCAACCGTGCGGCGGCCTATGTGAAGCATCCGGACGATCCGGCATGGCTGTTCGACCCCGACACGATGAAGCCCCGCGTGAACAACCCGGGCTGGGTGCAGGCCATCCAGGACGTGATGGACCTGATCGCCACAGAAGGCGCCTATCCGGCCGACCAGATCAACGCCGACCCCGGCACCACCGGCTTCTCGCAGTTCCTCGCGGGGACCGGCTCCATGCTGATGTGGTGGGGTGACATCGGGTCGTCTGCCCGCACCTCCGACACCTCGGTCGTGGGGGATGTGGTGGGCTTCGGCATCAACCCCGCGTCCGAGCGCCGCTACAACTCGGCCGCCGGTGCCTGGGAAGAGACGATGAACGAGGCGCCGCTGATGGCCTATATCGGCTGGGGCATCTACGTCACTTCGCGCGTGTCGGGCGACGAGAAGAAGCGCAAGGCGGCATGGTCTGCTGCGGCCCATCTGGGCGGCAAGGACCTGTCGCTGTGGACGGCGGCCTATCCGTCGGGCTTCCAGCCCTACCGCAACTCGCATTTCGATTATGCGGAATGGGAAGCGGCAGGGTACGACCGCGCCTTCGTCGAGGATTACCTCGGCTCCAACGCGGACAGCTACAACCACCCGAACGCCGCCATCGAACCGCGCATCCCGGGCATCTTCCAGTACTATTCGGTGGCCGAGGACGAGCTGTCCAAGGGCTTTGCGGGCCAGTACGCATCGGCGCAGGAAACGGCGGATGCGATTGCGGCTGCGTGGGAGAAGATCACCGACCAGATCGGGCGGGACAGCCAGATCGCGCTGTACAAGGCCAGCTTGGGGATGTGATCGGGACCTGAGGGCCTAGGATGAGAGCACCCGCCGCGAGGGACCGCGGCGGGTGTTTTTTTTGTTCTGGACAGGCGTGTCCCGTTACGAAAAAGTACACGTAAAACGTGTTACTAAGTAGAGCTACCACAAACTAACCGATTTTCGTTAGTTCTATGTAGCTCTCCTTAGTGTGTACCAGTAGGACCTGTATGGACCCGATAGCCAACCCTTTCTCGCCAGGAGCGGGCTCACGCCCTCCTGAGCTCGCCGGACGTGAACAGACAATCAAGGATGCTGAGATTGCGATTCAGCGAGTCGTCCAAGGAAGAAGTGGGCAAAGCCAGATATTTCTTGGTCTTAGAGGCACCGGCAAGACGGTTCTTCTAAATGAAGTTATGGAAACATCGGAAAGGTACGGTTATCTGACTGCCTTCGTTGAGGCACCCGAAAATAAGCCCCTAACTGAAATGTTGTATCCGGCAATGCGACAGGTTCTACGAAAACTTTCGTCCGTAGAAGCTGCGAAACATTTGGCTGTGCGTGGGTTGGCTGCTCTGCGAGGTTTTGCAAGTGTCTTTAAGGTCACACTAGGAGATGTGGAAATTGGGGTGGACCCAGACCCCGGAGTCGCTGACAGCGGCAACCTTGAGGTCGACCTGGGAGAAATGTTCGAAGCAATCGGTCGTGCTGCCAAAGCAGCAGGTCGGGGATGGGCTCTGTTCATAGATGAAGTTCAGTACCTTGAAGAACCAGAACTTGCTGCGGTAATTGTTGCAGTTCATCGTATGAGCCAGCGGAATTTACCTGTTATGGTATTTGCTGGCGGTTTGCCTCAGATGGCAAAGCTGTCCGGCGATGCAAAAAGTTATGCGGAGCGCCTGTTTGTTTACCCAAAGATCGGCGCGCTAGATAAGCAAGCGGCTTACGACGCTATTTTGAAACCTTTGGCCGGTCAAGGCGTAATGATGGAAGATAAAGCGATGGAACGGATATTTTCCGTTACCGCCGGATATCCCTTCTTTTTACAAGAATGGGGATACCACGCTTGGAACATGGCAAGCAGCAGCCCCATCACATTGGATGACGTTTTTTGCGCTACTGAACGTGCTCTTGTAAGACTAGATGACGGCTTCTTTCGCGTTCGCTTTGACCGCCTAACGAACGCAGAAGTAGATTACGTTGAAGCGATGGCAAGTCTCGGAAGCGGTCCATACAAAGTTAATGATGTAGCAAAAGCCTTGAAGAAGCAGCCCAAATCTTTGGGGCCCCGTCGCGCAAGCATTATTACCAAGGGTATGATTTACTCACCCTCATATGGTGAAATCGACTTTACTGTACCGTTGTTCGACGATTTCTTACGTCGACGTCGGGTTTCGATTTGACGCCTCCCCCTTGCCACCTACCCCACCCCCAACTAACATGCTAGCATGACCCGTGCGCCCCTCCGGCGCACCGTTCCGGGGGGAGCAGGTGAGCAGCGACGGCGATCTTCTTCATGTCGTGACGAACGACAACATCTCGGACGGGCGCAAGCGGTTCGGGCGGGCGATCATCTGGGGCACCGCCGCGCTGACGCTGGTCGTGGCCGCGATGCAGACGATGCAGGCCACGGGCAACGCCGATTTCGGCTTCGCCAACTGGCGCCCCACGCTTTACGCCTTCTGCACCTGGGCGGTCGCGCTGTGCTGGGGGCAGGTGCTGATCCGGGGGGAGCATGGCAAGCGCACGCTCTTCGTCCTGCCCGCCGCCATCTTCGTGGCGGCGCTGACGATCTTCCCGCTGCTTTTCGGCCTGCTGATCGCCTTCAGCGACTGGAACCTCTCCAGCCCGACGGGACGGCAGTTCAACGGGCTGGACAATATCCGCCAGATGTGGACCGACCCGTTCTACTGGAACGCGCTGTGGAACATGGTGCTCTACAGCGTCGTGATCATCGTGGAATATGCCATCGCCTTCGGCCTGGCGCTGCTTCTGAACGCGCAGATCCGGGCGCGGAAGTTCTTCCGCGTGGCCTTCCTGCTGCCGCTGATGCTGTCGCCCGTCGCCGTGTCCTGGATGATCGGGAAATCGATGCTCGAGGCGCGCTATGGCCCGCTGTCGCGGCTGGCGCGGTTCTTCGGGGTGGACAACCCCTCCTTCTTCGGCAGCCCCGAGATCGCGCGGGCGACGATCATGGTGATGGATGCCTGGACCTACATCCCCTTCATGATGATCATGATCCTTGCCGGATTGCAGGCCATCCCGAAGGAGCTGAACGAGGCGGCGAAGGTTGACGGCGCGAATGGCTGGCGGAATTTCTGGGAAGTGACCTTCCCGCTGATGCTGCCCGTGTCGATCACGGCGATCCTGATCCGCATCATCTTCAAGCTGAAGCTCGCAGATGTGGTGATCAACGTGACGGCGGGCGGGCCGGGGGGGGCGACGGATACGGTCACGTCCTTCATCTTCCGCGAATACCGTGAGCGGTCGAATGTGGGCTACGGCACCCTTCTCGCCTTCGTCTATCTGGTGATCATCGTGATCGCGATGACGATCCTGATGAAACTTGCCGACCGCTGGATGAGGCCCCGGACATGACCGCCACCACCCAGATCTTCCGCGATACCGAAGCCGACCGCCGTTTCCGCGCGAAATGGTGGACCAGCCGGATCGCCATCTATGCCGTGCTGGTCCTGTGGACGGTCATCTGCCTGTTCCCGATCTACTGGACGATCACGACAAGCTTCAAGATGGCGCCCAACGTGATGAAGGGGAACATGATCCCCTGGGTGGATTACACGCCCGCCTGGCTGGGCTGGAAGTCGCTGGGCCTGTCGCCCGACACGATCTGGAACGAAAGCACGG
>AYNO01000086.1 GCA_000500915.1 Rhodobacter sp. CACIA14H1
ATCGCGCATGCATCGTCGAAACGGGCGGAGAGCAGACGTTCGCCATTCGTCAATGAATGATCGCTTTACGTCCGAATCTCAAACACTCGCCGACCGTAATCGAAGTGCGTTAAGCACGACCGAGACCGACGAAAGGCTCATGGCAATGGCCGCGATGATTGGACTGACCAGCAGCCCGATGGACGGATAGAGGAGCCCCGCCGCGACCGGTACCCCAGCCGCATTGTAGACAAGCGCGAAGAACAGGTTTTGGCGGATGTTCCTCATCGTCGCGCGCGACAGGCGGCGGGCGCGGACTATGCCGTCGAGATTTCCCTTTACCAGCGTGAAGCCGGCGCTTTCGATGGCGACATCGGCCCCCGTCCCCATGGCGATACCAACATCGGCCTGCGCCAAGGCAGGCGCATCGTTCACCCCATCGCCCGCCATCGCGACCTTGTGGCCTGCCTCCTGCAATTCACGGATGATGCGCGCCTTGTCCTGCGGCAGGACGTCCGCGCGGATTTCGTCGATCCCGAGCCGTGCTGCCACGGCCCGCGCCGTGCGCTTGTTATCGCCGGTGGCCATGATGATCCGCAACCCCAGCCCGTGAAGCTCCTTCAACGCGGCGGGAGTGGTTTCCTTTACCGGGTCCGCCACGGCGACAAGACCCGCAACCGCACCGTCCAGCACGACGAACATCACAGTCTCGCCCTGATCACGCCGCACATCGGCTTTGGCTTCCATAGCCGCACCTGACAGGCGAAGGTCCTCCAGCAGCCGCAGATTGCCAAGCGCTACGGGCCGTCCGTCGACGCGGCCCTTCACGCCCTTTCCCGTCACCGCCTCGAAATCCGTGGCTTCGGCCAACGCCACGCCCCGCGCCTCGGCACCGCGCACGATCGCTTCGGCCAGGGGATGCTCTGACCCCCGCTCCAAGGATGCGGCAAGGCGCAGCACTGTCGCCTCGTCCTGCCCTGCTTCGGGTAGGACAGCGATTAGGCGGGGCTTGCCCTCGGTCAGGGTGCCGGTCTTGTCGACGATCAGGGTATCGACCTTTTCGAATCGCTCCAACGCCTCGGCATTCTTGATCAGCACGCCCGCCTGTGCGCCGCGCCCCGTGGCGGTCATGATCGACATGGGCGTCGCAAGGCCAAGGGCGCAGGGGCATGCGATGATCAGGACCGCCACGGCGGCAACCAGAGCATAGGAGAGTGCAGGCTCCGGCCCCCATACCGCCCATGCGATGAAGGCAAGCGCCGCAACGGCGATCACCGCTGGCACGAAGAGACCCGCAACGTGGTCCGCATATTTCTGGATCGGCGCGCGCGACCGCTGCGCCTTGGCGACCATGTCGACGATCTGCGCCAGCATCGTGTCGGCCCCAACTCGGCCCGCACGGACGACCAGCGCCCCGGTTCCATTGATCGTCGCCCCCGTCACGGGATCGCCTGCCACCTTTTCGACCGGCACGGGTTCGCCGGTGATCATGCTTTCATCGACAGCCGAGCGTCCCTCCACCACCTCGCCATCCACCGGAACCTTCTCGCCCGGACGCACACGGATATGGTCGCCCACCTGCACCGCTTCGAGCGGCACTTCCTCTTCGCTTCCATCGGGGTGGATCACGCGGGCGGTCTTGGCGGCCATGTCGAGCAGCGCGCGGATGGCGCGACCTGTGCCTTCGCGGGCGCGCAGTTCCATGACCTGCCCCAGCAGGACCAGCGTCACGATAACCGCCGCCGCCTCGAAGTAGAGGCCGACATGGCCGTGTTCGTCACGGAACCCGTCGGGGAATATCTGCGGTGCCACAACACCGGCCACGCTGAAGGCCCAGGCCGAAACGACGCCCATCGAGATCAGGCTGAACATGTTCAGCCGCAGCGTGGCGAAGGACACCCAACCCCGCGTCAGAAAGGGCCAGCCGCACCAAAGGACCACGGGCGTGCCCAGGGCCAGTTCGACCCACATCGCCGTGCGTTCCGCCACCATCCCGCGCAGGAAGCCTAGACCTACCATCGGCCCCATCGTCAAAGCCAAGAGCGGCACGGTCAGCGCCACACCAACCCACATCCGCCGCGTGAAATCCAAGAGTTCGGGGTTCCGCCCTTCGTCTTGCGCCGTGGAGGCGTCAAGCTCCAACCCCATCCCGCAGATTGGACAGGAACCGGGCGCGGTCTGCCGCACCTCGGGATGCATCGGGCAAATATAGACTGAACCGCTCCACCCCGCCGGGACGCGGTCATAGGCGGAATGAGTTGGCGTAGGCACTGTCTGGTCCGACGGGTTTCCACCTGCGTGATTATGTCCATGGTCCGGCACGTGCTGTCCCTCTAGCACCAGCACCATCCCGCATCGAGGGCAACGACCCGGACGCTCCTGCCGCACCTCAGGGTGCATCGGACAGGAATACATTTCGGCCGCAGTTCCGGAAGCGTGCTGATGGTCCATGTCGGCCTCCTGTATCGTCTCGCCCATCACATCCCTCGATGACTTCTGTGCAATGACCTGCGTCAACGCGATGGGATCCCACGATATAAATTATCACTTTGATGCCCGCCAAAAGACAGCGATAAATCTTTGAACCTTCCCTCTTGACCTTACAGCGGCTGGAACGCCCATGTTCAGAAGGTCAGCCGACCCCGGACTTGGCTTCGCTTTCTTGATCTGCCTCATGGCAGAAGGAAGGACTCAGAAGGTAACTCGCACACATGATCCGCATCGTGGCGCGCATCCTCTTTTACCTTTCGGTCATTCTTGCGATGGCCATCGTCACGGGCAATCAAGCCGGGGCAGCGACAGCCTGCCCCTATGCGTCGACAATCGAAACCTTGCGGTCGCAGGCCGACATGCCGGAAATGGCGCAGGATACCGCGCAAAGCGGGGGCATTGCGCATCACGGCCACTCCTCCATGCCCGAACACTGCAAGCACGGCTGCACCGTCATCGCCGCTGTCCAGCCAAACGTAACCACAACACCAGCGATACGGCTCCGTTCGCTTCCGATCCGGACCGATGCAAACCATCTCCCCTCCCGGCAGACGCCTCCAATCGAACGCCCTCCGAACCCCGTGGCCTGACACTTTCGCCCGTCAGTTTCACAAGGCGCATCACCGCGCCATTATCGGAGCACTTCCATGACACATCTTTCCCGCCGCCAGTTCCTAGCCGCCAGCGCGGCATCCACCATGGCCGCCCTCCTGCCTCTGCCCTTGGCAGCACAGCAAACCCGGCTCCTGCGCGCCACGACCCGCACGCTCGACATCGCGGGCCGCGCCGTGGCCGTCAAAGGCATCCTTGACGCGAATGGCCGTAGCGGCCTCTTCCTCGACCCGGGAGAGCGGTTCCGCATCGACCTCGCAAACGACCTCGACACGGAAACCATCCTGCACTGGCACGGGCAGATCCCCCCGAACGCGCAGGACGGCGTGCCGGATGCGCCGCAACCGACACTGGCAGCGGGCGAACGGCGTTCCTTCGACTTCGCCGCCACCCCCGGCACGCACTGGATGCATTCGCACATTCCGGTGCAGGAAATGGAACTCCTCGCCTCGCCCCTGATCGTGCGGCGGGCAGAGGATCTCGCCGCCGACCGGCAGGAGGTGACGGTACTTCTCCAAGATCTCAGCTTCCGCCCCGCCGAAGAGGTTCTGGCCGAAATCACGGGCGGCGGCGTGATGGCCGGAATGGATCACGGGATGGGGGGCATGGGTCACGACATGGGCGACATGGGCGGTATGATGCATGACATCGGTGCAATGGGCCATGAAATGGCGGGAATGTCGGGGGGCGGCATGTCCATGGCGGCGATGGACCTGAATGACTTCAACTTCGACGCCTATCTCGCCAATGACCGCACGCTCGACGACCCCGAGGTGGTGACGGTCGACAAGGGCGGGCGCGTCCTCCTCCGTGTTATCAACGGGTCTGCGGCGACCGTCTTCTGGGTCGATACCGGCGCACTGTCCGCCCGCGCCGTGGCGACGGATGGCAACCCGATCCAGCCTGTCGGCGGCAGCCGCTTCGGCCTTGCGATGGGCCAGCGGCTCGACCTCGAACTCGACCTGCCGACCGAGGGCGGGGCCTTCCCGATCCTTGCCCTCCGCGAAGGCGCGGTGGAGCGGACGGGGATCATCCTCGCCACGCAAGGCGCAAAGGTGGGTCGCATCGCGGGCGCATCCGACACCGCGCATCCGGCCTTTTCGGGCGATCTGTCGCAAGAGGCGAAGTTCACTGCGCTTTCGTCGCTCGAAGACCGCGCCACGGATCACAGCGACAACCTGATGCTCGGCGGGTCCATGATGCCCTATCTGTGGACAATCGACGGCCAAGGCTGGGGCAACCACCGCCCGATCGAGGCGCTCTCGGGAGAACGTGTCGTCCTGACCTTCCACAACATGTCGATGATGGCCCATCCCATGCACCTGCACGGCCATCACTTCCAGGTCGTGGCGCTGAACGGACAAACGGTCAAAGGCGCACTTCGCGACACGGTCCACATCCCCCCGATGAGCATGGTCAGTGTAGCGCTGGATGCCGGAGAAGCCGCACGATGGATGCTGCATTGCCACCACATGCCGCACCTCGCGACAGGGATGATGACTGAATTCGTCGTCTCCGCATGATCGCGGCAACCAACATGAACTGAGAAGACCATGAACCTTCCCGCCGCCAACCAGCCGCAACGCCGCACAATCATGCGCTACCTCTCGGTCATGGCGGCGGGAAACCTTGTCTGGGAAATCGCCCATGTCCCGCTCTACACGCTCTGGCTCACCGGAACGGGGGGCGAGATTGCCTATGCCATCCTGCATTGCACCTTGGGCGACGTCCTGATCGCAGCGACCACACTCGGCCTCGCGCTGCTCCTGGTAGGTCGCGGGTGGCCCGTGCAACGGGTCCAGCCCGTCGCCCTGCTGACGATCATCTTCGCCGTGGCCTATACCGTCTTTTCAGAATGGCTGAACATCTCGGTCCGTGGCGCATGGGCCTATCGCGACATCATGCCCACCGTCCCCCCATTCGGAACCGGCCTCACACCGGTCCTGCAATGGCTCGCCGTGCCGCTCATCGCCTTCCGCTTCGCCCTTCGCCAGCGCCTGCCCTCACACTTCTGATCCTCGCCGTGCTGAACCTGCACGCCTTCCCCATCAAACACATTCCCGGAGATGCCACCGGCGTTGGTTTCAAACCTCGCGGCCTCACGCGCCATAGCTGGCGCAAGCAGCGCGAGGCATCACGGACCAGGCCGGAACCATAGCCCTGCCCTGCGGTTGCGGATCGTGACACAACCAAGGAGAGCCACGATGTTCCGCACCTTCGCCATCTTCCTTCCCCTCGCCCTCAGCGCCGGTCTGGCTTCGGCGCAGGAAACGGATCCTGCAGCAACCGGCCTTCCCGAAGCCTGCAAGACGGCCGCAGGTGGCATGGATCACGGCATGATGGCCCAGCCGATGCAGATGCCCGAAGGAGCAAGCGCCTCTGCGATGGGTTACGGCAAGGCGATGGAAAACATGCACGGCCCGATGATGACGGCGATGATGATCCCCGATCCCGATATGGCATTTGCCTGCGGCATGATCCCCCACCATCAGGGCGCGATCGACATGGCGCGGACCGTTCAGGAAAATGGCCAGGATCAAGAAATCAAGGCGATGGCGCAGGAAATGATCGACGCACAGATGAAAGAGATCGAAGAACTGACGACCTGGATCGAAGCCCACGCCGCGCAGTAGGACCAAGAATTGGTGCTGCGGCGCTGAGCCTACTCTCGATTTTGTGATGACAGGCAAGCGGACCGTCGGCTATGTGCTGCCGGGACGCTCATGGACATCACATGAAAACGGAACGGGACAGCACGACCAATGCAAGATCGCGCCGGTTGCCGCTCATGGCGTCCGGTCCGCTGCGCCACATCGTGCTGGCCTGCATTCTTCTCTTCGCCTCACTCCTCCTTGCACCATCTCAGGCCGAGGCGCATGGCCTTCACGCTGCGGGCGCTGTTGCGGAAGCCACCGACGATACCGGAACGGGCGACGCCGACATGGCGAGTGACGCCGAATGCGGAACCTTCTGCTGTTCGTCCGCCACCTGTGCATCGGCCCTGCTGTCGCTTTCGGGGCACGCACATAGCCTGACCACGCTTGCTGCCCGATACGCGCTGCCCGCCGACGTAAGCGCCGAGGCCCGTCCCCAGACTGCCCTGAAACGACCGCCGAGAAGCTGACGGACAGACCATGCCGCATGGATGCGGCACCGTTCCAGTTCAGCCAATCGAGGTGTCTCGTGACCCATTTCCGCACAGGCGTTTTTGTCGCCCTGCTCAGCCTGATCTCCTTTCCTGCCCTTTCGCATGAAGGCCATTCCCACGGCGACGAAGCCCCGCCGCCGACAATCGTCACGGCCCCCCGCGCCACGGCGGCATCGACACTGTTCGAACTGGTGGCCGTTGCCGACGGACCCGCGCTGACGGTCTATATCGACCGCTTCGACACGAACGAACCCGTCACGGGGGCAACCGTTTCGGTCGAAACGCCCGCAGGTCCGGTGACGGCGTCCGCCGAAGGCGAACTCTACCTCTTGGACGCCCCCTGGGCCGCCGAAGCAGGCGACTACGAGCTTCTTTTCACCGTCGAAGCCGGAACCGACATCGACTTCCTTACCGCCACCCTGTCCATCCCCGCCCCGGTGGCCGCCCCCCCAGAAGCCGCCACCAGTCTGGACCTGACCCAATTGCTCGCTGCGCCATCACAGTCAGAGGCATTGAAGATGGCCGCACTCGGCGGCGCGGGTTTCCTGCTGGGCCTCGCCGTCATGGCCTTGCGCCGCCGCCGAATCCTTGCGGCTGGGGTTGCGGTGGCCGTGCTGGCGGTGATGGTCACCACCTCCGTCGCCATGGCTGAAACGACAGCCCCCATCGTCCGCGACGTGGCACAGCGTCTGCCCGATGGCCGCATCTTCGCCCCCAAGACGGCGCAGCGCATCCTCGCGATCCGGACCGTGCTGGCCGAGGAAGCCGAACACCGCCGCAGCATCGAGTTGGCGGGCCGCGTCATCCCGGACCCCAACGCCAGCGGCTTCGTCCAGACCGCCGTGGGCGGCCGCCTCGCTCCACCGCCCGAAGGCTTCCCCGTCCTTGGCAGCACAGTGGAGGCGGGCCAGCTGATGGCCCTCGTCGAGCCTTCGCTGGCCGCGGCCGACCAATCGTCGATCCGCCAGACCAAGGCGGAACTCGATCAGGAAATCGCGCTGGAAGAACGTCAGCTTGCCCGCTACCGCCCCCTCGCAGCCGCGGGCACGATCTCCAAGGCGCAACTCGAAGAAGTCGAACTGACCTTGCAAGGCCTGCGCGACAGGCGTGCCGCACTCGACGCCCTGCCCGCAAACGCCGAAACGCTCGTGGCCCCGGTCGCCGGGATCGTATCGAAGGCGAACGCCGCGCCGGGCCTGATCGCCGAAACCAACACCGAGGTTTTCCACATCATCGACCCTGCGAAACTCTGGGTCGAGGCAGCGCTCTTCACCGACGCCGAGGTAGCGGGCGCTGCCTCCGTCGCCGCACCCCATGGCCAATCGATCCCGCTCTCCCTGATCGGAAAAGGCTTCGCCGAAGACGGGCAGGCCCGGCCCGTACAATTCCGCATCGACCAGCCGACCAGCCATCTTCAGGTTGGCGACCGCGTCACTGTCTATGCAGAAACGGCGGATGTGACCACGGGCATCGGTGTCCCGCGCGACGCAGTTATCCGCGGCGGGAACGGGGAGAACATCGTCTTCCTCCATGTCGGCCCCGAACTCTTCGAACCGCGGCCCGTGCGGACCGCCGCGCTGGATGGTGGACGCGTAATCGTGGTGGCGGGCATCGAAGCAGGCGACCGCGTCGTCACGCAGGGTGCTGAACTCCTGAACCAACTGCGCTGATAGGGGAAAGAACATGTTCACCTTCCTCGTCACGCAATCCCTGCGCAACCGCGTGCTGGTCCTTGCCATCGCCATCATCATGATGGGTTATGGCGCGTTCACCGCCCTGCGCCTGCCGGTCGATGTCTTTCCCGACCTGAACCGCCCCACCGTCACCATCATGACCGAGGCAGAGGGCCTCGCCCCGCCCGAGGTCGAGAAACTCGTCAGCTACCCGATCGAGACGCAGATGAACGGCCTGCCCGGTGTCGAGCGGGTCCGTTCCGTCTCGGGCGTGGGCCTGTCGATCATCTATGTCGAATTCGACTGGGGCACCGACATCTACCGCAACCGCCAGCAGATCGCGGAAAAGCTGTCCCTCGTCTCGGCCCAACTGCCCGAAGGCGTGGTCCCGCAGATGGGGCCGATCAGCTCCATCATGGGGCAGATCATGCTGGTCGCCGTGACCGCCCCCGAAGGCGTGTCTCCGATGGAATTGCGCGAGGCGGCAGATTTCATCGTGCGCCCCCGCCTTCTGACCATCCCCGGCGTCGCACAGGTCATCCCCATCGGCGGCGAGGTGCGCCAGTTCCGCATCGCCCCCGATACCGCCGCGATGCGGGCGCTCGGCGTCACGCTGGAAGAGGTGGAAGGCGCGATCACCGCATTCGGCGGCAATACGGGCGGCGGCTTCACCGACCAATATGCCCGCGAATTCCTAATCCGGAACATCGGCAGCACGCTCAGCCTCGAAGACCTAAAGAAGGTCGTGGTGAAAAGTGACGGTCAACGCTCCATCCTGCTGCATCAGGTGGCAGAGGTCGGTTTCGGTGCGCGTCTGAAACGTGGCGAGGCCGGCTATATGGGAGAGTCCGCCGTCATCGTTTCGGTCGAAAAGCAGCCGGACGTCGACACGGTAAAACTGACGCGCGAGGTCGAGGCCGCCTTGGCGGAAATCACCGCAGCCCTGCCCGATGGCATCAAGGCCGACAATATTCTGTTCCGCCAATCCGACTTCATCGAAACCTCGGTCAAGAACGTGCAGACCGTGCTGGTCGAGGCAATCGTGGTCGTGGCCATCGTCCTCTTCGCCTTCCTTCTGAATACGCGCACCACCTTCATCTCTCTGACCGCGATCCCCGTCTCGATCCTCGTCACGGCAATCGTCTTCCAGATGCTGGGCCTGTCGATCAACACCATGACGCTGGGCGGCCTTGCCATCGCCATCGGCGAACTGGTCGATGACGCCGTTGTCGACGTTGAAAACATCTTCCGCCGCATGCGCGAGAACCGCGAGGCGGGCAATCCGCGTTCGACCTTCGAAGTTGTCGTCTCTGCCTCGCAAGAGGTCCGGTCGGGCATCGTTTACGCGACGATGATCATCGTCCTCGTATTCGTCCCGCTGTTCGCCCTGTCGGGGATCGAAGGACGGCTGTTCGCGCCACTTGGTCAGGCCTACATCATCTCAATCCTCGTCAGCCTCATCGTCTCGATCACCCTGACGCCGGTCATGGCCTATTACCTGTTGCCGGGCTTGAAGCGTCTGGACGAACACGAAGGCTGGCTTGTCCGCAAGCTGAAGCATGGCAACCGCGCCGCACTGGCCGTGGTGTTCCGCTGGCAGCGCAGCCTCATGGCCCTCTCGGTCGCCGCCGTAGTGCTGGCCGCAGGTGCGGCTCTGCTGCTGCCCCGCGCGTTCTTGCCCCCCTTCAACGAAGGCACCTTCACCATTTCGATGCTGTTCAACCCCGGCATTTCTCTGGCGGAATCCCATCGTGTCGGGCTGATCGCCGAAAAGCTGATCCTCGACGTGCCGGAAGTCCGCGCCGTGGGCCGCCGTACGGGGCGGGCCGAACTCGACGAACATGCTGAAGGTGTGCATTCTTCGGAAATCGAGGTCGATCTGGAACCCTCCGACCGGTCCAAGAACGAAATCGTGGCCGACATCCGTGCCCGACTGGCGCTTCTGCCCGTTGCGGTGAACGTCGGGCAGCCAATCTCGCACCGGCTCGACCACATGCTTTCAGGCGTGCGCGCCCAGTTGGCATTGAAGGTCTACGGCCCCGACCTCGATACGCTGCGTACCGTGGCCGAAGGGCTGCGGGCAGACATCGCGGGGATCGAGGGCATCGTGGACCTTCAGGTCGAAAAGCAGGTCCGCATCCCGCAATTGGAAATCCGCGTGGACTACGACCGCGCTGCCCTTTACGGCATCCAGCCCGCCGCGATCACAGAGGCGCTGGAGCGGCTGTCGAACGGCCGTGTCGTCTCGCGCCTCGTCGATGGGGCACGATCCTATGACGTGGTGATGCGCCTGCCGGACGAAAGCCGCACGACGCAAGCCTTGGGCGATCTTCTGATCGAAACACCCTCCGGTTGGGTCCCCGTCCGCGAACTGGCCGAGGTGACAGAAACCGATGGCCCGAACCAGATCCTGCGCGAGAACGGAAGCCGCCGCATTATCGTTCTGGCCAATACCGACGGTCAGGTCGACATGGCCGGCGTCGTATCCCAAATCCGCAGTATCCTTGCCGAAGCCGACCTTCCCGAAGGCTACACCGCCTCTCTCGAAGGCACATTCCAAGCGCAGGAAGAAGCCAGCCGCACCATCGCCCTCCTGTCGCTCATCTCTCTCGGGATGGTCTTCGCGATCCTTTACAGCCGCTACCAATCTGCGGTCTGCGCCCTGATCATCATGGGATCGGTGCCGCTGGCCCTGATCGGGTCCGTCGCGGCGCTCTGGATCGCTGGCCAACCACTGTCGGTCGCGTCGATGATCGGCTTCATCACCCTGACGGGCATCGCGGCAAGGAACGGCATCCTGAAGATCAGTCACTACATCAACCTCGCCCTCCACGAAGGCATGCCCTTCGGCCCTGACCTGATCATCCGCGGCTCGCTTGAACGGCTGACACCGGTCCTTATGACCGCGCTCTCTGCGGGCGTCGCGCTCATCCCGCTAATGATCGGGGCCGATGCGCCGGGCAAGGAAATCCTCAGCCCTGTCGCCATCACGATCTTCGGCGGGCTGATCTCCTCCACCCTGCTCGATACCTTCCTGACGCCGGTCCTTTTCCTCCGCTACGGCAGGAAATCCGTCGAACGGCTGGTCGAGGCCGAAAGAACCAAGCTGTCAGAGACGCCCCACGCCTCTGGCGCAGCCATCCAGACATTCTGAACCGAAAGGCAAGCATCCATGCTCCGCACAATCCTCACCCTCCTACTCCTCGCAGCCCCCGCCGCCGCGCATGAACCGGGTATCGGCCCGAACGGCGGCATGCGCGTCGATGCCGGACCCTACCGCGTCGAACTGGTGCCTGCGGGCACGGCGGTGAACGTTCACATCACTATGGATGATGACAGTGAAGTGGATACCTCCACCATGACCGGCACCGCCATCCTGCTGATCGATGGCAAACCTGTACGCGCCCCCCTCGCACCCGCCACGCCGGGTATTCTGTCCGCCGATACCGGGATAGAGGTTCCGACCGACGTGAAGGGCGCGGTGCAGCTGGTCGGCCCGGACGGCAAGACCGTGCAGGCGAAGTTCTGAGTCCAGCTTTTACCAAACATGATACGAAGGAGGCCGGTCCGGAAGTGCCACTGACTTTGCAGCACTTCCGGAAACTTCATAGCTGCCCTTGGTTCGTTTCGGCCGGCCGCGGAAGGGGACTAGAGCGACGCGCCACCCAGCTCTGAACCCACATGTAGAAGACGGGTGTAAGGATCAGACCGAACAGCGTCACCCCAATCATGCCGCCAAACACCGCCATACCCATGGCCTGCCGCATTTCGGCACCCGCGCCTGCGGCAAGAGCAAGCGGCACGACACCCGCGATGAAGGCAATGGATGTCATCAGGATGGGCCGCAGACGCAGACGCGCCGCCTCGATAACGGCCTTCAGCGTCGTGTCGCCGACAGACTCTCTGTCACGGGCAAATTCCACGATCAGGATGGCGTTCTTTGCAGCAAGACCGACGAGCACGATGAACCCGATCTGGGTGAAGACATTGTTGTCTCCCCCTGTTGCCCACACCGCGACCAGCGCACCCGTGATGGCAAGTGGCGCGATCAACAATACCGCGAATGGCAGGGACCAGCTGTTATACTGTGCAGCCAAGAATAGAAAGGCCAGCCACACCGAAAGCGGAAAGACGAACATGGCGGAATTGCCCGCCTGCTCTTCCTGCCAGGCAAGCTCCGTCCACTCCCAGCCGAACCCGGGCGGGAGTGTTTCGGCCAGAACCGCCTCCATCGCCGCCGTCGCCTGGCCCGAGGAATATCCCACTCTTGGCGCGCCAGATACATCCGCCGACGGAAAGCCGTTGTAGTGCATCACGCGATCCGGCCCGCTCTGGTGCTCCAGCGTGACGATGGTCGACAGGGGCACCATCCCCCCGGCAGTGTTGCGGATGTGCAAGTCCTCCAACGCCCTTTCCGTCTGACGGAATGGCGACTCGGCCTGTAAGACCACCTTGTAGGTCCGACCGAAGGCGTTGAAGTCATTCACATAGATCGAACCGAGATTGGCTTGCAGCGTCTCGAACACCGAACCCAGCGGTATCCCCATGCCAAGCGCCTTCTCTCGGTCGACGACGATTTCGATTTGCGGCGCATTGACCTCCAGACTGCCCATAATCCCTGCAAGCTCAGGCCTTGCCCGCGCACCACCAAGAACCTTTCCCGTCACCTCGGCCAGCGCATCTGTACCCATGTTGGCCCGATCCTGAATCTGGAGCTTGAAGCCCCCAGTCGCACCGAGGCCGGGAACAGGCGGCGGGGGGAAAACCCCGATGAACCCGTCCTGAATAGAGGAAAGCTTGCCCCATAGACGCCCTGCGATCGCATCGGCACGGAGGTCCGGCGACGTGCGGTTTTCGAAAGAGTCTAGAATGGCAAACAGGACTGCCGCGTTCGGCAGATTGGCGAAACCGTTCACCGAAATCCCCGGAAATGCGACGACATCCGATACGCCGGGTTCATCCAGCAGGATCCGCGTCACCTCTGCCGTCACCGCATCTGTGCGGTCAAGCGAGGCACCAGCGGGCAATTGCACGATCCCGACAAGATAGGTCTTGTCCTGTGCAGGGACGAACCCCGTGGGTGTCGTCCCGAGCCCCCACCCGGTGAATCCTAGCAGCAGCACATAGCCGATACCGGCCACGGCACCGAACCTGATCGCACGACGCACGAGATTGGCGTAACCATCCGACATCCGGTCAAAACCACGATTGAACCGCCGGAAGAACCGGCCAAGCACCAAATCGATTCCACGCTGGACGGCATCGGGCCTTGACCCGTGTGGCTTCAACAGGATCGCGGACAGCGCTGGCGAAAGCGTTAGGGAATTGAAAGCTGAAAGTACCGTTGAAACGGCGATTGTCACCGCGAACTGCCGGTAGAATTCACCCTGCAATCCGGGCAAGAAGGCCGCAGGAACGAAGACCGCCGCAAGAACCGAGGTGATCGCGACGATCGGCCCCGTCACCTCGTCCATTGCCGCACGCGCCGCATCAAGCGGGCGCTTTCCCATGGCGATGTGGCGTTCGACATTTTCCACCACCACGATGGCATCGTCGACCACGATCCCGATGGACAGCACCAGCCCGAACAGCGACAGGGTGTTCAGCGAAAAACCAAGAATGAGCAAGATCGCAAAGGTGCCGACCAGCGAGACGAAGACTGCCGCCAAGGGGATGAGCGAGGCACGCCACGTCTGCAGGAAGACGATCACGACTAGCAGGACAAGGATGACGGCTTCGACAAGCGTCGTGAGGACAGAAGCCAGCGATGCCTCCACGAAGACTGTCGGATCATAGGCGATACGATGTTCGATCCCCTGCGGAAATCCGGCGGACAATTCGTCCATCTTGGCGCGGATCGAGGCCGCGACATCCAGCGCATTCGCCCCAGGTGCCTGCACGATCTGGATCGCTGCTGCAGCCTCACCGTTCAGGGTGCCGCGCAGGGAATAGCGGTCCGCTCCAAGCTCGACCCGCGCGACATCCCCCAACCGCACGGACGTGCCGTCAGGATTTGCGCGCAAGACGATATCATCGAAGGCTTCTGCCGTTGACAAGCGTCCTTGGGTGCCAAGCGTTACCTCGAATGCCGCAGCACCGCCGGGCGACTGACCGAGGCTGCCGACCGCAGCCTCCACGTTCTGGTCGCGGATAGCGGCAGTAAGGTCCGCCGTCGTCAAGCCAAGAGCGGCAAGTTTGCCCGGATCGCTCCACACCCGCATGGCATATTCGCCCGCGCCCCAGACCATGACGTCGCCGACACCGGGCAGTCGGGCAAGTTCATCCCTCACGTTCAGGATCGCGTAGTTCGAAAGGGTCAGTGCATCCTGTGACGCGTCCGGCGACACCAGATGGACCACCATCAGGATGTCGGGTGACGTCTTCTGCGTGACGACCCCCATCCGCTGCACCTCGGCAGGAAGCCGCGGCATGGCCCGATCGACCCGGTTCTGCACCCTGACCTGCGCCACCTCGGGATCGACGCCCTGAGCGAAGGTCACATTTGTCGTCATCCGACCGTCCGTCGCCGTCTGCGAGGCCATGTAGATCATGCCCTCGACGCCCATGATCGCCTGCTCGATCGGCGCTGCAACAGTCTCGGCGATGGTCTTGGGGCTGGCCCCGGGATAGGCTGCGACGACCTGCACCGTAGGCGGCGTCACTGCCGGATATTCCGAAAGCGGCAATCGCGTGAAGGCGAGCAGCCCCGCGATCACGATCAGGACCGAGATCACTATGGCAAAGATCGGTCGGTCGATGAAATAGCGCGGCAGGCTCATGACGCGTCCCCTTTCCTGCCGGCGTGCGTTGCGGGCATCGACACCGGCTGCGGGTCGACCACCATGCCGGGCTGCACAAGGCCCTTGAGGATCACCCGCTCACCCGCCGTAAGACCGTCGGTGACCACGCGCAGGCCGTCCTCGACTGCGCCAATCTGGACCGGTTTCTGAACGACCGTTCCCGTTCCGTCGGTCACCAGAACATAGCGTCCGCCCGGTGCGGTATGGATCGCGCTTTCCGCGACCAGCACCGCGTCGGACGCCTCGGTCAGCGGCAGTAGGACGCGGACAAACATGCCCGGCTTCAACCTTCCGTCCCTGTTGTCCACGACCGCCCGCAGGCGCAGCGTCCCGGTAGAGCGGTCAAACTCCGCCCCACCAAAATCCAGAACGCCTTCTCTTGCGTCGCCATGCTCGGCTGCCACATCGACCTCGACCCTCAGGTCGGCAAGCCCACGCGGTCCCAGTCGTGCGAAACTCGCCTCGTCGATATGAAAGGTGACGAACAGCGCTTCGGTCGAAAGGATGCGCGTCAAGACATCTCCCCGGGCCGCCGACACCTGATTTCCCGGCTGGATTCGAATACGATCCGCGACCCCGCTGATCGGAGCTCGAATTTCGGTATACGAATTCAGCAACTCCGCCTCCGCCAGCGCAGCCTTGGCGGCAAGCACATCCGCCGCCGTTCTCGCTCTATCGGTCATGGCGGCATCCAGTGCCTTGCGGCTTGCCGTCCCACTGTCCGACAGCAACGCAAGGCGTGCATGTTCTCGCTCCGCCTGTTCGGCCAAGGCAACAGCCCGGTCCAGTCCGGCCCTTGCCTGCGCCACCCTGATCGCAAAAGGTGTAGGGTCGATCCGGAAGAGGACATCCCCCCGCTCGACCAATCCACCCTCTGGTACGGAAGCAGACAGCAACAGACCGCCAACGCGCGGGACGATATCGACCACATGAGACGCCTCAAGATGGCCGGTGAAGCGGGCCGTCGCGGCCATTCTGCGCACGACGACTTCTGCTACCGGAACAGGCGGTGCGGTCGTGCCGGAAGCCTGCGACGCGATGGTCGGTTGGCTCGATATGGTCCAGCCAAGGCCGAGGACGATGGCAACCAACGCCCCCGACATGGCGAGAGCCGAAACGCGGTGAAGTTTCATTCTGGGACTCCGATGATTCGCGGACGATCCCACGGCAGATGGGGTTTCCAACGCTGGGAGGGTCAAGGCAGGGACCGAGACCAACAGGTCGCGAGGTATTCAATCCACGCCGACCTGCCGACCCCAGCACCTGTTTTCAGGCTTGACCCTCCCAGCGTTGGACACCGGAAAAGCCGATTCGATGTCACCTATAACCGGGCCAAAAGATGCTGATCGAACCGTCAGGAACAATTCCTCGCTCCTCTTTTCGGGACTTTCCGCACCGACTTCGCGCCGCCGTCCGCGCCCGAGTTTCCTTGCCGGACGTCAATGGGCAGGAGATTGAAACCTACTGCCAAGCTCCGACCACCCAGCTCACGTCGGCGACACGGGCAGGGATGGACTCCGGAAGGTCTGATCGATGATCGCGCGGATATGGTCGGCACAGATCGATGAGGATCGCGCATCGGAATACGAGGCATTCGCGCAGGAAAGCTCCCTTCCGATGTTTCGCATCCAGCCAGGCTTCTGCGGCGTTACCATGCTCCGACAAGGTGCCAGATGCATTGTTATAACCACGTGGAGTGACCGTAGCGCCATGGCCAAATTGAAAGAGTCGCCGACATATGCGGAGACTGTCCGAAGAATTGAGGAGAAGGGCTTCCTGATAGGCAATCAACTGGTGGAAGTCTATGATATCCATTTGATCTTCGCAGAAATGCACATCGAATGACGTATGATCCCTATCAAGAATACATCATCGCTACCTTGCGATTCAAATTTCAGCGCCTTCACCACAGATAATTCTTCCAAATATCTAAGCGCAGCCACAATTCATCTGCCCGGGGAAAGGGTGACAGATGAAGGCCGTTCTTCGGCCCGGATCTGCGTAACTATTTGCAATATTATCCGATAATAGACCGCAGAGCCTGCCTTTCGGCAACCAATGCCCCCAAGCCGCAAAAATATCCCTCAACACGCCCGAGCTCCGTTTTGATCTCCGGGGCGTCCTTTCCGATTCAAGCGGTCTCAATTAAAAATTTGGTTCCTACCAAGTTTACGCGTGTGCATTTCTGAACATAGACCTAC
>AYNO01000087.1 GCA_000500915.1 Rhodobacter sp. CACIA14H1
CCGAAGGCCAGATCAACCGATTGAAGACCTTGAAGCGCGCGATGTATGGGCGAGCCGGCCCGAACTTGCTCAGGGCCCGAATGCTTCCTCTGCACCACACAAATTGAGGATGACCCCTTAAATGCGGTATACGAAAGTCAACAAAATCAATGGGGCGGCTTGGGACCGTTCAACTAGCTGGGGTCATGCGGCACGCTGGAAGAGCGGTAGCGGCACGAATGGTGAAATGATGGTCTGACTTGGTTGAACTGGCGGCCTGTAGGCGAGACGTTCCGCAAGATCGCCATTGGCAAGGGCGACGCGGACTTGAAGGAGCAGGTTTGCCCCGCGTACTGACCAGCCATTTGCTGCTTCTTGACCATCCGCCTTGCGACAAGATTGTTGACGTTCGCTTCAGCGGCCGTGGAGGCGATCCGCCTCCCTTCGCGATATCTCGCACCATAGTTGGTGATGGAACCGCGGTTTTGCTCAATGTAGATGCGCAGGTTCAACAGACCGCCTCGTAGCGGGGCGATCGCGGAGCTGCCCTGTTCATCTGCCTTCAAGTCTTGAAACAGGCGACCGATCAGGTCAATTGCCCTGTCTGTTTGACCATTCCAAAGATGCCACCTCACCGCTGCTATGTCTTCCAAAAGCTCTTCCCGCTCGTTCGGCGGCAGCCGCCGCGCCAACCACCCGGCAGTCTGCTCGATTGGTCGCAGCTTCATGGCAATGTGAAACCAGTCGAGGATGTGCGTGGCTGGCTGCGGGAGAGCGGATTTCAAGCGCTTCAGACAGTCCTCACCGTCGGAGATCACGGTAACATCGCCCTTGCCTTCGTATCCGAGACGTTTGAGGGCAAGCAGCCCTTCTGCACGCATGCGTTTTCGCGAAGTGCCCGAAAACGCGAACAAGATTCCTCGGTCGGATCCGACCCGCCCCTGCTTGCGTGGCAGATGACAGCTTCGAAACTTCGCGTTTCATGGCCGCGGACTTGCGGGATATGAGCAGTATCGATGCCAAGGACAAACTCCCGTTCTGGGTCACCAGGCAGCGGCAGCTCGCATTGACGACGTTCCTGCGTGTCGACTTTTTCAAAGAACATGCGCTGTTCTTCCTTTTCCTCCAGTCGCTTACCAACTGTCAAAGTGCGATGTCGCAGGGTCGTGTGCCGAGTTGGCATCTGCCCAGGCAGAAAATCGGCCAGAACTTCTGTCGCTGCTCGGTAAGGCATGAGTGCGCCAAGCTTAGCCGTGAGCGTCATCAGTTCTACAGTTGCACGGTCAGGGCAGAGCTCTGACACTGGAGTGATTGTGAAATCAACACCGGGCATGCAGCGGCGGCAGGGGTATAGCCGAGGGCTCTCCACGGTGACAGCGCCGTAAACTGTCTGGATCGTTCTGGCCGAATAGTCCTTGATCGGCCGCGTTCCGCCACACCCCTGGCAATGACGTCGGAACAAAACATAGAGGGCGCACTGCTGCTCGATGAAGTACCGTTGAAGTGATGCCAAGATGGTCTTGCCGTCGTCAACCGACAGGCCCAGGCTACCGGCGGCCAGATCGTCAAGGCTCTTCGCGATCTCAAACTCTAACCGCTGACCTTGCGTGATTTCGTCCGAACCCTCAATACTGATTTTCCAGCGCATCCTGCCTCTCCTCTGCCAAGAATGGCAGAGAGTAGAGCCCGCTTCGGCAAACAATGCACCCCAGGGAATTGAACGGTCTCGTGATCCACGACCAGACCTCGGCCACCGGGATCGGCCGTCGTGACGGGTTCCTGAACCGCATCAAGGAAGCCTATCCGAACATCGAAGTCGTCGATGTCCAGTATGCCAACGACGCGCTGAAGGCGACCGACAACGTCAAGGCCATGATGCAGGCGAATCCCGACCTCAAGGCGATCTTCGCCTCGAACGAAGGTGCTGCGATCGGTCTGGCCGTCGCGATCAAGGAAACCGGCGCGCAGATCGTGGGCGTGGGCTTCGACTCGGGCAAGACCCAGAAGGATGCCATCATGGACGGCACCCTGCTCGGCGCGATCACGCAGAACCCCGTCGGCATCGGCCAGTGCGTGGTCGACAGCCTCGTGAAGGCGACCAAGGGCGAAGAACTGCCGAAGAACATCGACACCGGCTTCTAATGGTACGACAAGACCAACATGGCCGACGCGCAGGTCGCGGCCGTGCTCTACGATTGATCCGAACGCAGGATCGGTTCGACCCTCTCCCGCTTCGCGGGGGAGGGCTGCAAAATAAGGTGGCTGGAGTAACACCCGCGCATCCGCTCGCACGAGTATTTCAGATGAAGGTTTGCGAGTGCATTTATAGGTTGATCGTAGCTTGAGTTACATAACCCTGCTTCTGCGACTCTGGCTTCACAAACGGCGCTTGCCTGCCGTTCAGGCGCGACGAGAGAAGCAACTAGCACTGCCTTCAATGTCAGCGCACTCGGTTCGGCCGAGTGCTGGATCGTCCGCGACGGACCATGTTTGCACCAACATCGTAAGGGCATGTGCGCGCGGTGACGGTAGTGCAAAGCTGCCAGAAGATCTTTGTAGCGATCCTGATGGTGAAAGCGATAAGCTCAACCCAACAGCGTCGCAACTGAGAACCATGGTGGAGCTGGAAGCAGCCCGTTGTCATGGAGAGCAAGACACCGATGCTATCCGAGCCTCGAAACGCGAGCTTTGTCACCATGAAGCGGCCCTATGCCCATGTAATGAACCGCCTTGAGCAAATGGGGCTTACCGTCAACAAGACGGCCCATATGAACTGCATGGTTAATCCCGAGCTCTTGGCTCTTGCTCGCCAAGAAACGGGCGTGGGGACAAACAGCGAGTTGGTCGAGGTTGCTCTGGGCTACCTAATCCTACAGGACGGGTTCCCTGATGCTTTCCGTTCGAGCCGCGGGACGGTCGATAGGGACATCGACTTGTCAGTATGACAGTCATTATCGAAGATGAGGGGCCTCGCTTTTCGGGCAAGTAGGCGCCTCAAGGAATGAGCAGTTTCCGCCCAAAGCGCCGACGTCGGTCGCGGCCCAAAGCCGACGTTCACATGAGTTTGGCTCGGCGGGTCAATAGTGACGACAGACGCTGATGAGTTGAGCCGCGCCATTTCAAATTTTGGGGCGACGAACTGGCGTTATGCACGACGCAATGGCGTCTCCACGTGGTGTGCTTCCCGGAAACCGGCATTTCGTAATGTGATCTCAAGCCTTTTTTGCTGCCAATCTCATGCGTATGAAGCTCATCGAAATATGGGTGCGGTGCAAAAGCGCAGCAGAACGTACATCACCAATTTCCAGCGCACGAAGGATACCGTCTATTTCGTCGGCGAAAATAGCGGCCTCGGCGGCCACGTCGATCCGTTCGGCACCCATGGATTTCATCCAGATGCGCGATGTCTGGAAGAACAGGCGGTCGCAGATCTCTCGCAGGGGCTCGTTTGCGGTGATGCGGTAGAATTCGAAAAAGAATTCAAGGTTCAGTTGCCCGAAACGGCGGACATCGGGGTTGTCTGCAAGCTGGCGGACTTGGGCCGAAAGGGTGGCAAGCCGGTCCCACAGCTCGGGGTTTGGCGGGTTTGGCGAAAGGACACCGAGGAGTTCTGCCAGTTCCATCCGCAACCGGTACGTTTGCTCGAGCGTTTCGATATCCGCATCGGTTACGAAGGTGCCGACGCCATGGACCGATTGCAAGAGTCCCTCGCCCTCCAGTCGAACGAGCACGCGCCGCAGCGGGGTCCGGCTGGTTCCGAATTCTGCCGCCAGCGCTTCTTCGGAAAGGCGGGTTCCCGGCGGGTAGTCCAAGAGGCATATCCGGCTTCGCAGCATGTCATAGAGACGGTCGAAACGATCGCGCGCGCTTGAAGGTTCGGTTGGAGCGAAATCCATCAGTTCTACCTCGTCTGGTATGAAACGACGTACACGCCGAACGCCGACAAAGCGAGTCCCGCAAGCGCGAGCGGATGAAGCCGCTCACCCAGAAGCGCCCATGCGAGGACCATGGCCAGCGGCGGAACGAGGTACATGTAGGAAGAAATCCGCGTCGCATCGCCGCGCTGGACCATGGCCAGATAAAGCCCGATGGACACAAGCGAGTTGGCCAGCACCAGATAGGCCAGCGCCATGACCAGTTCGGGCTGCCAGTCGATCGCCATGCCTTCGGTCAGCGCCGCCACGGGGGCCAGCAGGACGAACCCCACGACGTATTGCACAAGGCCGCTTGCGACCGGATCGGTCCGGAAGCCGTGCCATTTCTCGAACAGGGTGGCGGTGCCGATGCCCGCCAAGGCCCCCAGCGCCAGAAGTGATGCCCCCCACGGGCTTGGCCCGAGGCTGCCTTCGGACCAGATGGCCAGCACGACGCCCGCCATTCCCACCGCCAGACCGAGCCAGAGCAACGGCCCGCTCCGTCGCCCGCCCAGCAGCGGCGTCAGCGCCGCCACCAAGGCCGGTTGCAGCGACATGATAATGGCGGTCGTTCCGGCATTCATCCCCCGCTTCATGGCCAAATAGGCAAGCCCGAAATAGACGCCCTGGATGAGAATTCCCGTCAGGACGAGCGCCGCCCAATGCCCCGCAGCGACGGGCCATAGCGGGCGCCGGATCATGGCCAGCGGCACCAGAACCGCGACCGCCAGCCCGTAGCGCAGCGCCAGCATCGTCATCGGTTCGCTATATGCCAGACCCAGCTTGCCGAAGACGAAGCCGCCGGACCACAGCAGGACAAAGACGAAAGGCGCTGCTCGCCAGAGGGCGGACGGGGCATGGACGGTCGCGGGCTGTTGCATCTGTCTATTCCGCCAGTCTTGTGCCCAGCCGTTCCAGCATCGTCAGGCATTGCGACAGCTGGTCCAGCGACAGGTATTCGTCGGGCTTGTGCGCCTGTTCGATCGACCCCGGGCCGCAGATCACCGCCGACATTCCAAGCGCCTGAAAGATGCCTGCCTCGGTGCCGAAGGGGACCAGACCCGCGCCGTTCGCGCCGGTCAGTTCCATGACGATGTCACGGGCTTCGTTGATGTCGGCGGGGACCAGACCGTCGACCTCTCCGATCACCTCGGTCACGATATCTGCCGCAGGGTGGACGCTTCGCATGGCCGGAATCAGGTGGTGCTGGCAGTAGTGGTGCAGGTTCTGCTTGACCAGTTCGGCATCCCCGGGCTGGACGGGCCGCATCTCCCAATCGATCCGGGCCTTGCCCGCGATGACGTTGTGCGCCACACCACCGACCAGCGCGCCGGTGTTGATCGTCGTCCATGGCGGTTCGAAGCGGCTGCCGGCAGGGGCGCGGGTCTTCAGCACCTCGGCCATTTCCAGCAGGCGCGCGACGTAGCGCACCGCATATTCGACGGCATTCACGCCCCGATCTGGTGCCGAGCCGTGGCCCTCGAGGCCGGTGAAATGGATGCTGTATTCGTAGCACCCCTTATGGCCTTCGATCACCCGCATCATCGTGGGTTCGCCGATGATCGCCACGCCGGGGCGGACCTCGCGGTCACGCAGCAGGGGGGCCAGCGCCTGCGCGCCGAGACAGCCGATCTCTTCGTCGTGGGTGAAGGCGAAATGGATGGGGCGCTTGCGTGCCGTCTTTGCGTAATGCGGGGCCATCGCGACGGCCGCCGCGATGAACCCCTTCATGTCGCAGGTGCCACGCCCGTAAAGGCGACCGTCCCGTTCGGTCATCGCAAACGGATCGGTCGTCCAGTTCTGGTCGGCGACGGGCACCACATCGGAATGTCCGGACAGCAGGATACCCCCGCCGACCTCTGGCCCGATGGTGGCGAAAAGGTTCGCCTTGGTGCCCGTGCCGTCCTTGAAAACCTCGACCCGCGCCCCTGCATCCGAGAGCCGGTCGGCCAGAAAATCGATCAGCGCCAGATTGCTTTCGGACGAAACCGTCGGAAAGGCGATCATCTCGGCAAGCAGGTCGCGGGTGCGGGTCAAGGTATCCAAGGTGGTCAGTCCTTAATGAAGAGTTTGCGTTCGACGTTGCAGAGCGCCTGCGCCGGACCGCTTTCTCCGATCAGGATGGTTTCGGTCGTTTCCAGACCCCAGCTTTCCATCCAGAGGGCGGGCATGAAGTGGAAGACCATGCCCGGTTGCAGGACCGTCTCGTCCTCGGTCCGGATCGAGGCGGTGCGTTCGCCCCAGTCCGGCGGATAGGACAGGCCGACCGGATAGCCCATCCGGCCTTCGCGGTGGATGCCGTGCTTCTTCAGCACCGCCATGAAAGCGTTGGCGATGTCGCAGGTGCGGTTGCCCGCCTTTGCCGCGGCCAGACCGGCCTCGATCCCTTCGATCTGCGCCGCTTCGGCACGCCGCATCTCGTCGGGCGGGGTGCCCAGATAGACGGTGCGGCAGAGCGGGGCGTGATAGCGGCGATAGCAGCCCGAAAGCTCGAAGAAGGTCGCCTCGCCCGATTTCATCGGCGCGCCGTTCCATGTCAGGTGCGCGGCCGTGGCGTCGACGCCCGAAGGTGTCAGCGGGACGATGGCGGGATAATCGCCCCAGTCATCGCCAACGCCCGTCAGGGCGGCGTGGTAGATTTCGGCCACCAGTTCGTTCTTGCGAAGGCCGGGCCGCGACTCTTCGATGGCGGTGCGGATGACCTTTTCCGAGATCGACGCCGCCTTGCGGATGAAGGTGATCTCTTCGTCCGACTTGATCAGGCGCTGCCAGTTCACCAGCGCGGTCGCGTCGACGAATGTCGCACCCGGCAGCTCTTCCAGCAGCGTGGCGTGGGCCTTGGCCGAGTAGTAGTAGTTCTCCATCTCGACGCCGATGCGGGCCTTTTCCAGCCCCAGATCGCGCAGGATGCGGGCAAGGTCCTGCATCGGGTGGCGGACCGTTGACTGCACATAGCTGTCTGCATAGCCGTGGATCGACTCGGGCGCGATCCAGCAGGTCCGCAGCGCGCCGAGGCTGTCCATGTAGCGGCCCCACCAGCGCGGCTCGCCGTCCATCGTCAGGATGACGCCCTGATGAACGTAGAAGGACCAGCCGTCATAGCCCGTCAACCACGCCTGATTCGACGGGTCCGTGACGAAAACGGCGTCCACTCCGGCACGGGCCATCGCCGCGCGCGTTAAGGCAATGCGCCGATCATACTCGGCAGGACTGAAGGGGGCGTTCTGCAGTGCCATGATGTCTCCCTGACGGCCTAGTTGTGCACATTTATACGGAGAGAATTTCTTTCTTGGCAAGATGGTAGCCGAAAGTAACGGAAATTTCCGAGAAACCGCCTTGACAGGATTGGTTCTATTGCTGTGTTGTATACAACAAGCGGGAAACGCGATGAACTAGCCCGCACGCAACAGGAGGAATGAAATGAACGCTTCCACGATGAAGACGACGGCCATCGCCACACTTTGGCTGGGCATCTCGGCTTGCGCCGCGCTGGCTGGCCCCTTGTCGGACCGCATCGCCGCGGGCGAGCCGATCCGCATCGGCTTTGCCAATGAAATCCCCTTCGCCTATCCCGGCGAAGACGGTAGCCCCAAGGGCTTCGTGAATGCCGAGGTGATCGGTGTCCTGGCGAAGATGGGCTATACCGACATCGAAACCGTCCAGACCGAATGGGGCGGCCTGATCCCAGGCCTCAATGCTGGCCAGTTCGACATCATCACCGGCGGGATGAACATCCTGAAGGCGCGCTGCGAGAACATTGCCTTTTCCGAACCCATGGCCAAGGTCGGTGACGGGTTCATCGTCGCGCCGGGCAATCCCAAGGGTCTGAAGACCTATGATGACATCAAGGCGCAGAGCGCAATCCTGGTTACCGGTGCCGGGTATTCGAACATCGACGCGGCCAAGGCGGCGGGCATCGATGAGGCCAACATCATGATCGTCCCCGGCCCGACCGAGATCCTCGCCGCCGTGAAAGCGGGCCGCGCCGATGCTGGAACGGGCACCTATCCGACCATGAAGCAGCTTGCCGACAGCTCGGGCGGGGCGGTCGAGATCACCGATCCCTCGGTCATGCCGGAAGAGTCGTTCAACTGGGCCGGCGTCGGTTTCCGCAAGGAAGATCAGGACTTTCTCGACCAGTTCAATGCGGCGCAGAAGGAATACCTCGGCAGCGACGACATGATGGCCGCCGTGGCCGAGTATGGCTATTCCGAAGCGATGCTCCCTGGTGACAAGACCACCGAATGGGTCTGCGCGAACCGCTGACGCGATCCGGGTCTTCACGATAGGAAAAGGGCTGGTTCGCTCCGGCCCTTTACCCGCAAAAGGGGGCGGGCTGCGATGTGGGATTTCTTGCAGACATACGGGGGCCGCATTGCCGAAGGGACAGCGGTCACCGGTGCGCAATTCGGGCTGGCCACTGCCGTGGCCCTTCTGGCGGCCTTAGCGGCAGGTCTGGGCCGGTTGTCCGACCATTGGCCGGTGCGCGCCGCTGCGACGACCTATGTGGAAATCTTCCGCGGCACCTCGCTTCTGGTGCAGCTCTACTGGATCTTTTATGTCTTGCCGCTGTTCGGCATCAGCCTTCCGAAATTCACCGCAGGTTTCCTGTCCGTCGGTCTGAATGTCGGTGCCTATGGCGCGGAAATCGTGCGCGGCTCCATCCTGTCCGTCCCGCGCGGCCAATGGGAGGCCGCCTATGCACTGTCCATGTCGCCATTGAAACGGATGCGCCGCATCATCCTGCCCCAGGCCTTCGTTCTGATGCTGCCGCCATGGGGAAACCTTCTGATCGAATTGCTGAAGGGGACTGCTCTGGTCGCCCTTATCGGGGTGGCGGACCTGATGTTCGTGGCCAAGCAGATCAACGGGTCCACCTTCCTGTCGGCCGAAGCTTTCGGGACCGCGCTGGTCATCTACTATCTGCTCGCCCGCGTTCTGATCACGCCTGCGATGCGCCGACTTGAGCGGTCCATGGCACGGAGGCTCGGTCGCGCATGACTTTCGACTGGAAATGGGACTTCGTCTGGGAAATCGCGCCGCGGCTCGCCGCTGCCACGCTGAACACCCTGCTGGCTGCCGGAAGCGGGTATGCCATTGCCCTTTTACTGGGCCTTGCCTTGGCCTTGGGGCAAAGGACGCGCTGGCCCGCGCTGACCTTCGTCCTACGAGAGACGCTGGAATTTGTCCGGTCGACGCCGCTTGTCCTGCAGATATTCTTCATCTTCTACGTCGGCCCGCAAGTCGGGATCACCCTCTCGCCGTGGGTGGCCGGGATGATGGCAATCGGCCTGCACTATTCGGCCTATTTGTCCGAAGTCTACCGCGCCGGAATCGAGTCCGTGCCCAAGGGCCAATGGGAAGCCTGCCGCGCCCTGAACATGACGACCCGCGATACCTATGCCCGCATCGTGCTGCCGCAGGCGGTGCCGCAGGCGATACCCGGGATGGGCAACTATCTGGTCGGTATCTTCAAGGACACGCCGATGCTGTCCGTGATCGGCGTCACCGAACTGATGCAGACCGCCAACGCCATCGGGTCGGAAACCTACCGCTTTCTTGAGCCCTACACGCTGGTCGGGGTGATCTTCCTCGCCCTGTCGCTGCCCACGGCCGGACTCGTCAGGCTGCTGGAGCGCGTGCTGCGCCGCAAACTGGGAATGTGAACCATGGAACTCTCTGCCTATCCGCTGGAATTGCCCCCTGACGACCGCCCCATGGTGCGGTTCATGAACGTGACCAAGTCCTACGGCTCGCTCGTGGTGCTGGACGACCTGAACCTCGATATCCAGCGGGGCGAGATGGTTTCGGTGATTGGGCCGTCCGGTTCGGGCAAGACGACCGTGCTGCGGATGCTGATGACGCTGGAATCGATCAATGGCGGCGTCATCTACATCGACGGCAAGCCCCTGACCCACATGGAACGCAAGGGAGTGCTGGTGCCCGCAGACGAAGCCCATCTGCGGCGGATGCGGGCGTCCATCGGGATGTGCTTCCAGCATTTCAACCTGTTCCCCCACATGACCGCGCTTCAGAACTGCATGGAAGGGCCGGTTCAGGTTCTGGGTCTCAGCAAGGCCGAGGCGCGCGACCGGTCCGAGGAACTGCTGAAGATGGTCGGCATGATCGACAAGAAGGACCAGCACCCGTCGCGCCTGTCGGGTGGTCAGCAGCAGCGCGTGGCCATCGCGCGTGCCTTGGCGATGCGCCCGCGCATCATGCTGTTCGACGAGGTGACATCCGCGCTGGACCCCGAGGTGATCGGCGAGGTGACCGAAGTCATCCGCAGGCTGGTGGCGGAACATGACCTGACTATGCTGATGGTGACGCACCAGATGGGGTTTGCGCGCGACATCTCGGACCGCATCTGCTTTTTCTACAAGGGAAAGATCGAAGAGCAGGCCGCGCCCGAACAGTTCTTTACCAACCCCCAGCGGGAACGGACCCAACAATTCCTGCGGGCGGTCAAGGATGCCGACTGACCCCGCCATCGCGCTGGCCGATATACTGTCGGCCGCATCCGTCATCCGCGGACAGGCAAGCGACACGCCCTTGGTGCCGTCGCCATCGCTGATCACGCTGACGGGGCAGGCGGTCTTGCTGAAGCTGGAAAACATGCAGCCCATGGGGGCGTTCAAACTGCGTGGCGCCCTGAACGCATTGGCAAACCTGTCCGGAGGGTCCCGCGGCGTCGTATGCTGTTCGACGGGCAATCACGGGCGCGCCATCGCCTTTGCCGCACGCCAGCGCGGCCTGCGGGCGGTCGTGTGCATGTCGGAACTGGTGCCTAAGGCCAAGGTCGACGGCATCCGCGCGCTGGGGGCCGAGGTGCGGATCATCGGGCGGTCGCAGGACGACGCCGCCGTCGAAAGCTTGCGCCTTGCGAATGAGGAAGGTCTGACGGAAATCCCGCCCTTCGACGATGCGCGCGTGGTCGCGGGGCAGGGGACCATCGGCCTCGAACTGCTGGCGACGCGGCCTGATCTGGACACGCTGCTTGTTCCCCTGTCGGGGGGCGGGCTTGCGGCGGGGGTGGCCTTTGCCGCCAAGACGATCAAGCCGTCGATCCGCGTGATCGGTGTCTCGATGGATCGCGGGGCGGCGATGCAGGCCGCGATTGCCGCGGGCCGGCCTGTGCAGGTGACGGAATACTCCTCGCTTGCCGACAGTCTGGGCGGCGGGATCGGGATGGACAACCGCATCACCTTTGCGCTCTGCCGCGACCTGCTGGACGACGTGGTGCTGGTCGGGGAAGACGCGATCCGCGACGCGATGCAGGCGCTGTTCTTCGACGACCGGATCGTCGCCGAAGGGGCCGCCGTCGTCGGCATCGCGGCGCTTCGCACGGGTGCCGTCCGCCTGACCGGACCGACCGCAACCATCATCACCGGACGCAACACCGACATGCCAAGCTTTGCCGCCATGATGGCCGGCCAGAGCGTGACCGTCGGTGACCTGACCATCAAGGGCAAGACCTATGGCGCATGACATCCAGATCGTAACCGAGGCAGAGCTGCGCCGTCTGGTATCGCTTGACCTGTCCACCGTCGATGTCATCGAACGCGCCTTTCTGGCCCTGGCGCAGGGCAGGGTGGTCATGCCGCCGATCCTGTCGATGGAGATGGCCGAAGCCCATGGCGAGGTGGACGTCAAGGCCGCCTATGTGTCGGGGATGGAGGGGTTTGCCATCAAGGTCAGCCCCGGCTTCTTCGGCAACCCGGCACTGGGTCTGCCCAGCCTGAACGGTCTGATGATCCTGTTCTCGGCCAAAACGGGATTGGTGCAGTCGCTCTATCTCGACAACGGCTATCTGACCGATATCCGGACCGCTGCCGCAGGTGCCGTCGCGGCGCGCCATCTTGCCCCGGCCACGGTGGAAACGGCCGGCGTCATCGGAACGGGCGTTCAGGCGCGGTTGCAGATGCAGGCGGCGCATCTCGTCCGTCCGTTCCAGCGCGTTCTGGTTCACGGGCGCGACCCTGAAAAGGCGCGGCGATGTGCCGACGATCTGGCAAGCCTGCTTGGCATCGTGGCCGAGGCGGTGGTCGACCCTGCCGCCCTCGTGCGCGACGCGCAGCTTGTGGTGACCACGACACCTGCCCGCGCACCGGTGCTGCGGGCAGAATGGCTGCATCCCGGTTTGCACATCACCGCCATGGGATCGGACCAGTCCGGCAAGACCGAGATCGACCCGCGCGCCCTGCTGGCCGCCGATGCCTATGTCTGCGACCGCGTTTCCCAATGCGAAGTGTCGGGCGAGCTTGAGGCCGCCTTGGCTGCCGGCATATGGGACCGGGGAACCCCGCCCGAACTGGGCGAGGTCATCGCAGGGCAGAAGCAGGGCCGACGGTCGGAGGCGGATATCACCATCTGCGACCTGACCGGCACGGGTGTGCAGGATACGGCCATTGCCACCCACGTTCATGCCATGCACCCGACTGCGGGAACGGTCCTGCGCGCCTGACCCGACCATGAAACTTGACCCCCGCGACATCGCCATCCTGCGCGTCCTTTCGGCAGAAGGCCGGATCTCGAAGGCAGCTCTTGCCGAACGCGTCGGCCTGTCGCCATCCCCCTGCTGGGAGCGTCTGCAGAAGCTTGAAAAGGCGGGGCTGATCGAAGGCTATCGTGCCGAGGTTTCCCTTCGCAAACTGGGCCCGCATGTGACGGTCTTTGTCGCGGCGGAACTGGCAGACCACACCGCCGCCCGTTTCCGCGCCTTCGAAGCGGCAGTTGCCCAGCACGACGAAATCACCGCCTGCTGGGCATTGGGCGGCGGCTTCGATTACCTGTTGCAGATCGTGACCCGCGACATCGACGCGTATCAAAGGCTGATCGATGCGCTGCTCGATGCCCGTATCGGACTTGCGCGCTATTTCACCTACATCGTTACCAAGCCCGTCAAATCTTCTGGCACCATCCCGTTCGAGGCTTTGTTGGGCGATGGATGAACCGGCACGTAAACCCCCCGTTCTGCAGATGAATCTTCTGCACCGGTCAGCAAGTTCGCGCGTTTCCTCTGCTTTTCGCGGCCCAGACTGTGGCCAGTCTAAGAACGAGGTTTCCATGCTAGACACAGCCATCTCAGCCCGCCCCGATGTTACGGACAAGGCGTTGGTCCGCAGCTTTTCCTATGTCGATGGCCGCTGGGTCGGTGGCGAGGCCGGTGAAAGCTTTGCAGTGACCGATCCGGCCACCGGCTGCGAACTGGGCCGTGTTGCGCGCCTGTCGGCGGCCCAGTCGGTTCATGCCGTGGACGCGGCGCAAGCGGCCTTCGGCCCGTGGTCGCGCCGTTTGCCGCAGGACCGCGCGGCCATTCTGCGCCGCTGGTTCGAGCTGATCCTGAACCATGCCGACGATCTTGCCCGGATCATGGTTCTGGAACAGGGCAAGCCCCTGTCCGAGGCCAAGGGCGAAATCTCCTATGGCGCGGCCTTTGTCGAATTCTACGCCGAAGAGGCGAAGCGCCCGAACATCGAAGGCGTGACGAGCCACCTGACCGATGCCGAAGTGGAACTCTGGCGCGAACCGGTCGGCGTGGCGGCCCTGATCACGCCGTGGAATTTTCCGTCAGCCATGCTGACGCGCAAAGCGGCGGCGGCGCTGGCGGCAGGCTGCACAGTGGTCTGCCATCCATCGGCCGAGACACCGTTTTCAGCGCTGGCTCTGGCCGAGCTTGCCGAACGGGCAGGGGTTCCGGCGGGTGTGTTCAACGTGGTGACGGGTGCCGCGCCCGAGATCGTAAAGCCGTGGACAGAAGACCCGCGCGTCCGCGTGCTGTCCTTCACGGGTTCGACCGAAATCGGGCGGCTGCTTTACCGCCAGTCCGCCAATACGGTGAAGCGGCTTGTGCTTGAACTTGGTGGCCACGCGCCGGTTCTGGTCTTTGCCGATGCCGACATGGACAAGGCGGTTGCCGAGGTGATGAAGGCGAAATGGGCGACCAGCGGGCAGGATTGCCTTGGCGCGAACCGCATCTTCGTCGAACGCGCCGTCTATGACGAGTTCTGCCGCCGCTTCACCGAGGCGACCCGCCGCCTGACCGTCGGGTCGGGCATGGACGATTGCGACATCGGCCCCCTGATGAACGACCGCGCCGTGGCCAAGCAACAGGAACAGGTGGCCGACGCCCTTGCCAGGGGCGCGCGTCTGGCCTGCGGCGGCGGCTGCCTGCCCTTGGGCCCGCTGTTCTTTGCACCCACCGTTCTGGTCGATGTGCCCGACGCGGCGCGCATCCTGCATGAGGAAACCTTCGGTCCCGTCGCGGCCATCCTGCCCTTCGACACCGAGGACGAGGTGACGGCCCGCGCCAATGCGACGGAATACGGGCTGGTCGCCTATATCCACACGCAGGATCCGCGCCGCATCTACCGTCTCAGCCGTGCGCTGCAATTCGGCATGGTGGCGGTGAACCGGACCAAGGTCACGGGCGCTCCGATCCCGTTCGGAGGGATGAAACAATCCGGTCTGGGGCGCGAGGGATCGCGGCTTGGAATGGAAGAATTCACTGAAGTCAAATACGTCTGCCGCGATTGGGCCTAAGGAGAACACGAATGCTGACGAATAACCAACTGGCCCAATGGGACCGCGATAACTTCTTCCATCCCTCCACGCATCTGGCGCAGCACGCGAGGGGCGACACCCCCAGCCGCGTGATCCGCACGGCCAGCGGTTCCCATATCGAAGACCGCGATGGCAACCGTTTCCTTGATGCCTTCGCGGGGCTTTACTGTGTGAACGTGGGCTATGGCCGGCAGGAGATCGCGGAAGCGATCGCCGCGCAGGCCCGCGAACTGGCCTATTACCACGCCTATGTCGGGCATGGCACCGAAGCGTCGATCACGCTGGCCAAGATGATCCTGGACCGTGCACCCGCCAACATGTCGAAGGTCTATTTCGGTTTGGGCGGTTCGGACGCGAACGAGACGAACCTGAAACTCGTCTGGTACTACAACAACATCCGTGGCCTGCCGCAGAAGAAGCGGATCATCTCGCGCTGGCGCGGCTATCACGGCTCGGGTCTTCTGACAGGGTCGTTGACGGGGCTCGAGGCCTTCCACAAGAAGTTCGACCTTCCGCTGGCACAGGTGATCCACACCGAAGCGCCCTATTACTTCCGCCGTGAGAACCTTGCGCAGACCGAGGCCGAATTCGTCGCCCATTGCGCCGATGCGCTGGAAGCGCTGATCGAACGCGAAGGTGCCGACACCATCGCAGCCTTCATCGGCGAGCCGGTGCTTGGCACCGGCGGCATCGTTCCGCCCCCGGCCGGGTACTGGCAGGCGATCCAGGCTGTCCTGAAGAAGCACGACATCCTGCTGATCGCGGACGAGGTGGTGACGGGCTTTGGCCGCCTTGGCACCATGTTCGGCAGCACGCATTACGGCATCGAGCCCGACCTGATCACCATCGCAAAGGGCCTGACCTCAGCCTATGCGCCGCTTTCGGGGTCCATCGTTTCGGATCGTGTCTGGAAGGTTCTGGAGCAGGGCACCGACGAGAACGGTCCCATCGGCCACGGCTGGACATATTCGGCCCACCCGATCGGGGCAGCGGCGGGTATCGCCAATCTTAAGCTGATCGACGAGTTGGGCCTGATCCGCAACGCCTCGGATGTCGGGACATATCTGACCCGGACGATGGCCGCGGCTTTGGCGGATCATCCCAATGTCGGCGAAGTGCGGGGCGAAGGGATTCTTTGTGCGGTCGAACTTGTGGAAGACCGCGACGGTCGGCGCTTCTTCGACCCGAGCCGCAAGATCGGCCCGCAGGTCGTTGCATCCATGCTCGCCAAGGATCGTGTCATCGCGCGCGCCATGCCGCAGGGTGACATCATCGGCTTCGCGCCGCCGTTCTGCCTGACGCGAGAAGAGGCGGATCAGGTGGTCATGGCGACGGTTGCCGCCATTCGCGCCGTGCTTGGCTGACGAAGGGTTGACCGCGTCGTGGGTTCGGTGGCAGATCGGATCAGGGCCACCGAACCTCAACGCGCGGCAACAGGCGGTGACGAGCGCTTCGATGCGACGTTGCCATTTCGGCGAAGGGTCAGGGGCGTCAACGGAATGCCCCGTCCAATCTCGGACTGGACCGATGGTCCGGACGAAAGTGGAGGTATCTGTGCTTCGTATCTTTTTCTGGCTTCGGGATTGGCGGGCTGAGCGCAGACGGCGATCCGCCCACAGGCAGATGATCCGCTATCGCCCTTATTAGGTGTGCACCCCGCGCTCTGCCGCAGCACATCTTCGCAGATGTCCCGCGCGATGCATGGTGCGGAATAAACGACGATAGGGTGGGGTCGGAATGGACGTGCGCTGGCTCCAAGACTTTCTGGCACTAGCCGAGTTGGGGAATTTTACCCGTGCCGCAGAGTTCAGGTCGCTGTCACAGGCTGCCTTTTCGCGGCGCATCCAGTCGTTGGAGCATTGGGTGGGCACCGCGCTGGTCGTCAAGGGCTCCCAGCCCGTCCGCCTGACTGAAGCGGGCGAGCAGTTCCGCGAAGGCGCGCGCGCTTCGGTCGAACGGCTGCTGGAGGCGCGGGCCGAAATCCGTGGCCACCAGTTCGAGGTGATGACCCAGATCCGCCTTGCCATGCCCACCGTGCTTGCCCGCAGCGAATTGCAGTCGGTCCTCTCTGTGATCGGGCCCAAGGCCCGGACCTCGTTCTCGGTCCTGACGGGCACGACCTCTGATGTGACCGCGCGCTTCCTTGCAGGAGACGCCGACATTCTTCTAGCGCATGATTGCGCCGCTGTTGCCAATCACGACGGCTTGGCCGCGCAAGAACGTGCGGTCCTTCGGCAGGACCGTTCCTGCCCTATGCTGCCAAAGGACAGGATTTCGGCTTTCCCGGCACGCCGCGGCGT
>AYNO01000088.1 GCA_000500915.1 Rhodobacter sp. CACIA14H1
CATGTCGAGCCCGGCGTAAGGTTCGTCCAGAAGGATTGTGCGCGGCTGCATCATCAGCACCGCCAGCAGGCAGAGCCAGTGCCGCTGCCCCTCGCTCAATGCAGCGGTGGGCCGGTCAGCCCAACTCGCCCGTCCCTCTGCCGCAAGAGCAGCCAGGGCTGCCGTCCGGGCCGATGCCGCCGGAAGTCCCATCTGACGCAGACCGAAGGCCAGTTCTTCCGAAACCGTCGGAAAGAGAATCTGGTGATCCGGGTTCTGGAACAGGATTCCAAGGCGCGACAGCATTCCACGGCGATTCCCGGCGGGGTCGATTCCGTCCAGTCTGACACTGCCGCTGTCAGGCGTGACCAGACCTGCCAGAAGACGCAGCAGGGTCGTCTTGCCAGACCCGTTGCGCCCGATGATTCCGATGCGCTGCTCTTCCAGCGCCATGGTCAGGTCGGAAAGGACCGTTCGCCCCGCAAGACGGACGGAGACGTTGGAAAGGATGAAACCGTCGGACGATGCAGCAGCGTTCATGTACATGCCATAACGCAAGCACAAGGGCCGATCCATAGGATCGGCCCGGCGATGGGGTTGAAGCCCCGTTGTCCCTGCGCGGTCAGGCCGTCTGGCGGGCTGCCGCGATGGATTCTTCCAGGATGTCCATCGCCTCGCTGAAATGTGCGTCCGGGATGGTGATCGGGGCGAGGAAGCGCACCACATTACCATAGACGCCGCAGGTCAGAAGGATCAGGCCGCGCTTCAGCGCCTCCATCCGGACGCGACCGGTGAACCCTGCATCCGGCTCCTTGTTCGACGGGTTAGCGAATTCCACCGCCACCATGAACCCCGGACCGCGGATGTCGCTGATCTCGGGCGTGGTGGACCGGATCGCCTCGAGCCTCTGTTTCAGCCGCGATCCAAGTTCGTTCGCCCGTGCGCAGAGCTGTTCCTCCTCGATTACGTCGAGGACGGCGTGCGAGGCCGCGATGCCCAGCGGGTTGCCCGCATAGGTGCCGCCAAGGCCGCCGGGATTGGCCGCATCCATCAGCTCGGCCTTGCCGGTAACGGCGGCCAGCGGCAGGCCGCCCGCAAGGCCCTTGGCCATCGTCGTCAGGTCCGCCGCGACGCCGTGCAACTGCATCGCGAAAAGATTGCCGGTGCGGGCGAATCCTGTCTGCACCTCGTCGGCGATCATGACGATCCCGTGCTTGTCGCACAGGGCGCGGATCGCCTTCACCAGATCGGTCGGCGCCTCGTAGAAGCCGCCTTCGCCCTGGACCGGTTCGAAGATGATCGCGGCGACGCGGGCGGGGTCGAGATCGGCCTTGAAGAGCTTTTCGATGCCCTTCATCGAGTCTTCGGTCGAGATGCCGTGCGGACCCATCGGGAAGGGCACATGGAAGACATCGGGCATCATCGCGCCGAAGCCCTTCTTGTAGGGCTCCACCTTGCCCGTCAACGACATGCCCATGAAGGTGCGTCCGTGGAAGCCGCCGCCGAAGGCGATGACGGCATTCCGGCCCGTGGCGATGCGGGCGATCTTGATCGCGTTCTCGCAGGCTTCGGCGCCGGTGGTGACGAAGATAGTCTTCTTCTGGAAATCGCCCGGAACGGCGGCGTTCAGTCGTTCGGCGAGGCGGATGTAGTTTTCGTAGGGCAGCACCTGGTGGCAGGTATGGGTGAAGCGCGACATCTGCTCGGTCACGGCCGCCATGACCTTGGGGTGGCAATGGCCGGTGTTCACCACGGCGATGCCGGCGGCGAAGTCGATGTAGCGGTTCCCCTCGATATCCCAGACCTCGGCATTCAGGGCGCGGTCGGCATAGATCTGGGTCATCATGCCGACGCCGCGTGAGATGGCTTCATCCCGGCGGCGGGCGACTTCGGCGTTCTGCATGGCAAGCTCCATCTTGGGGCCCGGGGGACCCGCTATTTTGCGCGCCATTTGATCAAACTTCGGCTCCGGCATCAATGCCGAAGGCGACGCTGCAGCCGGCGAAATCGTCCACCGGCCGATCCATGCGCCGGTCAAGATCTTTACCCCGATTTAAGGTTTCACGGTCAGAGTCGCGGATGCAAATGGCAGAAGGTCATGCAAGATGCGCGATTTCACCGATGACGATCCCGTCGATCGTCTGCGATTGATCCGGTCCCGTCGGGTAGGGGCTGTCACATTCCACAGGCTGGTCAAGGAACACGGCTCGGTCCGTGCCGCGCTTGACGCCCTGCCCGAGGTTGCAAGGGCAGCCGGTGTCACGGACTATCATCCCTGTCCTGTCGAGGTCGCGCACCACGAACTGGCGCAGGCGCGTCTTTCCGGTGCCACGATGTCGGTGCCGGGGGACGGGGTCTATCCGCCGCAACTCGCGCTTCTGCCTGATGCGCCGCCACTTCTCTGGGTGCGTGGAGATGCGCAGCTTCTCTGCCGGCAGATGATCGCGATGGTCGGGGCAAGGAACGCCTCGTCGCTTGGCCTTCGGATGGCGCGGCGGATGGCCATGACACTTGGACGGGCGGGGCAGGTGGTCGTTTCCGGTCTGGCGCGCGGGATCGATGCGGAAGCCCATGATGCCACTCTGCCGACCGGAACGGTGGCCGTGATGGCAGGCGGCGTGGACGTCATCTATCCGGAGGAGAACGCGGCGCTCTACTCCCGTATCGTCGAGACGGGCTGCATCGTCTCCGAGCAGGCTATGGGGCTTGTCCCGCAAGCCCGTCATTTCCCCCTTCGCAACCGGATCATCGCGGGCATGGCCCGCGCGGTGGTGGTCGTGGAAGCGGCCGCGCGATCGGGCAGTCTCATCACGGCACGGGACGCATTGGACATGGGCAAGGACGTGATGGCGGTGCCGGGCCATCCCTTCGATGCGCGGGCCGCCGGCTGCAACCTGCTTCTCCGCGACGGGGCGGTGCTTGTGCGGGGGGCCGAGGACGTTCTGGAAGTGACGGGAAATGGTGCATCTGCAGCGCAGGACCAGGTACCTTCCTTGGCGCAGACCATACCCCGATCCGGACCGGAGCGCCGCACGCTTGGTGAAACCAGCGCACTTCATGACCGCATCCTCGCCCGATTGGGGGCCAGTCCGGTGGCCGAAGACCAGCTCATCCGGGACCTTGCCCTTCCCGCCGAAACCGTTGCGCAGGGTCTGGTCATGCTGGAAGTCGATGGTCTGGTGCTGCGGCAACCAGGGGGCATGATCTCGCGCCTCAACTGACGGGCGCCTTCGACAGGCACGGGTTGTCCGCGACACCAGCGATGACCGGCAGGCGCGGGAACCGCGGCATCTGCCAGAGGCGGCCCAAAGCATCCTGTGCCGGTGCGGGTCTTTCGCGATGGCGAAGTCCCGACGGGCTTTTGGCTGCATTGACAACCACGGGCCTTCCCCCACATGGTGCCGCGCTGTTGCTCGGGGACGCTTGGAAGGATCAATTGATGGCTGTCGTCGTTGTGGAAAGCCCGGCCAAGGCGAAGACGATCAACAAATATCTCGGCAGTGATTTCACGGTTCTTGCGTCTTATGGCCATGTGCGTGACCTTCCGGCCAAGGACGGCTCTGTCGATCCCGAGCAGGACTTCCGGATGGAATGGGAAGTCGCGTCCGAATCGAAGAAACACGTCCGCGCGATTGCCGAGGCGCTGAAGAACGATGACACCCTGATCCTCGCCACCGACCCCGACCGCGAGGGCGAGGCGATCTCGTGGCACCTGAAAGAAGCCCTGGCCACCTCGATACGCAAAGGGAAGAAGGTCGCCCGCGTTACCTTCAATGCCATCACCAAGGATGCCGTCACCAAGGCGATGAAGGAGCCGCGGGAGGTGGACGAGGCGCTTGTCGATGCCTATCTCGCCCGGCGCGCACTTGACTACCTGGTCGGCTTCACCCTGTCCCCCGTTCTCTGGCGCAAGCTGCCGGGCGCCAAGTCGGCGGGACGGGTCCAGTCGGTCTGCCTGCGCCTGATTGTCGAGCGCGAAATGGAAATCGAAGCCTTCCGCGCCCAGGAATACTGGACCGTCAAGGCTGTTGTGGTCACCCCGAGGGGGCAGGAATTCGACGCCCAGCTCACCCTGCTGGGCGGCCGGAAATTGCAAAAATTCGACATTCCTACCGCTGAAGCGGCCGAGTTGGCCGTTCAGGCTGTCACTTCGCGCACATTGACGGTCGCTGCGGTGGAGTCGAAGCCGGCAACGCGCAACCCCTTCCCGCCTTTCATGACATCGACCTTGCAGCAGGAGGCAAGCCGCAAGTTCGGCATGGGCGCAAAGGCAACGATGAGCGCGGCCCAGCGTCTTTATGAGGCGGGTCACATCACCTACATGCGGACGGACGGTATCGACATGGCTCCCGAGGCCGTCATGGCCGCACGGGACGAGATCCGGCACCGCTTCGGCGCAAACTATGTTCCCGACGCGCCGCGCATGTACAAGAACAAGGCCAAGAACGCGCAGGAAGCCCATGAATGCATTCGGCCCACCGACATCTCGGCCGGACCCGAGAAGTTGCGCCTTGCCGAACCGGACCAGAAGAAACTGTATGAACTGATCTGGAAGCGCACCATGGCCAGCCAGATGGCGGCCGCGCGACTTGAACGTACGGCGGTCGATCTGGCCAGCGCGGACGGGCAGGTGGGTTTGCGCGCGAACGGCCAGGTGATCTTGTTCGACGGCTTTCTCGCGATCTATGACGAAGGGCGCGACGATGACGACCAGGATGAAGGCCGGTTGCCCCAACTGCTGCAGGGCGAAGCCGTGGAAAAGCGCAACGTCCTTCCCGAACAGCACCACACCCAGCCGCCGCCGCGCTACACCGAGGCGACACTCGTCAAGCGCATGGAAGAACTGGGCATCGGACGCCCGTCAACCTATGCCAGCATCATAGGTACGATCCAGGACCGCGAATATGTCCGCAAGGACAAGAACCGCCTGATCCCCGAGGACAAGGGAAGGCTGGTGACGGCCTTCCTCACCAACTATTTCCGCCGCTACGTGGATTTCGATTTCACAGCCGATCTGGAAACCCAGCTTGACGATGTGTCCGCAGGCGAACGGGACTACAAGGAGGTCCTGTCCCGCTTCTGGCGCGATTTTTCCGCCGCCATCGCGGAAACGGCAGACCTCCGGATCGGTGAGGTTCTTGAAAAGATCGATGAATTCCTTGCGCCGCACCTCTATCCGGCGCGCGCGGACGGCAGCGATCCTCGCTCTTGCCCCGTTTGCGGCAGCGGTCGTCTGCATCTGAAGACGGCACGATCCGGCGGGGCGTTTATCGGCTGCGGGAATTATCCCGAATGCAGATACACCCGCCCCATAGGCGGGGGCGAGGAGGGCAGCGCAATCCCGGCCGATGGCACCCTGCTCGGTCATGACGAGGATGGGCAGCCCGTCTCGCTCCGTGCCGGCCGCTTCGGACCCTATGTCCAGAAGGGCGAGGCCGGAGAGGCCAATCCCAAGCCGCCCCGGGCCAGCCTTCCGAAGGGCTGGGCACCCGAGGGAATGACCCTGGAAAAGGCGCTTCTGCTGCTGAACCTGCCCCGGACCATCGGTCACCACCCCGAGGACGGCCAGCCCGTCGAGGCGGGCATCGGCCGTTTCGGGCCCTATGTGAAACACGGTCCAGTCTATGCGAACATCGCCGATGTCGAAGAGGTCTTCACCATCGGCATGAACCGCGCGGTGGAAGTCCTTGCCCAGAAAGCCAGCCGAGGGCGGGGCACGGCCGCGCCCGCCGGTCCCTTGCGCGTACTTGGCGACCACCCGGACGGGGGCGAGGTTCAGGTCATGCCGGGACGCTATGGCCCCTATGTCAAATGGGCAAAGGTCAATGCCACCTTGCCCAAGGGCGTGGAACCGGAAGCGATCACCTTGGACGAGGCACTGGTTCTGATTGCCGAGAAGGCGGGAAAGTCCACCGGCAAGAAGACCGGCAAGGCCAAGGCCGCGAAGGCTCCGCCAAAATCGGGAACGAAATCTGCGGCCAGATCCAAGGCTGCCGGAAAGGCCAAGGGCTGAAAAGCGGCGACAGGTCCTTGCCAGTCTGTCGCAACCACAAAGGGTTATCGAGTAGGGAGGAGTGCAAGTTGCGTTGGATGGTTCTGGCGGCTCTGCTGGCCGCCAATCCTGTTTCGGCAGGGGAAGCCTTTGAAGGACAGGGATATCTCCTGTCCTGCGGGGATGAAGGCTGTTTCGTGAATTCTTCGGGTTTCGATCTTTTCGTGCCTTCCGACCACGGGGCAGACATGCTCGCGGGTCTTCCACTGCTCGCCGCGGTCTCGATCCGCGGCACGTTGTCCGAGATGGGCGATTCCTCTGCCGTCCTGTGGCTGGAGGAAATGGTCCGTCTGGAAGACGATATCTACGAAGGAAATCTTCTGTCGATGCAGGGTACATGGCGTCCCCTGGACGACGGCGATGCAGTCTCGATCGCTGTTTCCGGAATGGAATGGATCGAGATGCTTCATTCCGAAGTGCAGGACCGCTTCATGATCTCGGCGGGTGAAGGCTGCGCCGATGGCACTGTCCGGAATGGAATGACGGTCAGCCTGTATCGCTATGGCGACGATCCGTCCGAGGATGCCTGCTGGCTGCTGGAACAGATCGACGAAGACCGGATGACATTGCGCGACCTCCGCGGCGACTTCGGCGCGGTGGAGTGGGAGCGCGTTACGGACTGATATGCGCTACTAGGACCCGCGCGGGTCGATCAGCCTTGCGATCACATCCGAGGCGCGGATCACACCGATGGGAATACCCGCTTCCGTGACCGTCAGGTCCGCGCCCTCGTCCCGCAGCAGTTCCATGACCATCCTCACGGGCGTATCGGCATCTACCGGACGCCCGCCCGTCCCGGCCCCTTTGCCCATGACGTCACGCGCGGTCAGTACGCCAAGCGGGTTCATATGGGCAACGAAATCGGCGACATAGTCGCTGACCGGATTTGCGATGATCTCTCGCGCCGTGCCGCATTGCACGATGCGCCCGCCTTCCATGAGCGCGATCCGGTTCCCGATCTTGAACGCCTCGTCAAGGTCGTGGGACACGAAGATGATCGTCCGGCGCAGCGTGGCCTGCAGGTCCAGAAGTTCGTCCTGAAGCCGCGCACGGATCAGCGGATCCAGAGCGGAGAAGGGTTCGTCCATCAGCAGGATGGGCGCTTCCGTGGCGAATGCACGGGCAAGGCCAACCCGCTGCTGCATCCCCCCCGACAATTCCCCGACCTTGCGGTCGGCCCATTGCGTCAGGTTGACCAATTCAAGCTGGGCATCTATCCGCGCACGGCGTTCCTTTTCGGCCATCCCGCCGAGTTCCAGCCCGAGTCCGACATTCTCGCGGACAGTCCGCCAGGGAAGCAGGCCGAATTGCTGGAATACCATGGCCACACGGGTCAGGCGTATCCGCCGCAACGTTCCGGCGTCGGCATGGGTGACATCGACAAGCCCATTCCCGTCACTGACAAGGACAGCGCCGCGGCAAACCGGGTTAAGCCCGTTGACGGCCCGCAACAGCGTTGACTTACCCGATCCCGACAGACCCATGAGCACGAGGATTTCTCCCTCGTCCACATCGAGACGGCAGTCATGGACGCCGAGAACCTGCCCCGTCGCGGTCTGCACCTCGGCCCTCGTCTTGCCATCATCCATCAACGGCAATGCGCGCTCCGGGTTGTCTCCGAAAACGATCGATACGTTGTCGAACCGGACAGCAGGACCGGCAGGGGTCTTCATGTCGGACAAGCCTGTCATTTCGCGTCTCCGATCCGCAGCATACGGTCAAGGAGGATGGCCACGACCACGATGATGAAGCCGGATTCAAAGCCAAGGGCCGTGTTGACAGAGTTCAGCGCACGCACCACCGGCACGCCAAGCCCGTTTGCGCCCACCAGTGCAGCGATCACCACCATGGAAAGGGACAGCATGATGGTCTGGTTCAGCCCTGCCATGATCTGGGGAAAGGCATAAGGCAATTCCACCTTCCACAGCGTCTGCCGGCCGGTCGCGCCAAAGGCTGTCGCTGCCTCCAGCAGTGCCTGCGGTGTGGAGGAAATGCCGAGATGGGTCAGCCGGATAGGTGCCGGAAGGACGAAAATCACAGTTGCAATCAGGCCCGGAACCATCCCTAGGCCGAAGAAGACGATGGCCGGGATCAGATAGACAAACGTGGGCAAGGTCTGCATCAGGTCGAGAACCGGGACAAGCGCACGGTAAAGGCGGGGGCGATGCGCTGCAGCAATGCCGATCGGCACGCCGATCCCCATGCAGACCACGCAGGCCGCAAGGATGAGCGTTAGGCTTTCGGTCGTTTCCTCCCAGTAGCCCTGATTCAGAATGAACAGGAACCCCAGCAGCACGCCCAGACAAACCTTCCACGATCTTTGCAGATACCAGGTCAAGGCAAGGAAGGCGGCAATGACGGCAAGGGGATGGGGGGTCTGCAAGACCCACAATATCCCGGCGATCATGCCTTCCATCACGTAGGAGATCGCGTCGAATAGCGGGCCAAGATTGGAATTCATCCAGTCGAACACGGCTTTCGCCGCCTTGCCCACGGGGATCTTGTTATCGGTCAGCCACTCCATGCGCGGCCTGCCTCCTTCGTCTCGGCGGAAGAAACCCCGCAGCGGGCCGGGCAGGTTACGCCCTGCGCCCCTGCGGGGTGGACCGTTTACTGCAGCGCGGCGGCGACTGCCGCCTTGGCGTCACCACCGTCCTTGGTGGTCACGCCTTCCAGCCAGGGCTCCCAGGCAGCGGTGTTCGCGGCGAGCCAGGCCTTGGCCGCATCCTGCGGGTCTTCGCCGTCATTGAGGATGGCACCCATGATCTCGTTTTCCATCTGGAGCGAGAAGACGAGGTTCTGCAAGAGTTTGCCGGTGTTCGGGCATTCTGCGACATAGCCCTTCCGGGTGTTGGTGAAAATCGTCGCCCCGCCGAAATTCGGGCCGAAGAGCGCATCCCCGCCCGTCAGATAGGTCAGCTTGAAGTTTGCATTCATCGGATGGGGTTCCCATGCAAGGAATACGATGGGCTCGCCCTCTTCAGTCTTGCTTGCGACCTCCGCCAGCATCCCCTGTTCCGAGGATTCGACCAGTTCAAAGCCGTCCATGCCGAAATCGGGTGAATTGATGGCCTCGAGCACCAGCCGGTTGCCGTCATTGCCCGGTTCGATGCCGTAGATCTCGGCACCCAGCGCGTCCTTGTGGTCCTTGATGTGGCTGAAGTCGGTAATGCCGAGCGCGGCACCCGCCTCGTTCGTGGCAAGCGTGTATTTTGCGCCTTCGAGGTTTGCGCGGACCGTATCCACGGTCCCCGCGTCGCGGTAGGGCGCGATGTCCGCTTCCATCGACGGCATCCAGTTTCCGAGGAAGACATCGATATCGCCTTCGGCGAGGCCCGTGTACGTCACGGGAACGGAGAGAAGCTTGATCTCGGTCTCGTAGCCCAGCGCGTCCAGAAGCAGCGTCGTGGCGGCGGTCGTTGCCGTGATGTCGGTCCAGCCCACGTCCGAGAAAACGATCCTGTCGCAACCTTCGGCCGATGCCGTCCCGGCCAGCGCAAGCGCCGCAACGCCGGCGAGGAGGGTGGATTTCAGCATGGTAGTCTCCCTGTCGGTTTTTGTTGATTGACGAGTCAATAGACTTCACGCTTACTCGGTTTGGCAAGACAAATCTGCGGGGCCGCACCGACATGCCGAAGCTTGGAATGGAGCCTATTCGAAAAGCTGCATTGGTTAAAGCGACGATCACCGAGATCGGTCGCGTCGGTTCGCTCGACGTGACCGTCAGCCAGATCGCCAAGCGCGCCGGCATGTCGAGCGCGCTCGCCCACCATTATTTCGGCTCGAAAGACGAAATTTTCCTTGCCGCGATGCGACACGTCCTGACCCTGTACGGGGCCGAGGTCCGGGGCGCACTTTCCCTGGCCGAAGGACCGGAGGCACGGCTACGCGGGATACTTACGGCCAGCTTCAGCGCCGGCAATTTCCGGCGCGAGGTCGTTGGCGCCTGGCTGAATTTCTACGTGTTGGCCCAGACGGTGCCGGAGGCGAAGCGTCTCCTCGCCGTCTATCAGCGAAGGTTGCGGTCGAATCTGGTCTTTGCGCTGAAGCCGCTCGCATCGGACAGGGCGGCCGAGATCGCAGAGGGTCTGGGGGCCCTTATCGACGGTCTCTATCTGCGGGAGGTCCTTAAATCCGGTCCGCCCGACGCGTCGGCAGCCATCGCCACCGCATTGCAATATCTGAACGCACAACTGAAGGGACCGGTCGCATGAAGGCGCAACCCGAAGCCAGCCATTTCATCGACGGTGTCTATGTCGAGGATGATGCAGGCCCCGCGATCGAGGTGATCTATCCCGCCACCGGAGAGGTCATCGCCGTCCTGCACGAAGCCACGGCCGCCGTGCTGGACCGCGCCCTTGCGTCGGCAAAGCGTGCGCAGACCGAATGGGCGGCGACGAAACCCGTTGAACGGGCGCGGATCCTGCGCCGGGCCGCCGATATCATCCGCGATCGCGGGGAGGAGCTGGCAAGGCTGGAAACGTTGGATACGGGCAAGCCGATCCAGGAAACCGTCGTGGCGGATTGGCCCAGCGGGGCCGACTGTCTGGAATGGTTCGCGGGTCTGGCCCCGACCGTGACCGGCGAAACGATTCCGCTGGGCCGCGATTTCATCTACACGATCCGCGAACCGCTGGGCGTCTGCGTCGGCATCGGCGCGTGGAATTACCCCAGCCAGATCGCCTGCTGGAAAGCTGCGCCTGCGCTGTCGCTCGGCAATGCCATGGTTTTCAAGCCGTCCGAGGTGACGCCTCTCGGGGCGCTTAAGCTGGCTTCGATACTGGTTGAGGCCGGACTTCCGCCGGGTCTGTTCAACGTCGTGCAGGGCAGGGGGTCCGTTGGCGCCGCACTCGTGACGGACCCGCGTGTGGCGAAGGTTTCGCTGACCGGCTCTGTCCCGACCGGCAGGCGCGTCTATGCCGCCGCCGCGGATGGCGTCCGGCACGTCACGATGGAACTGGGCGGAAAGTCGCCCCTGATCGTGTTCGACGACGCCAGCATCGAGGATGCGGTCGGTGCGGCGATGCTCGGCAACTTCTATTCTGCGGGGCAGGTCTGCTCCAACGGAACGCGCGTTTTCGTGCAGAAGGGCATCAAGGACCGTTTCCTGACCCGGCTCGCTGAACGGACGGCGGGCATCACTCTGGGAGATCCGCTGGACGGGGCGACCCAGATGGGTCCGCTGGTCAGTGTCGCCCAGTTGGACAAGGTGCTGGGCTATATCGACAAGGCGAAGGCAGAAGGGGCAAGGCTCCTCTGTGGCGGTGGGCGGGCCGCCATCAACACAGGCTATTTCGTGCAACCGACAGTCTTTGCGGATGTCACCGACGACATGACGATCGCGAAGGAAGAAGTGTTTGGCCCTGTCATGGCCGTGCTTGACTTCGAGGCCGAGGAAGAGGTTATCGCCCGCGCGAATGCGACCGAATTCGGGCTTGCCGCGGGGATTTTCACTTCCGACCTCGCGCGGGCGCATCGCGTGATCGCGCGGCTCGAGGCGGGCACCTGCTGGATCAACGTCTACAACCTGACGCCTGTCGAGGGGCCGTTCGGCGGTTCCAAGATGTCGGGTGTCGGGCGCGAGAACGGGCGTGCCGCAGTGGAACACTATACGCAGGTCAAGTCCGTTTACGTCGGCATGGGCCCTGTCGAAGCGCCGTACTGATCGGCGCTGCAAACCGGACGGAATTGGGAAGGCAGAAAAGAATGTCGGAATTCGTGATCATCGGGGCAGGCTCTGCCGGGTCGGCGATGGCTTGGCGCCTGGCCGAAGGCGGGGCGACGGTGACCATCATCGAACACGGCGGGACCGATGCCGGACCCTTCATCCAGATGCCGGCTGCCCTTTCTTATCCGATGAACATGTCCCGTTATGACTGGGGCTTCCAGACAGAGCCCGAACCCCATCTCGGCGGGCGCGTCCTGGCAACCCCGAGGGGCAAGGTTATCGGCGGGTCGTCGTCGATCAACGGGATGGTCTATGTGCGCGGCCATGCGCGGGATTTCGATACATGGGCCGATCAAGGGGCGCAGGGGTGGGCCTATGCCGATGTCCTTCCGTATTTCCAGCGTATGGAAAGCTGGCACGGTCAGGGCGACGGCGGCGACCCGGCATGGCGTGGCGCCAATGGGCCGCTGCACGTCACGCGCGGTCCCCGGACGAATCCCCTGTTCGAAGCCTTCATCCGCGCGGGCGAACAGGCGGGCTATCCGGTCACCCGTGACTACAATGGCCGCCAACAGGAAGGTTTCGGCCCGATGGAGGCCACCATCTACAACGGCCAAAGGTGGAGCGCGGCAAACGCATACCTGAAACCCGCCCTGAAGACGGGCAAAGTCCGGCTCGTTCGCGCCTTTGCGCGGCGGGTCGTCATTGAAGACGGTCGCGCGACCGGGGTCGAGGTCGAGCGTGGAGGCGCGATCGAGGTTATCCGTGCCGACCGCGAGGTGGTTCTTGCCGCATCGTCCATTAACACGCCGAAGATTCTGATGCTCTCGGGCATCGGCGCCGCGGATCATCTGCGGGAGCACGGGATTCCCGTTGTGGCCGACAGGCCCGGCGTCGGTGCAAATCTGCAGGACCATCTGGAACTGTACCTCCAGTTCGCCTCGAAGAAGCCTGTCACCCTGTACAAATACTGGAACCTGATGGGGAAGGCAGTCATCGGGGCGCAGTGGCTGTTCACGCGTAAAGGACTGGGCGCATCCAACCAGTTCGAGGCCTGTGCCTTCATCCGGTCGAAGCCCGGGGTGGAATATCCCGACATCCAATACCACTTCCTGCCCATCGCCGTGCGCTACGATGGAAAGGCGGCTGCCGAGGGCCACGGGTTCCAGGCCCATGTCGGCCCGATGCGGTCCAAGTCGCGCGGGGCCGTCACGCTCCGTTCCGCGGACCCTTCCGTCGCACCCCGCATCCTGTTCAACTACATGTCGCATCCCGAGGATTGGGCGGATTTCCGGACCTGCATCCGCCTGACGCGCGAGATCTTCGGTCAGGATGCGATGTCCCCCTTCGTGAAGCATGAAATCCAGCCGGGCGCGGCGGTCCAGACCGATGACCAGTTGGACAGCTTCATCCGCGAGCATGTGGAAAGCGCCTATCACCCCTGCGGCACCGCACGCATGGGACGGCGCGACGATCCGATGGCCGTGGTCGATCCCGAATGCCGCGTGATCGGGGTCGATGGCCTGCGCGTCGCTGACAGTTCCATCTTCCCGCAAGTCACGAACGGCAACCTGAATGCGCCCTCGATCATGGTGGGGGAAAAGGCGGCCGACCATCTGTTGGGCCGCACGCCGCTTCCCCGTTCCAACCAGGAGCCATGGATCCACCCGAACTGGCGGACCGCCCAGCGTTAGACCGGTGTACGCCATGGCGGGATGATAGCCCGCCATGACGGAATTAACCTTGCTTTCCGCGTCAGGGGCGCGAAAAGCAGGGTATGTCGTTAACACTTGTTGCAATGCTCATCTTCGGACTGTTCGCCCTTCCAGACCCCGGAAGGGCGACGACCATCGAAGGTCATGCGCAGGCCATCGACGGGGACACCCTCACCGTCGGCGACCGCAAGGTGCGCCTCTTCGGCATCGACGCCCCCGAGCTGGATCAGACCTGTCGGCGCTCTGGCCGTTCATGGGCTTGTGGCACTTCCGCGAAGCAGATGCTTGCGGACCTCGTCGCTTCCGGACCTGTTCGATGCGATGTGATGGATCTGGACCGCTATGGGCGCGAGGTGGCGGTCTGCACGGTTCGCGGTGATGACATCGGTGCCCTGATGGTCCGGCAGGGGGGTGCCATTGCCTATCGAAAGTACTCGTCACGCTACGTCCCAGCGGAAACCGCGGCGCGGCGAGAAGGGCTCGGCCTGTGGGCGGCGACCTGGATCGCGCCCGAGGAGTTCCGGCATTCCGGCGACACGCAGCCCGTGCCCGACGCTGACTGCCCGATCAAGGGCAATATCGGAAACGGTGGCCGGCGCATCTACCATCTTCCCGGACAGGCGGATTATTCGGCCACCCGGATCGACACCCGTCGGGGCGAACGCTGGTTCTGCTCCGAAGCAGAGGCCCGTGCGGCTGGGTTCAGACGGGCTGCGCGATAGGTTTGACCAAGGTCAATGAAGGCTGGCTTCGCAGTCGTTAGGGTCGAATCGCAAGAAAGCGAACGACGGAAGGAGACGCCATGTCGAACACGCCCCACGATCTTTACGAGGATTTTCCCGACAAGGCAGACGCAATCCATGCCCTGAAGGCCAAGGATGCCCATTTCGCGCGCATGGTGGACGAATACCACGAGGTCAACCGTGCGGTGCATCGTGCCGAGACGTTGGTAGAGCCGACCACCCCGGAACACGAGGCGGAACTGCGGCAGAAACGTATGCGCCTCAAGGACCAGATCTGGAAACAGATCGCGGCCTAGTCAGGACAGGCAAGGTCGGCTCCGGATCATCTCCGGTGCCGGCCGCACGCGAAATCAGTCCGCGATCTCGTATGGCAGCAGTCCGCGCCGGTCGGGATCGACCTTCAGCCGGCGCTCCAGGGGCGGCACGGACCGCTGGTGGCAGACGGGACGTTCGCAGATCCGGCAGGAAATCCCGATGGGCTCGAAATGTCCCTTCAGGTCCAGCCCGTCAGCATAGACAAGTTGCGGCGCATGCTGCACCTCGCAGCCCAATCCGATGGCATAACGCTTCACCGGCGCGAGAAATGCTCCGCCGGGCTTCGACACGTCCCGGGCAAGGCAGAGATAGCGCACCCCGTCTGGCGTTTCGGCCAATTGCCGCAGAAATTGTCCCGGCGTTTCAAAGGCGCGATGCACGTTCCAAAGCGGACAGGCCCCGCCGAACCGGGCGAACTGCAGGCGCGTCGCCGAATGGCGCTTGGTTATTGTTCCGGCCTGATCAACCCGCACGAAGAAAAAGGGGATGCCCTTGGCGCCGGGCCGTTGCAAGGTGGAAAGCCTGTGCGCGACCTGTTCGATCGACGCACCGAAAAGGTCGGCGAGCCGCTCGAGATCGTGCCTTGTGTCAAGAGCCGCTGCCTGGAACGCCCTGTAGGGCAGGAGTGCGGCCCCCGCGAAATAGTTGGCAAGACCGATCTTGGCGATATCCCGCGCTTCCGGCGTGGCAAAGCGCGCAAGATCGAGCGTGGCTTCCAGAAGTTCGTTCTGGGTCAGCAAGGCTACCTGCAACAGCATTTGGAAACGCTGGGTCGGGCCAGCGGTGCGGTTGGACAGGGTCAGCCTTTTTGACGATGCGTCGTAGCGACGGGTTTCCGGCTGGTCCGTGAAGGCAACGGCGATCCCGCGCCGTTCAAGGGCTGCGACCGCTGCGCGGGTCACGTCGCCCTGCACACCGCTCGGCGCGGCGAAGTGTTCTGCCGCGCGATCGACCGCATCGATGTAGTTGTCGCAGTAATGGAAGAAGTCGCGCACCTCTTCCCAGGGCGACGGCCGCAGCGAGGCATCTTCCCTGCCCAGCGCCTCGTCCAGCGATGCCAGCCGCTCATGGGTCTGGCGATAGGCCCTGTGCAGGTCCAGAAAGGCGCGCGCCAGTGCCGGCGCATTGGATGCCGCAAGCCGAAGGTCTGCCAAAGGCGGGGTGGATTGCGCGAAGACCGGGTCGGCAAGCGCCTCGCGCATGTCCGACACCAGCCGTTCGGACTCGCCGACGGTAAGTTCGGTGACGTCCAGCCCGAACTCCTGCGCCAGCGCAAGGACCACGGCGGCGGAAACCGGACGGTGGTTGTTCTCCATCTGGTTGAGATAGGGGAGGGACACCCCCAGCTTGTCCGCAAAGCTGCGTTGGGTCAGGGCAAGACGGGCGCGGATTTCCCTAAGCTTGGCACCGGCGTAAAGCTTTTGGGTCGGCATGTCGGCTGTCCTTTGCAAAGCACCGGTGGCCTGTCACGGCGTCTGTTGCAAAGTTCCTGACAGAAATCTGCCGCGCGTCAAGCGGACAGGCCCAGGGCGCGGGCCCGTCGCATCACCGCAAGGATCGACAGCAAGGAAAGGCTGGCCGATCCAAGCATCAGAAGGATCAGCGGCATCTCCGAGGCGCCTTCGGTCAAAAGGGAACCGGCAAGCGCAGCAAGCGCCGCCCCGCCGCCGATCTGGATCGCCCCTCCCAGACCCGAGGCCGTGCCCGCAAGCTCGGGCTTGATCGAAAGCATCCCGGCATTCGCGTTGGGCAAGGTCATGCCGTTGCCCAAGCCCACGGCGAGCGTGAAGCCGAAGAAGACATAGGGCGAGTGGACACCGGCCAGCGTGACGAGGCACAGCAGACCCAGCCCGATGATCGTCACCAAGGCCCCCATCAGAACCATGCGGTTCATGCCAATCCGCACGGAGTACCGGCCCGCGACGAAATTTCCGGCCGCATAGCCTACAGCGGTGATGGCGAAGAGGATGCCGATTTCGGACGAGGACAGCCCGAAGACAACGTTGCCGACATAGGGGCGCTCCGCCGAGATAGGCGAAAAAGGAACCGGACGCGAATGACGCGCAGCCGACATATCCCCAGAACCCTGCGCGACCGCAGCAGGGCAGGGTAGGTGCGGATCTGGTCCCGCAGGGAAATCCGGCGGATCGTCGCCGTCTCGCCAAGGTCTGCCCAGATCAGTGCCAGCGTGACGATCCCGAGCCCCAGCAGCAGGCCGAAT
>AYNO01000089.1 GCA_000500915.1 Rhodobacter sp. CACIA14H1
ATTCTGTAGCGGCAGTCCATGCGGAAGCGGCCCGGCTGCCGACGAACAGGGCGGAGCGTGCTGTGCTAATCGGAGCGGCCGTCCGCGATAGCGTGTCAGCACATCTTCTAGCGGATGTGGAAGTTGGGGTATTCCTATCGGCTGGGATCGATAGCGGGGCGATCCTTGGTTTGGCGCGCGATGCTGGGCTGACGCGGACGCGAGCAATCACGGTTTCCTTCGACTCAGGCGCGTGCGGCTCAGAGGACGAAGCTCCACTGGCGGCGGAAGTGGCGCAGGCCTACGGCGCGGAGCATGTGGTGCGGCGGGTGAATGAGACGGAGTTCAGCATTGACCTGCCGGCCATCCTCAACGCGATGGACCAGCCTTCTATCGACGGCGTGAATACCTGGTTCGTGGCAAAGGCGGCGAGGGAGGCAGGGCTCAAGGTCGCGCTCTCAGGCATCGGTGGCGACGAACTTCTCGCTGGCTATCCGAGTTTCCTAAACATGCCGGCCTGGAGGAGGCGCTATGGGCCGCTGGCTAGCGTCCCTGGACTTGGGCGGCTGGCGCTTGTATTGATGGGTGCGCTGGTGCCCGGGGTTCTGCGACGCAGTCCGAAGGCGGCCGGCATGCTGCTCCATGCTGGAAGCCTTGAGGGCACCTATCTTCTCCGTCGAGGCCTCTTCTTGCCGCACGAGTTGCCAGCGTTCATCGATCCAGATCTGGTGGCTGAAGGACTGCGCGAGCTGAGGCCACTTGAGCGGCTGAGGGCAACGCTCACGCCCGATCCTGGGTCGGAGACGGCACGTGTGGGGGTCCTAGAGTCCTGTCACTACATGCGCGACCAGCTTCTGCGCGATGCAGACTGGGCTGGGATGGCGCATTCTGTTGAGATCAGGACGCCGCTTGCCGACAGCGCACTTCTGGCGCTCGTGGCGCCGCTCACCTCAGCACTCGAGCCTGGCGAGGGAAAGGCGGCATTGGCGTCGGCCCCTTTCAAGCCGCTGCCGCCCGCGGTCGCGACGCGCGCCAAGACCGGCTTCGATACGCCGCTTGGGGCGTGGATGGAGACGCTCCTCAAGGAGCAGCAGGCCGTAGAGAACCGCGGTGGGGTCTCGCGTCGCTGGGCCAAGCATTTGCTTGCTGCACAACGCATGATGCCAACTGCACCATGACCGTGTTTTCGATCCATTATTCTGTCAAATGACGCACTTTGATCGCATCGTGCGAGAGCGCTTGGCCAAAAAAATAGAGCCGAACCGCTACTTGGTCCGACCCGGCGGGATGTTGCAAGTTATCACCAATGGATCGGCCTCGCGTCAGCCCAGTATGATCGGCTACGGCGAGCTCCTCCTCCGAGAAATGCGGCGCACCGGGCTAGCCTGTGCCGAGCTTCGCGGCAGTTCCTGCCTGACGGCGCTTGCTCCAGACGGGCGCATGTCCTCGTCTCTCAGACGGATGGACCGCTTCTTTCTAACACCGATCCAATTTGCGGGACGACGAGCGGAGGTTGTTCACACGGTCGATCCAGGCAACGCGATTTATATGCCCCTGGTGCGCAGTGGGACCTGGTCTGCGACAGTCCATGACATGGTGCCCTATTTGGCCGCAGAAGGGCGATTGGAAGGCTTCCGGCCGTCTCGCGCAGGATGGGTGTTGATGCAGACGATGCTGGCGGTGCTGCGACGCGCTAACGGAATAGTCACTGTCTCCGAGGCTACCCGTCAGGATCTGGTTCGGATCGGTGATATCGATCCGGAACGCATCACAGTAATTCCGAACGCGGTATTCCAACGCATCAAGCGTGCCACACCGGACGAGTGTGCTTCCTTCCGAGCACGTTACGGTTTGCCGCCAGTGGGACCGATCTTGCTGAACATTGGCAGGAACTTCTACAAGAACCACGCGGGCGTAGTCGAAGTATTCCGTCGGATCGCGCAGGAGAGGAGCGATGCACATCTCGTCTTCGTTTCTTCGCCCACGCCTGACCTTTCGGCAGCGATCTCGATGCTGAGCCTTTCGGGGCGGGTCAGCTTCCTGCCCGACGTTGCTGCCGAGGATATCTCTGCCTGTTACTCAGCAGCCTCAATTCTGCTGTTCCCCTCACTTTATGAAGGCTTCGGTTATCCCGTTCTGGAGGCGCAGATTGCCGGCACACCGGTGATCTGCTCTGACGCAGGGTCTCTCGCAGAGGTCGCTGGAGAGGGTGCGCGCGTCCACCGGCTGGAGGACTTGGAAGGCATGGCGGCATCTGCGATCGAGCTCCTGAGCGATCCGTCGGTTGCGGCAGATCTGAAAGCGCGCGGCAAGCTAAACGCTCAGCGCTTCACGCTGGATCGGTGGCGCGAGGCATATCTTCGTCATTTTGCAGCACTGGGCATTAGTGCAGCATGAGAGCGAAAGTGCTTCTGCCGTAATGCGACTTATTCAACTAGGCTGCACCTTGGTGGAAGCCAACTCGCCGCATGCACCGCGCATTTTCTGAATGGCGCCCCCCTATGACAAAGCTGAACTCTCCGAACATACCCGCGCGGACTTTGGCGGAGACTGTTTCACCGCTCGCGCTGGAGAAGCAACCACGACGCTTCTGGCGGACCCCTTTGTAAATCGGAAAGCGCTTTCACGATGAACGATAGAACAAAAGAAAGTGGATCCCAGACGCAGTCCGACTGGCCGACCTATAGGATCGCCTTCGTCAACACGCACCCAATCCAGTATTTCGCTCCACTTTATGCCTACTTGACGCGATACTGCGGGCTCTACACCACAGCACTCTACCTGTCGGACTTTTCGCTCAAGGGCGGACAAGATCCAGGCTTCGGTCGTGCGGTGACCTGGGACGTGGACTTACTGGACGGCTATGAGGCAAAGTTCATGGGCGGCGAAAAAGCCAGCCGACGCCGCGTTGGCGGCTTCTTTTCGATGGTTGCTCCGCAGTTGTGGTCCGAAATCCGGCAAGGCGCCTACGACGCCGTAATCGTCCACGGGCACAACCTGGCCGCACACCACATCGCGCAAGCGGCTTGCATTGCATCGGGCACGCCGGTGTTTTCCCGCGGCGAGACGCATCTGCGTTTGGCCCGGCCCGGTTGGCGCAAAGCGCTGCGCAAGCCGCTGCTTAAGATGCATTACCGCGGCTTCGACGGTTTCCTCGCGATAGGCAGTGCAAATGCCGCATATTATCGCTCTATGGGGATTTCGGCCGACAAAATCTTCCATGTTCCCTACACGGTGGAGAACACCCGCTTCATTGCGGCTGGAGTGACTGTGAGCGCCGACCGTGGTGCCACGCGTGCCAAGTTGGGCATGGACCCGAACTTGCCGGCGATCATCTACGCCTCTAAGTTCGACCGTAGGAAACACCCTGACGACTTGCTGGCTGCCTACTCGAAACTACGCTCGGACGGCGTGGCGGCACAGTTGGTACTGGTAGGCACCGGGGTATTGGAGGACACGCTAAAGCGACACGTGTTAGATGCTTCGATCCCGGACGTCATCTTCCCGGGTTTCGTTAACCAAGCGGAACTCCCGTCAGTTTACGCCGCCTCGGATGTATTTGTGCTGCCCTCGAGCAACGAACCCTGGGGTCTAGTGGTCAACGAAGCGATGTGTGCCGGCCTGCCCATTGTCCTCTCGGAGGAGATTGGCTGTGCCGATGATCTGGTCAGGAACGGCGTCAACGGCGCCACATTCGCAGCGGGTGACGTGGATGGGCTGATGAATGCGCTGCGCCCGATCCTGACTGACGCCAAACTGCGCGCGGCAATGGGCCAAGCCAGCTTGGAGCGTATCAGGTCTTGGAGCTACGCGGAATGCGGCACCGGAATCCGCGCCGCTATCGAGGCCACGCGGGCACAAAGACGGCTCTGATCCTGAAACAAGAATTGATTATCATGCCGATATCCGAACAAGACATCTCGATCCTGATCCCGACCTACCGCTACCGCGACAAGGTGTGCCGCGCCGTAGAGTCCGCGCTGTCCTCGGGAGCGGGAGAGATTGTCGTGACCGATGACCGCAGCGGCGACGGCACAGTAGAACTGCTGGCGCGCTACGACGATCCGCGCCTGCGGGTTTATGAGAACGCCACTAATCTGGGCCTCTGGGAAAACCACTTGGCAGCACTGGGACATGCCACTCGGCCCTGGATCAAGTTCATCCAGGCAGATGACTACCTCCTGCCCGATGGACTGGCCGCTTATGCAGCAGCAGTCGATCCGGAAGTCACTGCTGTGTGGTCCTGCCCCGTAGTGACCGATGACGAGACCGGTGCAGTGATGCAGTACCACCACCTCGCCGAGCAGCTTCGGGTGCAGGGTGAGGTGCTGCTCGACGCATGTCTTTACTTGGGCTGGCTGCTCGGATCGCCCAGCCACATGATGGTTCGCGCCGCTGCAATCACGCGCGACCCCGCCGCCTGGGCCACCGATATCTCGGCAGACTTGGTGCTAGGTGTGCTCGCAGCAGCACAGGGGGCAGTGGTATTGCTGCCGCCCGGTGCGATTGGACAGGGTGCCCACACTCGTCAAGATGCCAAGACTCAAGGATATCGCCGCGGGCTTACGCGCATGGTGTCGACATCGGCCTATCTTAACGCGCGGCCCGAACCGATACTGCGGCGGTTCGCAACCCGGTGGGCGGCGGTGAACGGCCCGATGGCACTGCGTACTGCGCTGATCGGTACTTTGCGCGGGCATATTCCTTTGGTGGAAGCCGTGCATCGGGTATTTCAGAACCGTGCGCTGGCGCGGGGGGCTCGGGCTGACCAAGCCCTGCTTCAATGCGCCTGGGCGTATCGCCGTGAGGCACGAGCGCCACTGGACGTTGCCGCGCTGTTTCAGCGGTTACAGACCGCCGACGACTCCTTAGGCGCATGATCCGCCTGGTGTTCTTCATCCGCCGGCTCCACACGACCACCTCGAAAGTGAAGATTGCCCAATGATGGACGTCACCAACCAGCCACGAGCGTTGCCTACACTGCTGCGCAGCCCTGGCTCCCATGCACCGCTTTCAGTGCAGGATAACATGATCTTGGATTTGGCAGGCGCATTAGTCGGCCGAAAACTGGGGCCGGTATGGTCGTTCATGGACCGCCCGGACGACTTCTATGAGGGCCGTTACAACAACCGAATGCGCCACGTCCCTTGGGGTGACGGCTGGTTGGCAACGCTGCCGCTGCGTATTGTCATGCAAAGCTATCCTACAACCGTCGCCGCCGAGGTGCGAAAGGGCGCCACGGTGGTCGAGATCGGTTGCGCTGGTGGCCTTACTTGGTTCGGCCGACGCTACAGGATGATCGGCATGGATCTGTCGCAGAAGGCGCTACAGCTGGCTGCAGAAGATTACGAAATAGTGCTGCAGTGTGATGCAACACGGATGCCGCTTGCCAACGAGAGCGTCGATGCAGTGATAAGCTCGTGCCTCTTCGAACATCTGACCGACCCCCAGAAGACCGCCTTGCTGGCCGAAACCACGCGCGTGTTGAAGCCCGGTGGCAAACTTGTATTCCTCTACGACCTGAGGACAGAGAACCTAGTGATCGCCGGCTATCGCAGAGTGGATCCGAAGCTCTACCAGCGCATGTTCCTCGATCACGATGGACATCTGGGTTACCGAAGCATTGATGAGAACCGCAACTTTTTCCGAGCCGCGGGACTGCGCATCACTCGCGAGATCTTTCACAAACGCACCCCGTTACAGAGCAACTCGGTCTGGCAGAAGTTCGCCAAATGGCCTGGCACGCTCGGCCGCGTCGGGCGGATTGGCGCTTTTCTGACTGGCGGACCGCTGCGCCTGCCGATGCTGACGCTCCTGTGGGCGACCGACGCCACGCTGGGCCGCCTATTTCCGAAAACCCATGCCCGCGGGATGATCACGGTGGCGACGAAACCATGAAAGTTCTCGTCATTGGGCGTTTCTACGAAGAAGGGGTGGCTCTGTTCATCGGGGAAGAACTGGAGCGCATGGGTCATGATGTCCTTCGCTTTGACCCAGGGCCGAAATTAACGAATTTTGGCTCTCGTGCGCGATTTTACCTGAACCGGGCACGTAGTATAGCGGCTGGCGCGGTACAGAAGGTCCGCATGATGGCGGGCCGGGACATGCACGGGGCGCAGCTGCGCAAGCTGCTGGCGCGAGCGGGTGATGTGGATCTGGTGCTCTCGACCCACGATTTTCTGACGCCCGCAGATGCAGAGCTTGTGAAGTCTGCTACCGGCGGCGCGCCGTTAATCTTGTGGTATCCAGACCCAGTCTGGAGCTTCCAGCGCCATATGTTCCTGAACGCGCCCTACGACATGCTGTTCTTCAAGGATCCCTACCTAGTACACATGATCCGCTCTAAGCTGGGCAAACGGGTCTTCTACATGCCCGAATGTTACAGCCAGCACTCGCTCGACCCGTCGATGGCCGAACCGCTGGATCCGGCTTGGGTCACCGATCTCTGTATAGCGGGAAATCTATATGCGTACCGGGTCGCGCTCTTCCAGAAAATCGCAGACTACGATATGAAAATCTGGGGCCTGCCAGCGCCAACCTGGTTGCGTACAGGCGACCTGAAACCAAAGCTGCAGAACTGCTTTGTCGCGCATGCCGATAAGGTGCGCGCCTTTCGCGGAGCGAAGATCGTTCTGAATACGCTGAACCCATCCGAGATCTGGGGCACTAACCTGCGCACGTTCGAAGCCTGCGGCGCCGGTGCGTTTCAGATTGTCGACTGGCGCCCTGGCCTGAGCCAGTTATTCGAGATCGGTACCGAGATCGAGGTATTCACCGATTTGGCTGACCTTCGCGCCAAGATCGCACATTATGTCGATGCACCCGAGAAACGAGCAGAAATTGCAGCGGCCGGACGTGCACGGGCTCTGCGTGACCATACCTACCGTGTGCGGCTCGGCCAGTTGCTAGACACCGTGGCGGGCAGGTCGCCCGGTTATCCCGAACCTCCGCCATTCTGGCAGGAACCGGTGGGACGCCTACGGCCGTGATCAAACCGCGCCTTATTGCCATAAGTGACATTCAGGTAGAACGCAGAGCGGTTCGCCGCTTTCGCATCACAATCACGGTCCTGTTTTTCGCGATATTCGCGATCAATCTGGGCGCATCTGCAATGCCGTCATCACCGTTGCAGCGGACCCATCTGACGGCCGCGCTTCTGGCACTGTACTTGCTTCTTGAGGCTAGGATCTATCTGCGGCGCTCCGACCTACTCGGTCTGCTGTCGCCAGCCTTGTTGGCACTGATCTTCCATTTCGTTCTGTCCTATCTCTTGGGCATCACGTTCTCTGTATTCTTTCCGTGGATCATACAGCGGTACGAGTTTTGGTTACCTGACCTAGATGGTGCCTTGTCGGACATGCTGATCCTAGCAGGGCTGGCGGCGTTCTGCATGCTACGGGGATATGCAATCGGACGACCCCTAGCGCGGTTGCTTCGGCGCGTAGTGAAGGCCACGCCACTTATGCGCCGAGAGATGCGCCCAGTGTTCGGGCTCATTCTAGGGATGCAGGCGGTCTATCTTTTGCTCGTGGTATATGCAATCCAAATCGGCGTCTATGGACTGATAAGCACTCCCGAAGCTCGAACCCAGCATGTCGACATGTTGCGGATCCTGAGTTTAGCGTTGGCTACGGGAACGCTGTCTTACTTCCTAATCCTGTTGCGCCATTTCGAGCGGTGCGAAGCGGGACTTGACTCATTCCTTAGTAAAGTATCCGTCAGTATGCTGATCATGCTGCACGTGATGGTAGGTGCACTGTCCGCCTTCAAGAGCCAGATCGTGTTTCCCTTCGTGATCGCGGGCTTTGCCTATTTTCTCGCAACGCGGCGAATGCCTATAAGGTTTGTCGCCTACGCCTGTATAGCCCTCGTCGTCGCCTATGCGGTAATTGAGCCGTTCCGCAGTTACCTTGGGGTTAGAGGTACATCACCATCCTCGTTAACAGCAGCCGTCCAGGCATTCGGCACCGCGCTTAATCAACGCGAGCAACTGACTCACTACAGCAGCATTTCACAGGCCGAAGCTATCGCATCACGCTTTGATATTTCAGGGATGGCCGCAATCGCCATCGCCTTTGTGGATCGCGGCGACCTGCAAACAGACTACCGCAACCAGTTCCAGAACAGCATCCTGCTGGCCCCGATCTTGGCCTATGTTCCCCGCGCAGTCTGGCCCGGAAAGCCAAGCTATTCGGAGGGAGTGTGGTTCAATCAGAGCGTGCTAGGTAGGTTGAACGATGAAAACACTTCAGTGGGCATGGGCCCGATCGGCTATCTTTACATGGCCGGCGATATTTCGGCTGTTATACTTGGGTTTCTTTCCTTCGGCATATTACAGGCACTTGTCTTCGAGGGGTTTGCACGCGCCGGGTCTGGCGGATTGATTGTGTTTTTCAGCGTAGCAGTGGTTCTTATATCGATTCCTACTTCGTTCGGGCCGACAGTTACCGGTGTTTTGCAGATGCTGCCGCTAGCTTTTGTGGCGCAATTTATCATCCTGCGCCCCGCACCCGGGCGCGGCATCAGTGCTCACTGACCACAGGGATAGGAACGGACATGCAAAATTGGACAACTTGCAGATGAACCGCGTCGCGCCCCCCTATTTGAACGCGGGCAACCCGCTGGTTTTGTCTATGGTACCTCGGGGCGTCCGCCGCGTGCTGGATATTGGCTGCGGAGGTGGCAACAACGCCCAGCACCTCCGCGCCGTGTTTCCGGGGATCGAAGTGGTAGGGCTCACCCACAGTGCCACGGAGGCTGCAATCGCCACCCCTAATTTGGATGCAGTGCATGTGATTGACCTAGAAAGCGGTCTGACCGATGCGGCAGTTGCCGAGTGGGGCGCGCCGTTCGACATGCTTTTGCTGTCGCATGTGCTGGAACATCTAGTTGATCCGGTCACGGTGCTGAAGCGCTGCCTATCCAAGTTGAAGATCGGCGGCCATGTACTAATCGTTGTGCCGAATGTGCTGGAATGGCGTACTCGTATGCAGTTTTTGCGAGGGCGTTTCATCTATGCCGATCACGGCATAATGGACCGCACCCATATGCGTTTCTTCACCTTCGATTCTGCGCCTAATGAACTGATCGCCCCAATCACGGGGCTGGAACTTCTGGAACGTCGCGGTCGCGGCTCGATTCCGCTGGGTCCGCTACGGAGGCTGGGTGCCGCGCGCAGACTGTGCGCAGCGCTTGACCGCGCCGGTACTGCGTGGCGCCCCAATTTCTGCTGCGGCGAAACAGCCCTGCTGGCGCGCTGGCATGGGCAGTCGACGCTATGACGGTGCGGGTTCGTGAAATTGACGTTTGCATGAGCTTAAGGTTAGGAATCGGACGCATCCGGGAGGAGCACAACACCGCGCTCTATTTCGAGCGCGCGGCCCTGGCCGCTGGCCACGAGGTCGTGGTAGTTCATGAGGCTCACGACCTTGTACATGCAGGGCAACTGGACATGTTTATTGTTGTCGATCCCTGGTTTCATGGCATGCAGGTTCTGCCGCGGTTGAGCTGCCCCACAGCCGCGGTGCTAATTGATGTGCACCTTGATTTGCCGACACGGGCGATGTTCTCGCGCTTCTTCGACCACGTCTTCGTGGCTCAGCGCGACCTTGTCGTGCCGATCGCTGCCAAAGGCCACAATAGCGTGCAGTGGCTGCCACTCGGCGGGGATCCTAGTGTCCATTTCGTGCCAAACATCACGCGCGACATCGACGTGGGCTTCGTCGGGAAGATGGGAACACCCGGAACGGACCGACATAGCGTGCTTTCGCGTGTTCTGCCTCGCTTCGGCACAAACCAAATCGACCGCTCCTACACGCCATGGGAGATGGGGCGGATCTACAGCCGCAGCCGGATCGTCTTCAACAAAAGCATTGGCCGTGATGTCAACATGCGCGTATTCGAGGCATTGGCGGCGGGCGCGTTGTTGGTAACTGACAGGATCAGCAACGGGCTGGATGACCTGATGACCGAGGGCAAACATTACATCGGCTATGATACCGCCGAAGAGGCGATCGCCCAGATCGAGCACTACCTTGCCGACGAGGAGGCGCGCGCCCGCATCGCCCGGGCCGGGCAGGCTCTGATGAACGAACGCCATAGCTACGGTGATCGGCTAACGCAGATCCTGCGGACAGTGCAGGCGGCCGGCGATGCCCGGCCAGCCCCCGCCCGCCATGTTACGCCCGGCCAGCAACGGCTCTGGCGCGCCGAATGGGCGCGGCGCCGCGGCATTTCCGCCACAGATGCTGCTGGCCTCATGGCAGAGGGACTTACCCCAGCGGGCTACGGCCATCTTGCTATCGGTCTTGCCCGCACAGCGAAATGGATGATGACCGGGCTCGGGCGCACCAGATCATGAGGCGTGTCGAACCGGACACGTTGCCGGACATATGCACGACCCGAACCCGCGACTGATGCGCAACATCCGCAAGATCAGGGAGCGAGTCGCGGCGATCGCCTGTCCCCTGCGGGAAGTGTCCACGCAAATGCGCACCGTTTCCCCGGCCCGATGAGCACGCCTGCGCGTCTTGCCAGCGGCACCGCGTTGTCCTTGGGCCGCATGGCAACAGCAATTGCTGGGCAGATCGTCACCGTGCCGGTCTACCTGTCCCAATGGGATGGACAAACCTACGGTATCTGGCTGATCTTGCAAGGAATGCTGGGCTACCTGATGCTCATATCGGCAGCCCACCAGCAATACACCTATGCCGAGATCTTGAAATGCGGGCCGGACGCGCGGGACGCGGTGCGCCGGGTCTACCTAGCGTCGGTGGCAGTCGCCTATCTGATAGCACTGGCAGAATTCGGCGCGATACTTGGCCTAGGGCCGAAGGCGGTCGCGGCGGCCATGCCCGCCGACGCGGGCGGGCTCACCCCGGCGGTGGTCATTGTCCTCGTGCTCTACAGCCTTCTCAACCTGATCTTGATGCCCTTCGGCGCGATCACCGCGCAGGCGATCACAATCTACGGCCATTACCCGCGCACGGCAGCATGGGGACTGTTTGACACGGCGATGATCCTTTTCGCCCCAGCGGTCGCGGTAGCGTTGGGTGCCAATCTGATGACCGCTGGGCTGGTACAGATCGCCGCGCACGCGACCGTAGCGACAATGACGACTATCGACCTTGTCAGCCTCGCCCGGCGCCACGGCCTTATAGCCCGTCAGCAGATCGACTGGCGGCTGGGTCTGCGCAACGCACTCTGGTGCCTGCCGCTGGCAGGACGGAGCTTAGTCGATTCCTTCCGCCAGCAGGGCTTCCGCATCCTGCTGGGCGCGTATGCTGGGGCCACGGCGGTGACGACGCTGACCACCACGCGGACCTTCGCCAACGTACTGCAGCAGGGCCTGTCGACCATAACCGCGCCGCTGATGCCCGAACTTATGCGCTATGTCATCAATCGCGATCAGGACCGTATGGAGGGCGCCTTTGCCATCGTATGGCTGTGCCTTTTCGTCCTGCTCGTGCCGGGCTTTCTACTGCTGTGCCTGCTGTCCGAGCAAGCATTCGCGTTCTGGACCCGGGGTGCGGTGGATTTCGATCCATTGCTGTTTCTGACGCTGCTGGCAGTGGTGCTCGTCTATGCCGCGTGCCAGCCCGCAACCGCAATCCTACAGGGGCAAAATCGGATCGCCTGGATGATCTCGATCTCGGTGGTGGCCGCTCTGGCACTAGCGGTGATTTGTGTCCTTCTGATCCCGCACCTCGGGCTTCGCGGGGCCGGTTTCGCGCTGTTGGGGGCGGAGCTGTGCGCGGTGGCGCTGACAGTGGTCGGCGCAACCCGAGCGCTCAAGGATTCAGGGCTGGCCTTTCCGTACCACAGTTTCACCTTGGTCGCCGCAACGGTCGCGTCCGTGTTCGGACTGTCGCTCCTAGGGGTATTCGCCTTCGGCGAGCAAGGCATCTTCATAGCGCTATCCTTCGTAGCTAACGCGCTGTTTGCGTCCCTTTACTGGGCGACGATCCCGACATTGGCTCGCGGCAGGGTTTGGGCCGTGCTGACCGCGCTCCGAGACAGCCTGTTGGGCCGGGTCCGTTTGGCATTGAGGCCTAAATGATACTCGGGTTGGCGCCTGCATACGTCTCTTTATTGGCTCGTGATGCTTGCCATCAGTAAGGATTGAGGAAACGCTATGAGGATCGGCATCGCGTCGCTGGGACGCTTCCACGTGCTGGATCTGGCGCGGGAACTGGATGCTCTTGGAGAGGACGTGCGCTTCTATTCCTACGTCCCTCGCGGGCGGGCGGAACGCTTCGGGCTGCCAGCTAGCTGCCATCGCGCGCTTCTGCCTGCTGTGGCGCCCTTGTTGGCTTGGCAGCACACGGCGCCGATGGTCTGGCCCTCGGGGCAAGAACGTGCCATGGCGCACGCGCTGGATGCCGCGGTGACCGCTCGTCTGGAGCCCTGCGACGTTTTCATATGCATGTCAGGCATGTATCTGGGTGCCGCGCGCAATGCGAAGCGCAGATACGGCGCGCGAGTCTACTTGGAGCGCGGTAGCCAGCACATCCTCGCGCAGCGCCGCATCCTTCAGGATCTGGGCGCCGCGCGCACCCCCAGCGATTTTATCGTCGACCGCGAATTGGCGGGCTACGAACTTGCCGACCGGATCGCGGTACCCTCCACCACGGTGGTGCGGAGCTTTATCGACAAGGCGCCACACCTGCAGCACAAGTTGTTCGTGAACCCCTACGGCGTCGACCTAAATCTCTTTCCTCAGCGCGAGCGGCCGCGCCCTGACGGGCCGCCGCGAGCACTGTTCGTGGGCGGCTGGTCGCTGCGCAAGGGCACCGACGTGCTGGAACGCGCAATCCGGGCGCTGCCCGGCGTAAACCTGGCCCATGTGGGCGGGCTGGTGGACCGGCCCTTCCCGCATGGCAACGCGCAGTTCACCCATGTGGGCCCCGTACCGCAATGGCAACTGAAGGATCACTACGCACGCGCCGATGTTTTCGTGTTAGCTTCGCACGAAGATGGTTTTGGAATGGTTCTTTCTCAAGCGCTAGCTACTGGTCTGCCACTGGTCTGCACAAGCAACACTGGAGGCCCGGACTTGCGCCTGACGCCCGAACTGTCTGCGCGCATCTCGGTGGTGCCGCCCAACGATGCCGAGGCGCTGGCGCAGGCGCTGTCGGCCGCGCTGGAAGCGAACCGCGACCGTGCGCCGCTGCCCGACCCCGACCGCGCGCTGCTGTCCTGGGCTGCTTATGGCGCGCGCTACAGGGCGGAGATCCTTCGCGGCTCCGAACAAAAAGCAGCGCCATGGCCCACCAATCGCAGCCCATGAGGAGACGCTGATGATGGATTTTGGTTCTGCGGATTTTTACAGACCAGTTGAAATTCGAAAGAGCAACGCAAAGCTATTTCATTCTGCCATGAGATCCATGGCGCTCTTCTTTCGAAAAAATACTGGGAGGCAATTTGGCATTCCGCGCGTTGTCGCAACCGTTGCGCGCCTATTCCCTTCAACAAATCGCCTGATCGTGGCCGGCCCGGATGAGCGGGATTTCATTTTACCAGCAACTGAAACCGGCTTTGGTATCGTCACCGGAGGCTACGGCATATCGGAGATCAGGCCGTTTGTGGTGCGACTGCCGCTAGACGCGGTAGTGATCGACATTGGAGCAAACCTGGGAATCTGGAGTCGTCTTTTTGCGGAGCGGGTCACGGACGGACATGTATTCTGTTTCGAACCGTCGCCGGGTAATTACCTCATCCTGAGCGAAAACATGTCTGCATATGCCAATGTGACATGTCTTGATCTGGCATGTTCTGATTATACGGGGCGCACCAAGTTTTCGGTTTCCGGCAGTTCGGGCCTTCATCATATTGCGCAAACGGGAGAGGTTGGCGCGATCGATGTCGCGATCACGCGTCTCGACGAATGGGCATCGCGCGCTGAAATCAAACAGGTGGATTTCCTGAAGATCGACGTCGAAGGGCACGAAGCCGAAGTGTTAAGGGGCGGACAGAGTACAATAGAAAGATTCCGTCCGATAGTTTTATTCGAATACCTACCGGAATTCGACCAAAGGTCGCAAGGGGGTAGAGCAGCACTTTTCAAATTCTTTGAGTCCCGGGGGTATACGCTATCCCGCTTGGACAAGTCGGGCATTCTGCATCTGGAAATGGAAAATGAATTACCTCCCGACTGGACAAACGATTATGTCGCTTTTGACCGTAATGGTTGGCATGCAGTTGCATTGCGGGACATCGTCAAAAATTGATCGCACGTGGAAACAGGTGGCGTGAAAACCTTGTCGGAGGGACTAATGAAGTGACAGACTACGTGGAAAAGATTTGCTATCTCGCGCAGCAGGGCGTGTGGTGGCAGAGGGGCTGCACCAATTTTTGGCATCCCGGCTTCGAGACCCGCGACCTCAAGGCGCTGGTAACCGAGCTGCGCGGCTGCGCGCGCTGCCGGCCGAGGTACCGCTACCCCACCGCTCTGGTAGAAGACAACGTGGAGATCTCCCAGGAGAATTACGAGCAGCGCTTCACCATCAACAAGCACGACGCCGACGCTGCCGGCTGGTCTGCGGCGCCGGGGCAGGACAGCAAGCATGGCGACAAGCTAATTTGCGTGGCACGGGTCTGAGAGGGCGGCATGTCTAAGTTGATCGGACACCTGCAGCAGGCCGCAGCGCGCAGCAGGTTTGGCGTGCGCCTCGCAATAAAGCTGCGCGAACAGTGCAACAGCGTGATCGGGCTACGCTGCCAATCGGGCATCTTGGCAGAGCGCAACGGCGAGGCCTGGCTGGCCGACCGCGTTGCACCAAGTGCGAAAACGGTGATCGACGTGGGCGCCAATCTAGGCGACTGGACGACTATGTTCGCACGCCGCATGACCGGCCCCGGACGGGCTTACCTGTTCGAACCCAACCCCGAGGCAGTCGCGCGGCTGCGGGACATGCCAGTGGTCAATCGCGGCCTGCAGATCGAGGTCCTGCAGAAGGCAGCGGGCGATGTCGCGGGCACGGCGCGGTTCTTCATGGAGGCCGGTGCCGGCGAGACCTCGAGCCTGGTGCAGCGGCACGCGCAATTTCGAGCGCTGCCGATCCAGGTGCCGGTGGTGACGCTGGACGCCGAGATGGCCGTGCAGGGTGTCACCCGCGTCGACATGCTGAAGATCGACGCCGAGGGCTACGACCTGCGGGTGCTGACTGGGGCTAGCGAGCTGCTAAAGGCGGGCCGCGTTGGCGTAGTGCAGTTCGAATACAACGCCCCCTGGGCGGCGGCTGGATCGACGCTGAGCGCGGCATTCCAGCTGCTGCGGGGGGCGGGGTTCCGGGTCTACCTGCTAAAGGCGGGCGGGCTGTGGCGAATCGATCCCGACCGCGTCGGGGAATATTTTCGCTACAGCAATTTCGTGGCGATCGGTCCAGACATGGTCGGGACCGTGCTGGGCGATACGACCCCGCCCGACGCAATCTGATGACCGGACCGTCCCCTAAGCTTGCCTGCCGGCAAATTGTCGCGTCCGTCGACGACAAGGCGTCGGGGCCTAGTTATTCGGTCATTTCGCTGTCAACGGCCCTACGGAGTCGGGGCCTAGACAGCGGCGTCCTAACCGTGGGCTGGCGCGCGCCAGAGCCGGGGCTTCAGGTTTTCCCTCAGGACTTCGCGCGTGTGCCGGTGGCGAACCAGCTGATGGTGTCGGGCCGGCTGGCCCGGGCTTTGGAAACAGCGGCGGGTCAGGGGGCGGTGCTACATGGCCACGGGCTTTGGCTCATGCCTAATCTTTATCCAGCGCGAGCCGCACGGCGCTGCGGGGTGCCTCTGGTGGTGTCACCGCGGGGAATGCTGGGAGAGGCGGCATTGGCATTCTCGGCTAATCGAAAAAGGTTGTTCTGGGCGCTTGCGCAGCGCAGGGCGCTGGAGGCCGCGGCCTGTTTTCACGCCACTGCACTGTCCGAGGCCGAGGATATCCGCCGCGCGGGCTTGACCGCGCCGATCGCCGTGATCCCAAACGGCATCGACATTCCAGACGGGGTCACGGTAGGAGGGGCGCGGACATTGCTATATCTTGGTAGGCTGCATCCGAAAAAGGGCATCGACCGGCTCGTTGCCGCTTGGGCGCGTGTGGCCGACCAATACCCTGACTGGCGGCTGCGCATCGTCGGCCCGTCCGAGATCGGATGCCGCGAGGGGCTCGAACGGCAGGTGCAAGACCTCCACGCACCCCGTGTGGATTTTGAAGGCCCGCTTTTCGGGGCCGACAGGTTGGCCGCCTACCGCGCCGCGGGACTGTTCGTGCTGCCCACGCTGAACGAGAATTTCGGCATGGTCGTAGCCGAGGCTCTAGCCGCCGGCATCCCCGCAATCAGCACAAAGGGCGCGCCGTGGCAGAGGTTGGCGGACGAGCGCTGCGGCTGGTGGGTCGATCACGGGGTCGATGCGATGGCGGCCGCGCTCAACGCCGCCCTGGCGCTGCCGGATGCCGAGCGCGCCGCGATGGGAGTGCGCGGGCGCGACTGGATGGCACGCGAGTTCGGCTGGGACGGCATCGCGTCGCAAATGGCGGAGGTCTACGCGTGGTGCCTGCGGCAGGGTGACCGGCCCAGTTGCATAGTGAGATAATGCTCGTTCCGGCATGAAAAACCAACATCGTGATTCCCGGATTTTGAAAGGTTGCCGCAGTGCATGAGCGACTTGTCTTCCGAAGTGGTCAACACATGCCGGGTGACGTT
>AYNO01000090.1 GCA_000500915.1 Rhodobacter sp. CACIA14H1
GAGATCGCGTGTCCCCGTTTCCGGGTCCCCGGACCGGCTCCAGTGTTGATTTCCACCCAGAAACTGAGCCGGAATTTCCGCTTGCCTCGGGTTGGTGGATCTTATATCTGATGTATCAGATTATAGATTCGCAATCGTGCAGATTCGCAGGCGGCTGGGGAACCCCGGCACAGCACGGATGATGTCTGCCCGACCCCAAGGGTCAGAGGAGTGGAGGAGACGATGAAGGAAATTTCCAGAAAGCCCGCCCCGGTGGATGTGGTGATCGTGGGCACAGGCGCGTCTGGCGCGACGGCCGCCAAGGTGCTGGCCGAGGCCGGGCTCAAGGTGGTTGGCCTGGACAAGGGATCCTGGCTGGACCCCAAGAAGCATTTCTCGGGCGACGAGATCAAGTACATCAACCGCAACTTCCTGTGGCCCGATGCCAAGATCAACCCGCGCACGGTGCGGGCCGATGATCGCAGCGATGCGGTAGAGATGCCGTTCTCGCCGCTGCCGCAGGTGGTGGGCGGGGGCACGACGCACTGGGCCGGCTGGGTGCCGCGGCCGATGCCGTCGGATTTCCGGATGCGCTCGATCCACGGCGACATTCCGGGCGCGTCGCTGGCGGACTGGCCCATCAGCTACGACGATCTCGAACCCTACTTCACCAGGGTGGAATGGGAATTCGGGACCACCGGCCTTGCCGGCGCCAACAAGTTCGAGCCGCCCCGGTCCCGGGACTATCCGACCAAGCCGCCCGCACCGACCCCCTATGCCAAGGTGTTCTACAACACCTGTGAACGGATGGGGATCAACGCCTTTCCGATCCCGCAAGGGGCGGTCAGCGCGCCGCACAAGGGCCGCGATCCGTCGAACTACACCGGCTTCTGGAACCAGTACGGCGATCCGACCACGACGAAATCCTCGACGCTGACCACCTTCATCCCCGAGGCGCTGGCCACCGGCAATTACGAAATCCGGGCCGATTGCTGCGTGCTGGAGGTGACGGTGCATCCCGATGGCCGCGCCAGGGGCGTGCTCTACGAGGACGCGCAGGGCAATCTGGTCGAGCAGGAGGCCAGCATCGTCATCCTGGGGGCGGGCGCCATCGAATCCGCGCGCCTGATGCTGCTGTCCAAATCCAACCAGCATCCCGACGGGATCGGCAATGCCTCTGGCCTCGTGGGCAAGAACGCCACCTTCCACGAATACCTCTTCGCGATCGGCCTGTTCGAGCGTGATCTCTATGGCCCGCTCGAGGGCTTTGCCGGCAACTACATCTCGGGCGGGACGATGCAGTTCTACGAGACCGACGAAAAGCGCGGCCACATCGGCGGTTGCGTCATCACCGCCAGCCAGGTGGGCCAGCCGATCAACTGGCTGTTCCCCGGCCGTCCCGGCTGGGGCATGGCACAGAAGATGGCCGACCGGGAATTCTTCCGCCATTCGATGAAGATCGGCCTGATCCTGCACGACATGCCGGTGGAATCGAACCGCGTGGACCTCGACCCCAAGGTGGTGGATGCCTGGGGTCGGCCAGTGGCGCGGATCACGCACAAGCCGCACCAGAACGACCTGGACATGGCCGACTGGCAGATCGAGAAGAACATCGAGATCCTGGAAGAAGCCGGCGCACGCACCACGATTGCCGTCAATCTCGAGAAATCGACCGGCAACACCTGCCATCAGCACGGCACCGCGCGCATGGGCAACGACCCGGCCTCCTCGGTGCTGGACAAGTGGTGCAAGGCGCATGATTGCCAGAACCTGTTCGTGCTGGATGGATCGTCCTTTCCCACTGCGATGGGCGTGAACCCGACGATCACCATCATGGCCAACGCCTGGCGCTGTGCCGATTACATCGTTGAACAGTTTGCCAATGACCGCGGCCGCGCTGTCGGCAAGGTCTTGGCCTGACGCATCCGGCAAGGAGAACCGACATGACATCGCAAGCACACTGGGGCGTCTCGGCCGGGCCGATCGATCCAGCATCGACCGACCGCAAGTTTCTGGACGCGCACGAATGGGATACGATCACAGCAGCGGTTGACCGGATCATTCCGGCCGACCCGGAGGCCCCCTCGGCCAGCGCGGCGGGGGTGGTGCTGTATATCGACCGCTACCTGTCGCCGGGGCTGGAGTACATCTATGCCACCAACGACGGATCGGGCTTCATGCAGATCGCGGGGCGCTGGCGCGCGGCCTGGACCGAACGGATCACCGCCCTGCAGCAGCTGTATCGCGACGGCGTGAAAGAGCTGGACAAGACCGCCCGCGAACGCTGCGGCGCCCAGTTCAAGGACCTGCCCGCCGACAAGCAGGATTACGTCATCGAGCTGATGAGCCACGCGCCCAAGCCCGAACCGGTGATCCTGGGCAATTCGCTGGCGGTAGGCTCGTTCCTGCAGGCGTTCAACGATGACGGCCTGGCGTTTCTGGACTGCCTGATCCTGCACACGCGGCAGGGCTATTACGGCGATCCGGCCTATGGCGGCAACCGCGATCAGGCCGGGTGGAAATCCATCGGCTTTCCCGGACCCAAGTCGCTGCGCGATACCGTGACGATGGAATACTCGATCAAGCACCTCTACCAGGACGACCTGTCCTGGGAGGAGTTGATCCCGCATCTGCGGTCGCAGGGCTGAGCCACCCGCCATTGACGCGAACGTGCGGGCCGACTGTCACAGTCGGCCCGCTGCACAGGGCTGCGCTGCGCAGCCGCACATCACGGATACGGGCATGGGAAAAGTCGCACAGGTGCTGATCACGGGCTACTGGCCCGACCGCGTGCCGCGGCGGATTGGCGTGCCGCAGAAACCGCTGGGCGAACAATACCTCGCGGCGGCGGCCAAGGCAGGCGATGCCCCGGCGATCCTGGCCGGGGGCGGGGTGACGATCACCCACGACGCGCTGCTGGCACAGGTCAGGCTGCTGGCCGCGGGCATCGCCGCGCTGGTCGACGTGCGGGGCACCGTGGCCCTGGCGGGACAGGACCGAGCCGCGATCATCGCGCTGATCCTCGCGGCACAGGTGGCGGGCTGTCGCGCCGCGATTGTCGATGATCGGCGGCCGGGCGGTGTTGCCGCGGCACTGGCTGCCCTGGCGCCCGACCTCACGATCACGACCGATGCCACCTTGCCCGCCTCTGACGTGCCGCGCGTGCTGACGCCCGCGCAGGTCGAGGCCGCGGGAGACCGGCCCGGCGAACGGCGCAGCCGCTGGCGCGACGTCGCGGTGCTCTTGCCCGAGGAGCAGGGATTCGCAGGTCACGGCCATGTGTCCACCACCGCGATGGTCAAGGCGCTGACCACCTACATCCCGCTGCTGGAGCGGGCCGACGCCGTCCTTGCAGGGCCGTTGCACCGCTGGGACGGCTATGCGCTGGCGATGACGGCGATCCTGTCGGGGCGGGCCGTGGTGCTGGACCCTGCCCATCCGGGGCTGGCCCCGCGTGATGCCTGGGGCGTGCTGTCGCGGGCGCAGGCGGATGCAATCGTCCAGGCGGGGCGGGCGCCAGACTGGGCGCGCCGGGTGCGCCTGCTGTTCGTCGTCCTGTCGGATTTCGACGTGCGCTGGCGCAAGCGGCTGGAGAGCGCGCTTGGCCGCGCCACTCCTCGCCCCTCTGGGGGACGCAGCGCACTGGCCCGGCGATCTGCGCCCATCCCAGCTGGGCACCGGTGGACGTGCACGGCCTGCCGCTGACCAACGCGATGCTCGTGCCGCTGAACCCCGCCGACGGCGATCCGTCCGACGTGCCCTGGGAAATGCTCAGCCGCGCCGAACTGGGGATCGAGGCGCCGTCGGTGCAGATCAAGGACGAGCAGTCCGCGGGCATCGTCTTTGACTGGAACGGCAATCAGGTGGCGCGCACCGGCCGCATCGTCGCGGTGGACCGACTGGGCATGGTGAGGTTCCTTGATGCCGAATGAGATCACATTGTCCTTTGGCCTGCCCGACGGGCGCCTGGACCTGCGCGCCGCCGATCTGGACCATTGGGCCGAACACCTGGCCTGGTGCTGCACCATCATGGGGATCGCCCCGGGCGCGACGATCGGCGTGATCGATTTCGGCACCTCGCCCATCGCGTTTCTGGGCTCGGCGCTCCTGACGCCGATGCTTGAGGCGGGACTGGCCGAACGGCTGCGCGGCCGGGTCATCTGCCTGGATGCCAGCCGCGAACGGGTGGCGCTGGTGCCCTCGATACTCAAGCAGGTGGCATTTGACGCCCTGTGCGTCCGGGCCGAGGCCGTGCCCGCCCTCATCACCTATTGCCGCGAGGCGGAGCAGCCGCTGGACGGGATCACGATCATCACCACCTTCGGGCTGGAACGCCGCGACCCGGTGGCTGCCTTTCCCCGCGGGCGGCGCATGGCCCTGGCCGAGGCGGGCATGCTGATGGCGCCGGAATGCGCGGTCTGCGGGCAGATGCACCTGCGCCACAGCCATTATGACCAGACCCCCGATGGCGGCGCGGTTGTCGCGCGGCGCGGCGGGGCGCTGGTGGCGCTTCCGGCCGACATGGCACCCGACCTCGCGCCCGGCTGCCCGGCCGGCCCGGAGGACTGGCGCATCGCCATCGCAGGAAAGGACGCGCCATGACCCCGGTGCCCGCCGATTTCGACCGCTGGGACAACGCGCGCCGCCGCGACTGGCAACTGGCGCGGATTGCAGGTGTGGTGGCCCATGCGCGTGCAACAAGCGCCTTCTACCGCGACACCTGGGGCGATGCGGCCGCGCCCGCCACCTGGGATGACCTGCGCGCCTTGCCCATCGTGACCAAGAACATGATGATCCGCCATGCCGGCGGCCAGCCGCAGCTGGAGGCCGCGCGGGTGGGCTTTTCCACCCGGGGCACGTCGGGCAATCCGCTGGTCCTCTGGCTCGATCCGGCGGAAACGGCGGCCTATGTCGCCCCCACGCTGCGCGGTTTCATCTGGGCGGGCCTGCAGCCCGGCGACCGGGCGCTGATCCTGTCGCCGTCCTGGCATCGTCTGGCCGCGATGGAGGGGCACGCGGTGGTGGGCCGCGGGGCGCAGCCCTGCTATTTCTGGGGCACGCTGTCGGACCCGGCTCATGCCGCGCCCTTTGTGGACGCGCTGCTGGACGTGCGGCCTGCTTTCGTCACCTCGACCCCGCCGTTCATCCTCAACGTGCTGAAATACTGCGCTGACCGGGGCATTGACCCGCGGGCGGCCTTTGCGCCGGTGCGTTCGGTGGTGCTGGCGGGCCTTGCGCTGACGCCGGGCCTGCGCCGCCATCTGACCGACCGCCTGGGTGCCGAGGTCTTTGAACGCGGCGGCACCCAGGAAGGCGCCGCGCTGGACGAATGCGGCCACCACAGCGGCATGCATGTGCACGAGGATGTCTGCCTGATCGAGGTGCTGGACAAGCAGGGCAACCCGGTGCCCGACGGCGCGCCCGGCCGCCTCGTCATCACCAAGCTTGTCGCGGCGGGCAGCCCCTTCGTGCGCTATGACACTGGCGACACGGCCGCTTTCGTGCCGGGCACCTGCGCCTGCGGCTCCTGCCTGCCGCGCCTGCGCATCCTGGCCCGCCCCGAAAGCACCATGATGATCGAAGGCCGCCCTGTCACCGGCTATGCGGTTCGCGCAATCCTGGACGAGGACCCGGGCCTGGTAGGCCGCGTCTCGCTCCTTGTGCGCGACACCGAGGCGAAAAGCCGCCTGCGCATCCTGATCGAAGGCGCGCCGGGCGGCGATGATCCCGAAGGCGTGCTGCGCCGCGCCTTCGGGCTTTCTGACGTGCAGATCGACTGGATGGGGGGCGCCGGGCTGGCCTGGGGTTTCCGGCAGGTGATCGACGCCCGCGAACTGAGCCAGAGGAGAGCGACATGACCACGGGCAACCGCCTGACCGGCAAGATGATGATCCCCACCAACTGGGACCCCGCGCTGCTGCCAAAGCTGCGCAAGTTCCAGCCCAAATACGTCTACGGCTCGCTGCCCTCCGAAGCGACGCTGCGCAACTCGGCCAACCTTCCATCGGTAACCGAGGAGATGATCGAGGATCAGGTCGCGCTGATGAACGAGATGGGGATCGGTTTCATCTACGTGATGAACGCGACCACCGGCCCCAACTCTGAACTGTCCGAGGAGGGCCGCTTCGCCATCATGCAGCGCTGCGAATGGCTGCGCGGCATTGGGGCACGCGGGGTGGTGCTGGCCAACCCCTTCGTGGTGGAACTGGTGCGCCACTGGTACCCCGACCTCGAGGTGCATGTGTCCGTTCTGGCCGAGGTGAACTCAGTCAACCTTGCGGTGCACTATGACCGGCTGGGGGTGCGCTGATCCATCTGGCGCCGGATGTGAACCGGATGATCCCGGTGCTGCGCGACATCCGCAAGGCGGTGTCGTGTCAGCTGTCGGTGCTGGTGAATGAGGGCTGCGTGTTCGAATGCCCGCTGCGGCGCTATCACGCCGGGGTCATGTCGCATGCCCAGGCCAGCATCGAGGGCGGCTATCACACGGATTTCTGCTATTATTCCTGCAGCCAGTGGAAAGGCGCCCGTACCGAGGAATACCTGCGCGCGCCCTGGATCCGGCCGCAGGACATCGACGCCTACCTCGACATGGGGATGGAGGTGGTCAAGATCGCCGGCCGCGAGAAGATGGGCGACGGGCCTGCCAGCCATACCGACTGGATCGTGCAGGTGACCCAGGCCTATTTCGACCGCGACGTGGAGGACATGGCCGAGATGCTGGTGGCGATGGAGCCGCCCAACATGCTGGACGGCACCCCTGCCACGCAGAACTACAGGGTCAAGGTCAAGGCGCGGGAACTGGACGGCTTCCTGAAATTCTTCGCCGACGGGCATTGCTCGCGGCACTGCAACACCTGCCGCTACTGCGGCAACTGGGCCGACAAGGCGGCCGAGGTTGTGGGCGACCGGCCCGCCTATGTCGCGCGGATGGACGATATCAAGGAACGGCTCATGATCGGGGATTTCCGCACCGGCCGGCCCGTGGCGCGGAGGGACTGATATGCTGGACATCCAGATTGCAGTGGGCCTGCATGTGCTGGCTGGCGGGATCTTCGTGGGCTGCAACGTGCTGCTCGAGCGGGTCGTGCACCGGCTGGACGCCATCCCCCCGCGCGAGGCCGCGCGGATGGGCGAGCTGATCGGGACGGACATCATCTGGATCAACTTCGCCGCGCTGGCCGTTGTGGCGCTGAGCGGGCTGTATCTGATGTGGGGCGCGGGCACGCTGGGCGACATCGCTGACCCCTGGTTCTACACCGATGGCTACGGGCTCGCGCTGGGGCTGATGATGCTGCTTTGGCTGTCGGTGGTGGCCACGTCGCTGGTCATCACCTTCTACCTCCGGCCCCGGCTGCTGGTGAAGCTGCCCTACGACACCAGCCGCGAGGCGCTGGAAGACATCGGAAATGTCGCGATGCGCGCCAACGCAGCCATGAGCTGGCTTGGCCGATACAACCTGGCCGCCGGGGTGACGACCATCCTGATCGGCGGCTTCATCCGCTACGGCGGCTTCTGAGGGAGACAGCATGGGACGCAACGAGACCTATTTCGCGGAAGTGGCGCTGGACCGCGCCCTGGCCGGGCATCGCCTGTCGGGGCCGGAAATCCTGTCACTCTTCGCCGCAGACCCGGGCGCTGTGGGCGCGGCTGCGCACGAGATGCGGCTGCGCAAGGTGGAGCCGACGCTCGCCACCTTCAGCATCGGCGGCAACATCGACCATACGAACGTCTGCAACGTGGGCTGCGCCTTCTGCACCTTCTACCGCGCGCCGGGGGCGGCGGATGCCTATGCGATGTCGCCCGATCAGGTGCTGGAACAGCTGCACCGGCAGGTTGCCGTGGCGGATGTGAAAGAGGTCATGATCCAGGGCGGCATCAATCCGAAGCTGTCATTTGACTGGTTCCTGACCGTGCTGCGCCGGATCAAGTCCGATTTCCCGGACATGCATGTCGATTTCCTGTCACCCGAGGAGATCCGCGGGCTGGAGCGCCAGACCGGCCGCGACGCACGCGACATCATGACCGAGTTTCAGGCCAACGGCATGGACGGCCTGCCCGGCGCCTCGGCCGAGATCCTGGTGGACCGGGTGCGCACCGATACCGCGCCGCTGCGGATCACGGCCGGCGACTGGTATCGCATTGTCGATACTGCGCTGGAACTGGGCCTCTATGTGCCCTGGACCAGCCAAGTGACCGGCTTGGGCGAAAGCCACGCCGAACGGGTCCAGCATCTGGTCGAGCTGCGCGCCCTGCAGGACCGCGATCTTGACCGTGGCGGGCGCGGCATCGCGGCGCACAAGGTCTGGCCAATGCGGCTGAACGACACCCGCCTGCGCGAGGTGATCGGGGTCAGGCGCAACGACGAGATCATCGAGGAATACATCCAGCAGGTGGCGATTCACCGGCTCGCGCTGGACAACATCACGCATCACCGAGCGGTGTGGCGCACGATGGGCTATCAGACGGCCGCGCGCGCGCTGCGGGCCGGCGCGAATGACCTGTGCGGCACAGGGTCGATCAACGCGGTGGATTCCGTTCTCGAAACCCACGCGAAAGAGGCCCCGCGCGTGAGCCAGAAGGTGCGTCACGGCGTGCTGACCTGCATCGCCGAGGCGGGTTTCGTGCCCGCGCAGCGCGACGCCTTCTATCAGGTCATCCGCCACCACGAACCCGCCGAGATCGCCGAAGCGCGCGACGCGCTTCAGGTGGCCGAGGGCGACTGGATGCGCGGCGGCTTCAGCTATGCGGGTGACCCGGTGTTGAACCCGGTCGCCAAGGTGATCCGCAAGCGCGCCTGACAGGGCAGGGCCGTGATCGCCCCTCTCAGGCGATCACCGTGCCGTGGGCGTCAAGATAGTCCTCGATCCGGGCCAGCACCCCGTCCAGATGGATGCGCATGGCCCGTTCGGCGCCGTCCGCGTGCCGGGCGGCCAGCGCATCGCAGATTGCCAGATGCTCGGGCAGGCTGGCGGCAAAGGATTCCGGCACATGCCGGATGATCGTCTGGCGTGACCATTGCACCAGGTCCCGCACCCCCTCCATCAGGCGGATCAGGCGGCTGTTGCCGCAATTGTCGCGCACGATGTCATGCACCAGCGTGTCAACCTCCTGCAGCGCGGTCTCCTGCAGGTCGGCGGGCATCGCGCCTGCGGCGCGGTAGCGACGCCCGGCATCGGCGGCCAGCCCGTCGGGCAGATGCACGGCGGCCAGCCGGGCAGCCATGCCCTCAAAGGCCATGCGCAGCTCGAACGTCTCGCGCAGGCCCTTGCGATCCAGCCCGGCGACAAAGACGCCGCGCCGGGGCTGGATCTCGACCAGGCCCGAACTTTCCAGCGCCTTGACGGCATCGCGCAGCGGGGTGGGGCTGATGTTCCACTGCTGGGCCAGATCGTGCAGGTCGATGCGCGCGTTCGGCGGCAGCTTGCCCGAAATGATCTGGTCGCGCAGCGCCTCGCGTGCCTGATCGGCCAGCGACGATTGGATCAGAAAGCTTTCCTTTGTCATCCCGGTTCCTTGCCGACGATCGCCCGGGTACCGCTCCGCAGGCCCCAACCCATGCACATTGCATATATCTGGCCGAATTGGCCGGTCAACCAGCGCGCGAGGGGCGGCACGATTGAGATGCAACTGACCTGTTGTCTGAAGCTTTATATCTGATATATTACACTTCAGATACAGCGAATCGCGCCAGTCGGCCGGTTCGGATCGGAACAAGAGGGCCGAATTGATCGATGCAGCGAACTTCAACAGGGTGTCCCTCGCCGCGCAGGTCGAGCAGGCCTTGCGCGAGGAGATCATCTCGAACCGGCTCCAGCCGAACCAGCGCATCGACGTCGCGCATTACGCACAGATGTGGGCGATCAGCCCCACGCCGGTGCGCGACGCGATCAAGTCGCTGGAGGCCGCAGGCTTTGTCACCGTGTCGCCCCGGCGCGGCGTGAACGTGGCAGACCTCAATGCCTCGACCCTGCGCGAGATCTACGAGGTGCGCATCGCGATCGAATGCACCGCGATCCGCCTGGCCTGCCGGCATGTGCCCGCCGAACGCGCGGCCGAGGCGCTGGCGCTGTATCGCCAGGCGCAGGCCTGCAACGGCGCGGACCGCACCGCCATCCTGTCCGAAATCGACACGATCGTGCACGAGATCGCGCTGGACCACTGCAACAACACGCGGCTGCAGCGCGCGATGCAGGACCTCAACGATCTGGTCCGCTGGTGCCGCCTGTCGGTGATCCGCAACCTGCCCGCCGCCTACGAGACGACGTTGCCCGAACACATCCGCATCTGCGAGGCGCTCGTGGCCTGCGATTGCGAGGAGGCCGCGCGCGCCATGTTCGCGCATCTGGCGAACTCTCTTGACCGGATCACCCGGTTTCTGGCGGCCCAGGCCCCCCAGGCCCCCCAGGCGGTCCAGACCGCCATCACGGGTCAGTCCGCCCCAACGGGCCAGCCGGCCTGATACGACGAAGATGGAGAATACGATGCTTATCCGGTCGGTCGAGACGTTCATCCTGCGGGTGCCGCTGGGCGGCAAGACCTTCTATTCCTCCCAGGCCAAGTTCCCCGAGCGCAACAGCCTGCTGGTGCGCATCACCACAGATGACGGGATCGTGGGCTGGGGCGAGGGGGGGCAGTATGGCCCGCCCGAACCCGTGGCCTCGGTCATCGGCGACGTGTTCGCGCCGCTGCTGGTGGGACAGCCCGCCGACCGTCCGGTAGTGACCTCGGAACGGCTTTATGCCTTTTCGCGCGATTTCGGGCAGAAGGGCACCTATGTTGAGGCGATCAGTGCCATCGACATCGCGATGTGGGACATCTGGGGCAAGCGTCTGGGGCAGCCCGTACATGCGCTCATGGGCGGGGCGTTCCGCACCTCCGTGCACGCATATGCCACCGGCTGCTATTACCCCGAGGCGCCTTGGGACCGCGACCGCCTGCTGCCTGACCTTGAGGCCGAGGCCGCGACCTATGTCGAGAGCGGCTTTGACATCCTCAAGATGAAGATCGGCCTCCTGTCGGTCGAGGAAGACATGGCCCGTGTCGCGGCCGTGCGCCGCGCGGTCGGGCCGGATATCCGGCTGCTGGTCGACTGCAATCACGCCTACAACGCCAATACCGCGATCCGCATCGGCCGGGAGCTGGAAAAGTTCGGCGTGCACTGGATCGAGGAACCCGTGGTCCCCGAAGATCGTGCCGGATACCAGCGCGTCCGCGCGGCCGTCTCCGTGCCGGTCGCGGGCGGCGAGGCCGAATTCACGCGCTTTGGCTTTCGCGACTTCCTGTCGGAAGGCTGTGTCGACATCGCCCAACCCGACATCTGCGTCTGCGGCGGCCTGTCCGAGTTCCTGAAGATCCAGGCGCTGGCATCGGCCTTTGGCGTGCTGACGGTGCCGCACGTCTGGGGGTCGGGCGTGGCGCTGGCCGCCGCGCTGCAGGCGCTGGCCACCATTCCGCCGCAGCCACACACGGCCAACCCGGTGGCCCTGCAGAACGAACCGATCGTGGAGTTTGACCGCAAGCACAACCCGCTGCGCGACGATCTGCTGGTCGAGAATTTCAGTCTTCGCGACGGGCGGCTGGATGTGCCGCAGGGGCCGGGGCTGGGCATTACCGTCGATGAGGCGGTGCTGCGGAAATACGCGGCGGCCTGACCGGCCCCGCCACTGATCCGGCCCGCCTGTCCGGCGGGGCGATCCACCGGCCCGCGCCCCAGGCGAAGGGTCACGTTACCGAGCCAAAGGAGGAAACCCATGTCGTCGCTCGATTACACCTATGAGAACCTTGAGAAGGTCGTGCCCCGCCATTTCTTCGGCCAGCCCAACATGCTGATCGAGAATAGCCTGGACCCGAAAAAGACGATGGTCCTGGCGCTGGATATCCAGAAACTGATCGTCGACCCCACCGGCGCGGGCCATGTCCCCTCCGTCGGGGGCGCCCCTGCGGGCACCGATACGGTGCAGCCCTGCATCGATGTCATCGCGGCCTCGCGCAAGGCGGGCATCCCGGTGGTCTGGTCGCTGTGGGGCCTGCGCGGCGATGGCCGCGACACGGGCAATGCCGGCCCGAAATGGCCGCCCTTCCAGTGCGGCACGCCGCAGTCGCCCGGCTCGTGGGGCAACCGCGATGCCGAACTGGACGACCGGGTCAAGCCGCGCGCCGACGAGATCGTGTTCCAGAAGCACCGGTTCTCGTCGTTCTACAACACGGCGCTGGACGAATGGATGCGCGAAGACGGCCGCGACACGCTGGTGATCTGCGGCGTGACCTCGGCCAACTGCATGCATGCGACGTCGCTGGACGGCTGGAACAAGAACTACAAGATCGTGGCCCTGGCCGACACGACCACCGCCGTGCCCAACATGCTGGAAAACGTGCCCCTGGGCTACGGCCAGCACTGGGAGGCGCTGCGCAACATCCAGATGAACTACGGCGATGTGCGCACCTCGTTCGAATACTACGACATGATCGGCCAGAAGCCCTGATCTGCCGCAAAGGCACAGGCAGGGCGTGCCCCTGCCTGTGTTCTCCCACATCCCCCATTGAACGGAGGCCAAGATGAGCCTGAAGGACAAGCGCGTCGCGCTTTTGATCGAGGACGACTATCAGGAGATGGAAGCCTGGTATCCGTTTTACCGCCTGACCGAAGCGGGCGCTGAGGTCACCGTGATCGGCCCGGGCCACAAGGCGGTGTTTGCCTCCAAGCTGGGTTACGAGATGGAAGCCACGCTGGCCATCCGCGACGCGAAACCCGCCGATTTCGATGCTGTCGTCGTGCCCGGCGGCTTTGCCCCCGACCACATGCGCCTGTGCCGGCCGATGATCGACTTCGTGCGCGACATGGACAAGGCAGGCAAGCTGGTCTCGGCCATCTGCCACGGCGGCTGGATCCTGGCCTCGGCCGGGGTCTGCAAGGGGCGTCGGATCACCGGCTATGCGCCGATCCGCGATGACGTGGAAAACGCGGGCGGCACCTGGGTGTCCGATCAGGCGGCTGTGGTTGATGGCAATGTCATCACCGCGCGCACCCCGCCCGACCTTCCCGCCTTTGCCGCCGCGATCGTCGATTACCTGGACGCTTCTGCCCGGGCGGCGCGGGTCGCCTGACCCGTCTGCCGACCAGGGCCCCGGGGGGTCCTCCCAGTCTCTCTCCCCGGGGCCGACCCATTCTGACCGGAGTCACCGCCATGTCCGATGCCGTTGTCCGCCTTGAACAACTGGTCAAACGCTTTCCGGGGACCATCGCGGTGCGCGATGTGGGCTTCGCGATCCGGCCCGGCACCGTCCACGCATTGGTGGGCGAGAACGGGGCCGGGAAATCGACCGTCATCAAGATGATGTCGGGCGTCTACCGCCCCGACGAGGGGCGCATCGTGGTGAAGGGGCAAGAGACGGATCTGACCTCGCCGCAGGTGGCGCAGGCGGCCGGGATCAGCACGGTGCATCAGGAACGCAGCCTGATCAACACGTTGACCGCGCTCGAAAACATCTTTCTGGGCCGTGAGATTCTGGCCCCCGGGGCTGCGGGGCGTCTGGGCATGGTCGATGCCCGCGCGATGACCGAACGGGTCCATCAGCTGTGCGATGACTTTGATTTTGACCGCCGCCGCCTGCACCGCCCCGTCGAGGGCTTTGACGCCCTGTCGAAGCAGGTGGTGGAAATCATCAAGGCGCTGGCTTTTGACGCCGCTCTCATCATCCTGGACGAACCCACCGGCGGCCTGAGCGAGGCCGAGCGCGCGATCCTGTTCGACCAGATGCGCCGCCTGCGCGCGCGCGGCACCGCGGTGCTGTGGGTGACTCATCATCTGGAGGAGCTGGCGGGCCTGGCCGATGCGGTGACCGTGCTGCGCGATGGGGCGCTGGTGGGCACGCTGGACGGGGCCGAGGCCAGCCCCGATCGGGTGGTGCGGATGATGGTGGGCCGCGACGTGGACAGCATCGAAAGCCTGGTGGCCCAGGGCAAGCACCAGCACGCCACCGGCCCCGAGGTGCTGGCCCTGCGCGGGTTTGGCAGCGCGGCGGGCCTGTCGGGCATCGACCTGACCCTGCGCAAGGGCGAGATCCTGGGCATCGGCGGGCTGCAGGGCGCGGGCGGCAACCGGCTTGTGGAAACCATGGTGGGCGCGGTGCGCCAGACGGCGGGCAGCCTGCACCTGAACGGCCAGCCCCGCCGCATCCGCCGCACGCGCGATGCGTTTCGCGCGGGCCTGGCCTATGTTCCCAACGAGCGCAAGCTGCGCGGCATCCTGCCCGCATTCTCGATCGCGCAGAACATCTCGGTCGCGTCGCTGGACCAGTTCAGCCGTCTGGGCATCATCGACCGCCGCGCCGAGGCCCGGGTCGCCGCCGACTGGTTCGCGCGGCTGCGCATCCGTGCCACCGGCATCGGCCAGCAGATCATGCGGCTGTCGGGCGGCAACCAGCAAAAGGCGATCATCGCCCGCGCGCTGACCGCGAAACCGGATGTCATCATCTTCAACGAACCAACCGAAGGCGTGGACGTCGGCGCCAAGATCGAGATCTACCGCCTGATCCGCGACTTCGTGGACAAGGGCGGGTCGGCCATCGTGCGCTCGTCCGATCTGGTCGAGCTTCTGGGCCTGTCGGACCGGGTTCTGGTGATGCGGGCGGGCCGGATCGTGGGCGAACTGCCCGGCCTGACGGCCAGTGACAGCCACGGCACCGCCACCCGCCTGGAAGAGCAATTCATGGCGCTTGCCGCCGCCTCACACTGAAGGAACATGCCATGCAGCGCGGTCTTGCCCGTTTCCTGCGGCTGGAGGGGATCCCGATCCTGCTTGCGCTGGCATTGGCCGGCGCGGTGTTCGGCATCCTGAACCCGGCCTTCCTGTCGGCCGAGAACCTGTCAGCCATTGTCGTGCAGTCGATGTTCATCCTGGTGATCGCGGTGGGCATGTCATTCGTGCTGACGGCCGGCGTGATCGACCTGTCGGTGGGGTCAGTGCTGGGCCTGTCGGGGGGCGTGACGATGTTCATGTTCACGATGGGATTTGGCACAGTTCCCGCCATCACGGCGGGGCTGGCGGTGGGGCTGGGCTTTGGCCTGGTGAACGGCCTTCTGGTCACCGTGCTGCGGCTGTCGGATTTCATCGTCACGCTGGCCACGATGGGCGTAGGGGCGGGGCTGCTGCAGATCCTGGCCTATTATCGCCCCCTGCGCGGCGGAGAGACGCCCGCCTTCAGCTGGCTGGCCTATGGCACCGTGCTGGGCATTCCCTTTCCTATCGTGCTGGGCGTGGGCCTGGTGGTGGCGCTGGCCTTCGTCATGCAGCGGTCGGCCTTTGGCCGGTCGGTCCGCGCGGCGGGGATGAGCCCGGCGGCCGCGACCTTTGCGGGCATCGACGTGGACAGGCTGCGGCTTGCGGTTTTCGTGATGTCGGGGGTGCTGGCGTCGGTATCGGGCGTTCTGCTGGCGGCGCGGCTGGCATCGGTGCAACCCGCGCTGGGCCGGGGCTATGAACTGCAGGCCATCGCCGCAGCGGTGCTGGGCGGCACGGCTCTGTCGGGCGGGCGCGGGTCGGTGGTGGGCGCGGCGATTGGCGCGCTCCTTCTAGCGGCGATTGCGGCGGGGCTGCAGATCGCCGGGGTAGACCCGACCTGGTATCAGGTCGTGGTGGGCATCGCGATCCTGCTGGCGGTGGCCTTTCACGGCTGGGCGGGCGGTTTCGTCGAACGCCATCTGGCGTCCGTCGAACGGCCCGCCGCCGAAGCAGATCCCGCGTCACAGATCAATCAGGGGGCCTGAGCCATGACCCGTTCCTTGCGCAACCTCGTCTCGGGCCCGGCGGCAGGCATGTTCCTGTTCCTGATCCTGGCCTCCGTCGCGATGAGCTTTGTCTCGCCCTTCTTCCTGACCTGGCTGAACTGGGCCAACATCCTGAACCAGTCTGCCCTGCTGGTGCTGGTGGCGATGGGCATGACCATCGTCCTGATCGCGGGCGGCATTGACCTCTCGGTGGGCGCCATCGCGGCGCTGGCCGGCGGGGTCGCGGCATGGCTGATCTCGACCGCGGGCGTGCCGCTGCCGCTTGCCCTGCTGGCGGGCTGCCTGACCGGCCTCGCGCTGGGCGTGGTCAACGGCCTGGTCATCACGCTGATGCGCATCCCCGATTTCGTGGCGACGCTGGCGATGCTCGCGCTTATCCGGGGCGTCCTGTTCGTCCTCACCCAGGGCGTGCCGATCGTGAGCTTTTCCTCCCCGGCCTATTCCATGCTGGGCGGGCTGACGCGGCTGCCGTTCAGCCTGACCGTGCCCGAATTCATGACGGCGGCCGTGCTGATCCTGGGCGTGCCCG
>AYNO01000091.1 GCA_000500915.1 Rhodobacter sp. CACIA14H1
CGGTTCATGAATTCGCTGGTGATCTCTGTCACCTCATCGGCGCTGGCGGTGGCTCTGGGCAGTCTGGCGGCCTATGGGCTGTCGCGGTTCAATTACCGTTTCGGATTCATGCGCAACAGCGACATCAGTTTCTTCTTCCTGAGCCAGCTGATCCTGCCGCCCGTGGTTCTGGCCCTGCCCTTCCTTGTCCTCTACAAGGAACTGGCGCTTCTGGACACGCGGGTGGGGCTGATCCTGCTTTACACGCTGTCGGTGCTGCCCATCGTCATCTGGATCATGCGCGACCAGTTCGGGTCCATCCCGACCGAGCTGGAGGAGGCGGCGCTTGTGGACGGGCTGTCGATCTGGGGGGCGTTTGCCACGATCATCCTGCCCATCGCCCTGCCGGGGATGGTGGCGGCCTTCATCCTGTCGCTTGTCCTGACGTGGAACGAATATTTCTTCGCGGCGCTGCTGACATCGACCTATGCCAATACCCTGCCGGTGATGGTGGCCAGCCAGACGGGCAGCCAGGGGATTTCCTGGTGGTCGATGGCCGCGCTGTCTTTTGCCGCGATCCTGCCGCTGATCGTGATCGGGATCGTGCTGGAGAAGTACATCATCAAGGGGATGGCCGCAGGGGCGGTGAAGTAATGCTGAAGGGCATCGACCAGAGGCTTTCGGCCGAAGTGGTGCATGTCCTGATGCTGATGGGGCATGGCGACGATCTGGTGATCTGCGATGTGAACCATCCGGCGGCGACGATTGCGGCGGAAACGACCTATGGCCGGCTGGTGGACATGGCAGGCTGCGACATCCCCGTGGCAGCGCGGGCGATCCTGTCGCTGATGCCGTTGGATACCTTCGTCCCCGCGCCCGTCAGCCGGATGCAGGTGGTGGGCAATCCCGACGGCGTGGTGCCGATCTTTGCGCGGATGCAGGCGGTGGTGGATGCCGCCGAGGGGCGGCCCGTGCAGATGCAGGCGCTGGAACGGTTCGCCTTCTACGAAGCGGCGAAGCGGTCCTTCGCCATCATCCGCACCAGTGACAGCGGGCCCTATGGCTGCTTCATCCTGAAGAAGGGCGTGGTGGACCTGCCGGAGTTGCCAGTGGCATAGGAGCGTCCCCGTCCCGGGCTTGACCCGGGACCTCCCCTCTTGACCCGTGCCCACGGTGGACGTGGAGGCCCCGGGTCAAGCCCGGGGCGCGGTGCCTTGCTTTCTACAAGCCCAGCACCTTGCTCAGATGGGCCAGCGCCAGCGCGACCCCCTCGTCCCCCTTGGCCGCCGTGGCGCGGGGGGCGGTTTCGGTCCACCATGGATCGCCATCGCCCGCCCGCTCCATTGCCACGGTATCGGGGGCCAGCGCCAGCATCAGCGCCGTCTCGCCCTCGCCCGCATGGTCGAAGGGGAAGACGTCGTTCTTCGGAAACAGCGGATGCAGCCTGATCCAGTTGAACGGGTCCGTCCCCTTTCCGGCTTCCGCATAGTAATCCGCCATGTCCCGCCTGCCCCACCAGCCTGCGCCGCGTTCGGCTTCCAGATGGCGGAAGATCGCGTTGCGGGCGGCAAGCCGGAAGGCAAGGTCCGTGGGCATCCCCTGCGCGATATTCTCGGACTGGTGGTGGATCACCGCATGGACATTGCGGAACCCCGCCGCGAGCAGCGCGGTGCAAAGCGACTCGAAGAACGGCACCAGCGCGGATGCGTCCACATGCAGGGTGGTCCCGTGCTCCGGCCCCGCCACGGCATGGCTCGCCGCGCCATAGGCGAAGGGCGGCAGCACCACCACCTCGTCCCCAAGCCGGTCGAGGATTTCGGTCACGGCCAGCAAGTCAACACCGGCTGGCAGGTGGCCGCCGTGATGTTCCATCACCCCCAGCGGCAGCACGACCGGCACGCCTGCGGCAATCGCCGCCTGCACCTGATGCGGGCGCATCCGGTCATAGCGCATCACGCGCCCCCCAGTTCATGCGCGATGTCGCGGGTCTGGGCGTAGAGCCGCCTGAACAGCGGGTATTGCCGCGCATAGGCCGCCACCTCGTCCGGCCGGACGGTGCGGGCGACGGGGTTCCATTCCACGATCTGGTCCGGCAGCGCCTTGCCCACGGCAGTCGCGGCGAGGAAGGCATCGCCATAGCTCGCGCCCACCGTCTTTTCGCAGACGATCTGCCCGGCCCGGCACAGGTCGGACGTGGCCTGCATCCAGACCGCGTTCTTCGTCCCGCCGCCCACGGCAAGGATGCGGTCGGGAAAGGCCCCCAGCTCGCGATAGGTGTCCAGTACGTGGGCGGTGCCGGACGCGATGCCTTCCAGCACCGCGCGGAACATGTCGCCCCGCGTATGGGTCAGGTCCAGCCCGAAGAAGGCCCCCTTGGCCATAGGGTCGTGGATCGGCGTCCGCTCGCCGCTGAAATAGGGCAGGCAGAGCAGGCCCTTCGCCCCCTTGGGGCTGGCCGCAGCTTCCGCCGCCAATTCGCCGAAGGTCGCGTCGCGGGCGAACTGGTCGCGGAACCAGTGCGTCAGCGTGCCCGATGTCGCCAGCCCCGCCATCGACGCATGCATCCCCGGCCAGAGCCATGGCGCATACCACAGCCGCGCATCGCGCACGGGGTCCGACGTCACCTGGATGATGAAGATGGTGGACCCATACATCATCATCATCTCGCCCGGCCGCTGGACGCCCACGGAGACCGCCTCGGCCGCCGCGTCGATCGTGCCACAGGTGACGGGCGTGCCTTCCGCCAGCCCCGTCTCGGCCGCCGCCGCCGCCGTCACATGGCCCGCGATGTCGGTGGACCACATCAGCCGCGGCAGCTTCTCCAGCCCCACGATCTCCGGCGCCAGCGCATCGGTCCAACCCAGCGCGTTGACGTCATAAAGCGGCGAGAAATTCGCCGCCGTGTAGTGGTCGATGACATATTCCCCCGTCAGCTTCCACGTGATGTAGGAGGTAGAGGTCAGAACCTTCGCCATCCGCGCATAAAGCTCCGGCTGATGGTTCTTCAGCCAGAGGATCTTCGGCCCCACCGACTGCGAGGTCAGCGCATTGCCGCAGACCTGCATGATCCGCTCCGCCCCGATGGTGGCGGTCAACTGCTCGATCTCTGCCGCCGCCCGCGTGTCGACACCATAGAGGACGCCGTTCATCAGCGGCGCGCCCTGCGCATCCACGGGCAGCATGCAGGGCCCGATGGCCGAGGCCGCGACGCAGGCGATGTCCTTCGGGTCCACTTTGGACTCGGCCAGCAGCGCGCGGGTAATGTGGACGAAATCGCCCCACCAATCCTCGTCCGCGCGGTGTTCGGCCCAGCCGGGGCGCGGGACAAGCATCCGGTGCGGCCGGGTGGCGGTGGCGACGATGCGCCCCCCGCCATCCACGAGGACGCCCTTCGATTCAAACGTGCCGATATCGATGCCGAGCGTATGGGTCATGGCCTTACCGGATCAGGTTGAAACCGGGGGTGATGCGGGCCAGCGCCGACTCGAGCAGCGTGACCATTCCCGCCACATCGGCAGGGTCCACCACCTCCAGCGCGGAATGGGTATAGCGCATGGGGAAACCGACATCGAGGCAGGCCACCCCCTCCTCGCCCATGAACTGGACATAGGACAGATCGGTCAGCGCCCCGGTATGGGCCGACCGTTGCAGGGGCAGACCCTCGGCTTCGGCCACCTCCTCCATCAGCGCCACCAGCGCCGGATGCGGGATCACCCCGTTCAGCGTGCCGCGCCCGTGGAAGGAATAGAGGCTGATCCCCGGCCCCCCGCCCAGCGTCACCTCGCCCCGCCCCGCCATGTCCGGCGTGTCGCAGGCCAGCAGCAGGTCGATCTGCAAGGCGATGTCGGGCTTCGCCGCCGCCGCCGCCGGCAGCACGCCGCGCAGGTTGTACTCCTCCTGCACCGACCACACGAGGTGGACCGTCGGCCCCGCCTTCCGGTCCCGCAACCGCGCTACCAGATCGACCAGCGCCGCGCATCCGGCGCGGTCATCCGCACTCGTCCCCGCCAGCCGTCCGTTCGCCAGCTCCATCACACGGGGGCGATAGACGACCGCATCCCCGATCCGCACCCCCGCCGCCTCCGCCTCGGCCTTCGACGCGAATCCGGCATCGACGTAAAGCTCGGCATAGGGCACCACGCGATACTTCTCCTCGGGCGAGGTCGCATGATGGCTCTTGTTGGCGATCAGCGCGGGAATGTCCCCCTTGCGCGAACAGATCACCACCGCCTGCGCCGCCAGCGCCCGCTCCGGCACGCCGCCCAGCCGCTCCAGCCGGATCAGGCCAGAGGCCTCGACCTTCCGCACGATGAACCCCAGCTGGTCCATATGGGTGAAGACCAGCACCGAAGGCGCGGCAGGATCCCCCTCCAGCGTGGCGGACAGGTTGCCCAGCCGGTCGGTCCGGTGCCCGATCCCCAAAGCATCCAGATCGGCCGCGATCCGCGCCCGTATCCGCTCCTCATGCCCCGCCAGACCTGGGATCAGCATGTAGTCGCGGATCAAATCAGTCAGCTTCATTTTCCGTCCCCAAATATCCACAGGGGGTGAATGGCCGCTTGCGGCCAGAGGGGGCGCGTGCGCCCCCCGAACGCGGAGGAGGCGCGCCCCGCGCCTCCGACAGGAAGGGCGTGCGGGCTTTGCCCGCTCCGCTTAGCAGGCATCAGTATCCCCTCGCGGCGCGGGCTTTGTCCATGAAGTCGCGGGCGCGGTCGGCATCCACCGCCGCCCAGGTGTCGCCCCCGTCGTTTCAGCGCGGACCCCACGATACAGCCATCCGCCACGCGCAGCACATCGGCGATGGTGGCGTGTTTCACGCCGGTATTGGCCAGCACGGGCGTCTTGGGCAGGACGCGCTTCACCGCCTCCAGATCGCGCATCTCGGCCGCCTCGCCCGTGATGGCGCCCGATACCAGAACCGCGTCGGGAATGGAGGAAAACACCGCCGACCGCGCCCGGTCGGGCAGGCTGCGCGGGTCGAGGCTGCCTGCAAACTCGGCCGAGACGTTGTAGAGAAGCGCACAGCCGGTATTGCCCAGACGGTGCTGATAACGCTGGGCGGCGCCGGCATCGGGGGCCCAGATGCCCATGTCGCTGGCATAGGTGCCGGTGAAGATCTCGCGCAGGAAGGCCGCGCCGGTGGCGGCGGCCAGCGCGACGCTCGCCATCGGGTCCCACAGCACGTTGACGCCGAAGGGCACGGTGATGCGGTCACGCAGGCGGCCGATGACATAGGCCATGGTGGCGGTCGATGCCGTGTCGACCTTCAATTCATAGGGGCGGTCATTCTCGTTCCCGAACATCACCGCATCGACCCCCGCCGCCTGCAGCGCGGCAAGGTCGGCCGCGGCGCCCGTGAAGATCGCCTCCACCCCGCCCGCCGCGTCATGCAGCGGCGTGCCGGGCAAGGCGCCCAGATGGACCATGGCGATGACGGGCTTCCTGCCCGCACCGAAGACCTTTTCGAAACGTGACATCGCATCCTCCCGATACGGGGGAAGGCTAGACGGAAAGGGATTGGACCGGAAGGGGGAACATACTAGCATGTCAGTTGAAAGCGGAGGCACGGATGCAGGAACGGCGGCACCAGAAAACGCGGCACTGGGACAGGCTGGGCAATGGCGGGCTGGACTTCACCACGCTGGGGTTCGGGTCGGCGCCCATCGGCAACCTGTTCCGCGCGATCACGGATGACGATGCCCATGCCGTGCTGCAGGCGGCGTGGGAGGGCGGAATCCGCTATTACGACACCGCGCCGCTTTACGGGTTGGGCCTGTCCGAGACGCGGCTGAACCGCTTCTTGCGGGGCAAACCGCGGGACGAATACGTGATCTCCTCCAAGATCGGGCGGCTGTTCCGCGCCACCACGCCCGACAGGCGCGACGGTTTCGGCAAGTGGTTCGACGTGCCGTCGCGGAACGAGGTCTATGACTACGGATACGATGCCGTGTTCCGGTCCGTCGAATTCTCGCTGGAGCGGTTGGGCATCGACCGGATCGACATCCTCTATGCCCATGATCTGGACATCTTCAACCACGGCTCGCAGGCGGCGCTGGAGGCGCGGCTGGCAGAGTTCATGGCGGGCGGCTATCGCGCGCTGGTCAGGCTGCAGGACGAAGGGGTGATCCGTGCCTTCGGGGCGGGGGTGAACGAGTGGGAGCCCTGCCGCTGGCTGCTGGACCGGGGGGATTTCGACATCTTCCTGCTGGCGGGGGAATATTCGCTGCTGCGGAACGAGTCGCTGTCCGGGTTCATGGACCCTGCCGCCGCGCGGGGGGTGGGGGTGGTCGTCGGCGGCCCCTACAATTCCGGCATCCTTGCCACCGGCCCGCGCCCGGGGGCGCAATACCGCTACAACGACGCACCGGACTGGGCGATGGAGAAGGCGGGGCGGTTGCAAACACTCTGTCAGGCGCATGGCGTGCGGCTGGTGGATGCGGCCTTCCAGTTCTGCACGCGCCATCCGGCGGTGGTGTCGGTCATCCCCGGCGGGCAGACGCTGGTCGAGATGGAAAGCAACCTTGCGGCGGCGCGGGCCGTGATTCCCGCGGCACTGTGGGCAGAGATGAAGGCCGAGGGGTTGATCCACCCCGACGCCCCGGTCTGAGGGGGAGAGGATGCAGATCGACGCGCACCAGCATTTCTGGCAGCCCGGGCGGGGCGATTACGGCTGGATGCCGAAGGACGACCCCATCCTGTCGCGGCCCTATTTCCCCGACGAGCTCTGGCCGCAATTGCAGGCGGCGGGGGTGGAGGGGACGGTTCTGGTGCAGGCCGCGCCGACCGTGGCCGAGACGGAATACATGCTGGGTCTTGCCGATGCGACGCCCTGGGTTCTGGGCGTCGTCGGCTGGGTGGATTTCGAGAGGCCGTCGGACCTCGCAGAGCTGAAGCGCCTGTCGGGCCATCCGAAGTTCAAGGGCGTGCGGCCCATGATACAGGACATCCCCGATGACGGCTGGATGCTGCGGGACGATGTGCAATGGGGGTTCAAGGCGCTGTGCGACCTTGGCCTGCGCTTCGACGCGCTGGGATTTCCCCGCCATCTGGCGCATTTCGTGACCATCCTGAAGCGCTATCCGTCCCTGCCGGTGGTGGTGGACCATTGCATGAAGCCGCAGATCCGCGAAAAGTCGGCGTCGCATTTCCGCTTCTGGGCCGATGGCATGAGCCGGATCGCCGACGAGACGGCGGCGGTGGTGAAATTCTCGGCGCTGATCACGGAGGCCGATGCCGACTGGACGGTGGCCGACCTGAAACCCTATGTGGACCATGTCTTTTCAGCCTTCGGACCGGAGCGGGTGATGTGGGGGTCCGACTGGCCGGTCTGCCGCCTGCGCGGGGAATATGCGGATTGGCGGGCGGCGGCGCTGACCCTGACAGCGGGTCTGTCCGAGGTGGACAGGGCGCTGGTCTATGGCGGGACGGCCGCCGGGTTCTACGGGTTGTGAAGCGGAGCGCCGCGCAAGGGCGCGGCGCGTTCCCCTTGCCTCGCCTGCGCGCGTGCCGCGCTTCGGCTCAGGTGCGGGGGCCAGCCCCCGCACCCCCGGGGGCATTTGGGCCGGGATAAAGAGGCTTGGGACGAGTCGGGCGGTCAGGCGCCGTAAAGCTGGCGGGCGATGATCCGCGTGGCGGCGGCGGCGTCCTGTGCGGACATCGCGGCGGTCAGGGCGGGGTCGTCTTTCAGCGTGGCCGCGACGGCACGGAGGCGTTCGGTCAGGGCGAGGTTGGCACGGGATTCCTGCACCGGGTCCATCCCGCCGTGATCGGGGAAGGTGTCGAAATAGATCACCCCGTCATAGCCGATGCGGTCGAGCGTCCAGAAGAGTTCCACCGTCTGGATCGGGTGGACGGTGCCTGCGATCAGCCCGTCGTCGCGCTTGGCATAGCCGTCGTTCAGATGCACGCCCATGATGCGGCAGTGGCGGGCGGCGAGGATGGCGGATTTCGCGGGCATCTCTCCGGCGAAGAGCATGTGGCAGAAGTCGAGCGTCACGCCGAGGTTCGGGCGCGAGAGGTCGCGGATGGCGTGGAGCGTCGTGGCCATGTCGGGCAGGACGGACCAGGAGCGCGGCTCGTTCGGTTTGTATTCGATGGAGATGTCGAGCGCGGGGTTGTGGTCGCAGATTTCGGCCAGGCCCGACAGGGTGTCGTCCCACATCCGGTCGTAGTTCCCCTGGAAGCTGTAGTCGAAGCCGTCCTGTCCCAGCCAGACGGTCATCACCGTGCCGCCCATCTGCGCCAGCGCGTCGAGGCCGCGCTTCGTGATGTCGATGGCGGCGCGGCGGACGGTCGGGTCGGGATGGGTGAAGGCGCCCAGCCTGAAGCCCGGATCGGTGTAGTAGCGCATGGCGAGGCCGTTCAGCGCCATGTTCGATTTCTGCAATAGATCGGCCAGTTCCGCCGGGGAGTGATGGTCGAAATGGTCGGGAAAGTTCAGGTCGGCAGAGGTCAGGCCGCCCACCTCCCCTGCCCTTGCGATCATGTCCGCCACCGTGTCCCCCTTGCGCTTGAAGGCATTGAGGCGCGTGGCGTAGCGCGGGCGGTTGGGGATCGTCATGGGCTGCCTTTCAGGCCGGATCGAAGAGATCGGGCCGGTCGCGTTCGAGCGGTTCGAGATAGGTGATCAACTGCCGCAGATGGGCGCGGGTGGCAAGGCGTGCCGCTTCGGGATCGTGCGCTTCCAGTGCGGCGAGGATGGCGCGGTGTTCGTCCAGCGTCGCCTCGATGCGCCCCGGCACCGGCAGGATCAGTTGCCGCGCCCGGTTGACATGGAGCCATGCGGTTTCGCTGACCTGCGCCAGTTTGCGGAAGCCGGTGAAGGACAGGATCAGTTCATGCATCTGCGCGTCGGTCTGGTAGAAGCCCGGCACATCGCCGTCGGCGATCAGCGCGGCCTGCACGGTGACGTTGCGGCGCAGTTGGGTGAGTTGCTCTTCGGTGATCGTCTCGGCCACGCGTTCCACCGCCGCGACCTCGATCGCCTCGCGCAGGAAGGCGCCTTCGCGGATCTCTTCCATCGAGAAGCGGGCGACGAAGGTGCCCGCCTGCGGGACCACATCGACGAGCCCTTCGGAGGCGAGCCGCGCCACGGCATCGGCGACGGGGCTGCGCGAGACGCCGAGGGCTTCGCAGATTTCCGGCTTCCGCAGGATTTCGCCCGGGCGGTAGGACAGCGACAGGATCGCCTCGCGCAGGGTCTGGTACACGCGCTGGCCGAGGCTGCCCGAAAACCGGTCGAGCGGCGCGAGGCGCGCTTCGGATGGCTCTTGTGGAGGGGCATCGGGCGGCTGTAACATGCTAACATGTTAGGCATGGGCGGCGCCTTGGTCAAGGAAGGGCTGCGGGGGGAAGCGATGGCGGGAACGGGCGGCGTGATCCGGTTGCACGGGTCGGACAATGTGGTGATCGCGCTGGCCGATCTGGGCAAGGGGGCGGATGTCGGGGGGCTGGTGCTGCCCGGCGCGGTGCCGCGCGGGCACAAGATCGCCGCGCGGGACATCGCGGCGGGCGAGAATGTGCTGCGCTATGGCCAGATCATCGGGCAGGCGACGCAGGAGATCCCGGCGGGGGCGCATGTGCATTCGCACAATCTGGGCATGGCGCCGCATACGGATGATTACGCCATCGGCGCGGAGTGCCGCCCCCTGCCCCCGCTGCCGGTGCGCGAGTTCATGGGCTATCACCGGGCCGACGGGCAGGTGGGGACGCGGAACTATATCGGCATCCTGACGAGCGTGAACTGCTCCGGTTCCGTCGCCCGCTTCATCGCCGAGGCGGCGGAGAAGGACCCGGTGCTGAATTCGATGCCGAATGTCGATGGCATCGTGCCCATCGTGCACCAGACGGGCTGCGGCATGTCGGGGACGAACGAGGGGTACCAGACCCTGATGCGGACGCTGAAGGGCTATGCGCGGAACGCCAATTTCGGGGGTATCCTGCTGGTGGGCTTGGGCTGCGAGGTGATGCAGGTGCCGGACCTTGTCGGCCAGGGGCGGCTGCGGCCGGACGGGAATTTCCGCTACATGACCATCCAGGGCACGGGCGGCACGCGGGCCACCATCGCCAGGGCGCTGGAGGTGCTGCGCGAGATGGCGGAGGTGGCGTCCAGAGTGGAGCGGCGGCCTGCGCCGGTGTCCAAGCTGGTGATCGGGCTGCAATGCGGGGGGTCGGACGGCTATTCGGGGATCACGGCCAACCCCGCGTTGGGGCACGCCTCGGACCTGCTGGTCAGGATGGGGGGGACGACGATCCTGTCGGAAACGCCGGAAATCTATGGCGCGGAGCATCTGCTGACGCGGCGGGCGGTGAGCCGCGAGGTGGGCGAGCGGCTGATCGAGCGCATCCGGTGGTGGGAGGATTATACAGCGAAGAATGACGGCGCGATGGACAACAACCCTTCGCCGGGGAACAAGAAGGGCGGGTTGACGACGATCCTTGAAAAGTCGCTGGGGGCGGTGGCGAAGGGCGGTACCGCGCCGCTGGCCGGCGTGTACAAGTTCGGCGAGCCCATCACCACGCCCGGTTTCGTCTATATGGACAGCCCCGGCTATGACCCCTGTTCGGTGACGGGGCAGATCGCATCGGGGGCGACGATGATCGTCTTCACCACGGGGCGCGGGTCGGTGTCGGGCTACAAGCCGTCCCCCTGCATCAAGCTGGCCACCAATTCCGAGATGTATGCCCGGATGTCCGAGGACATGGACATCAACTGCGGGGACATCCTGACCGAGGGGATCGGCATCGAGGCGAAGGGGGAAGAGATCCTCGAGCGCATCATCGCGGTCGCCTCGGGCCGCAAGACGCTGTCGGAGGAGCTGGGTTTCGGCGGTGCGGAATTCGTGCCCTGGCAGATCGGCGCGGTGATGTAGCAGGGCGGAGCGGGCGCAGGCGCCCGCAGGCCGTTCCTGTCGGAGGCGCGAGGCGCGCCTCCTCCGCCGTCAGGGGACATTCTGTCCCCTCTTGGCCACAAGCGGCCAATTCACCCCTTGAGGATATTTGGGGACGGAAAATGGGGCAGGTCCGCCTTCATTTTCCGCCCTCGACAATCCTCCGGGGGTGCGGCGGCGGGTGCGGTCAGGCGATGAGGGCGGTGATGTCGGCCACGGCCTGTTCCACCAGATCGGGGCGGGCGCGGGATTCGACGTTGAGCCGCAGGAGCGGTTCGGTGTTGGAGGCGCGCAGGTTCAGCCGCCATGTGCCGAAATCGAGCGAGAGCCCGTCGGTGTCGTCGCGGGTTTCCGCGCGGGAGGCATAGGCCGCTTCGATGCGGGCGATGGCGGCGCGGACATCGGGGACGCGGAAGTTGATCTCGCCCGAGGAGGGGAAGGCGGCGCGGCGGTCGGCGAGGAGATCCGCGAGGGGCTTGCCGCTGCGGCCCATGAGTTCGGCCACCAGCAGCCAGGGGATCATGCCGCTGTCGCAGGCGTAGAAGTCGCGGAAGTAGTGGTGGGCCGACATCTCGCCTCCATAGACCGCGCCGCTGTCGCGCAGGGCCTGTTTCAGGAAGGCGTGGCCTGTGCGGGCCATGAGGGCGCGGCCGCCCGCGCGGGCGACCGTGGCCTGCGTGGCCAGAATGACGCGGGGGTCGTGGACGATGGCGGCACCGGGTTCCTTGGCCAGGAAGACTTCGGCCAAGAGGCCCACGACATATTCGCCGGGGACGAAGCGGCCTTCGTGATCGAAGAAGAAGCAGCGGTCGAAGTCGCCGTCGAAGGCGACGGCCATGTCGGCCCCGGCGGCGATGGTGGCGGCGGCGGTGGCGGGCTGGTTTTCGGGCAGCAGAGGGTTGGGGATGCCGTTGGGGAAGCTGCCGTCGTGGTCGTGATGCATCCGCGTGAAGCGGAGGGGGGCGCCCTTGGCCGCCAGCGCCGTGGCGATGGCGTCGAAGGTCGGGCCGGCCGCGCCGTTGCCGCAGTTGACGAGGATGTGGAGCGGGCGCAGCGCGGCGGTATCGACGAAGGACAGGACGCGGGCGACATAGGCGGCGCGGGTGGCCGAGGCGTCGGTGATGCGGCCGCCGGTGCGGGCGGGCGCGAAGCCCTGCGTTTCGGCAAGCCGGCGCAGCGCGGGCATGGTGGTGGCCGGGTCGAGCGGGGCGGCCCCCGCCTGCACCATCTTCATCCCGTTGTAATCCATCGGATTGTGCGAGGCGGTGACGCAGATCCCGCCATCCGCGCCCAGATGGCCGGTGGCGAAATACATCTCCTCGGTCCCGGAAAGGCCCAGGTCCAGCACCTCTGCCCCCGCCGCGACCAGCCCTTCGGCAACCGCCGCCGCCAGTTGCCCGGACGAGGCGCGGATGTCGCGGCCCAGCACCACGCGGCGTGCCCCCAGCGTTTCGGCGAAGGCGCGGCCGATGCGGCGGGCGATCCCTTCGTCGAGGTCGATGCCCAGACGGCCACGGATGTCATAGGCCTTGAAGCAGGTCAGGCTGTCGGTCATGGCGCCTCCTCGGGTTCCGGCCCTGTCGTAGCAGGGTCCTGCGGCGGGAAGAAGGGGGAAGCGCGGGCAGAGCGGAGTGTGCGGTGCAAGGGGGGGTTGCAATTTCCGATAGTTTCGATAAGATATTTCGCAAGCCAACCTTTGCGGTCAGCCGGAAACCCTTTCCCCTGTGGTGATGACATGACCCGAACGCCGCCCCCTCCCCTTTCCCTGCACCGGACCGATCTGGCGGAGATCGTCCGGATGGCCCTTGCCGGCTGGTCCCCCGCCCCGCTTGCCGGGCTCGAGGCGCTGCTGGACCGGATGGAGGCAGGGCGATGAACATGCGGACAGATCCCCTCGGGCTGGGGCAGCGGGCGGAGGGTGCCGCGCGGCCGGCGCAGTTGCCGGCCGAGGCGACGCCCGTGCATGACGCTCGGGTGCTGACGCGGGGCGGGGTGCAGGCGCGTATCCTGCTGGATGGGCAGGTCTATGCGCTGCGCATCACGCGGGCGGGCAAGCTGATCCTGACGAAGTGACAAGGCGCGGCAGGACGGTGTATGGGTCGGGCATGGACCTGCCCCCTGCCCCTTTGCCCCCTGTCCTGCCACGCCCCGAAGGACCGTCTTCGGCGCTGCTGTCCGTCTGGCTGGCTGCGACGCGGCTGGCGGGGCCGGCCGGTTCGGCGATCCTGAAGCGGCGGCTGGCGGCGGGGAAGGAAGACCCCGCCCGCTGGCCCGAGAAGCTGGGGCGGGCGGGCGCGGCGCGTCCGGCGGGGCGGCTGGTCTGGGTCCATGCCGTGAGCGTCGGCGAGGGGCTGTCGGTGCTGCCCCTGCTGAAGGCGCTGGTCGCGGCAGAGGTGACGGTCTTGCTGACCTGCACGACGGTCACGGCGGCGGGGCTGCTGGCGGCGCGGGTGCCGGACCGCGTGGTGCTGCAATACCTGCCGCTGGACCTTGCGGGGCCGGTGGCGCGGTTTCTGGACCATTGGCGGCCGGATGTGGCGGTGATGGTCGAAAGCGAATTCTGGCCGCGCCTGATCCATGACACCCATGCGCGGGGGATTCCGCTGGTGCTGGCCAATGCGCGGATGTCCGACCGGTCGGCGGCGCGGTGGGCAAAGGCGGGCGGGCTGGCGCGGGCGATCCTCGGGCGGTTCACGGTGCTTTGCGCGCCGGATGAGGGGATGGCGGCGCGGCTGGCCGGGATCGGGGCGGATGCGGCGCGGGTCCGCGTGACGGGTGCGCTGAAGCGGGCGGCGGAGCGGCTGCCGGTGGATGCATCGGAACTGGCGCGGCTGCGGGGCGCGGTCGGGGCGCGGCCGGTCTGGTGCGCGGCCTCCACCCATGCGGGCGAGGAGGCTGCGGTCGCGGCGGCGCAGGCGGCGCTGAAGGCGCAGGGGTCGGCGGCGATGTGCCTGCTGGTGCCGCGCCACCCCGTGCGGGCGGAGGAGGTTGCGGGGCTGCTGCAGGCGGCGGGCCTGACGGTCACGCGGCGCAGTGCGGGCGAGGCGCCTGCGGGCGACGTGCATCTGGCCGATACGCTGGGCGAGATGGGGCTGTGGTTCGATCTGGCGCCGGTGTCGCTGGTCTGCGGGTCGCTGGTGGCGGGGATCGGCGGGCACAATGCCTATGAGCCCGCGTTGCACGGCTCTGCCATCCTGCACGGGCCGCATGTGGGGAATTTCGCGGATCTCTACGCGCGGCTGGATGCGGCGGGGGCGGCGGTCACGGTCACGGACGGCGCAGGGATCGCGGCAGCGGTGGCCGGTCTTCTGGCGGATGACGCGGCCCGGGCGCGGATGGTCGCGGCGGCGCGGGCGGTGCTGGCGGCGGAACCGGACGGTGTGGCGGAAACGGCGGGGATCATCCTTGCCGCGATGGCGGGGCGCTAGGCGTCGCGGCGCCAGCTCGGCATCTTCCAGCGGCGGTGGGTCCAGAGCCACTGGTCCATATGCGCACGCACCTGCGCCTCGAGGCTGTCGTTCAGCGCCTGAGTCATGGTTTCCGGGTCGGAATGGGGGACCGGCGCCTCGATCAGCAGGTCGAAACCGCCATCGGGGCGGCGGATGCCGTAGGTGGGGATGACCAGCGCGTCATAGCGCAGCGCCATCTCGGCGGGGGAGAGGGCGGTCAGCGCCTCTTGCCCGAAGAAGGTGAGCATGGCCCCGTCGCCCATCGCCTGATCCAGCACCACGCCGACCATCCCCCCGCCCTTCAGGAAGCGGACCATGTCGGCCAGCCCCTTGCGGCCACGCGGGAACAGCGGGGTGCCGATGCGCGAGATGGCGGCGACGTAATGGGCGTTGAAGAAGGCATTGTCCATCGGACGGTAGAGCCCGCCGACGCGGTAGCCCCGCGCGATCAGCCCGCCGCGGATGGCGTCGTAATTGCCGATATGACCGGTGACGAGCAGGACGGGCCGGCCCGTGCGCCGCGCCTCCTCTAGCGCGGGGACGCCTGCCCCCTGCAGCGGTTCGCGGGCCACGCGGGCGACGAATTCGGGGCCGGAATAGAGTTCGGCCAGCGTGCGGCCCATGCTTTCGGGCACGGCGCGTTGCATCCGGCGCATCTCGGACTCGGGCAGGCCGGGCAGGACGAGGGCGAGGTTGTCGCGGATGCGGTTCCGCCATCCCGCCAGCGGCGCGGCGATGCGGGACATGAGGAAGGCCGCCAGCCCCCGCCGGGCATCGAAGGGCAGCCGCAGCATGAGCCAGAGCGCCGCGCGGATGGCGCGGTCGGTCAGCCAGTCTGTGGCGATGCGGATGCGGGCGGTTCGGGTTGACATGGTCCTTCCGGCCCCGTCCGGCGGGGCCGCGCAGATATAGACGCGGGGGCAACGGGGGACAAGCGGGGCGGTTGACAGCCGCAGCGTCACGGGGGTCTATGGGCCGACCCTTCCGGACCGGACCGCATGACCGCCCATCCCGCGCTGTATGTCACCAATTTCAACCCGCGCTTCACGGGGGTTTCGGCCACGGCGGCGGCGGTGCTGGCCGTGCAGGCGGGGCAGATGCCGGTGGCGCTGGTTGGCCATCCCCTGCCGGGCTGCCCTGCCCCGCTGGGCCGCCGCGCGGCGCTGGCGCTGGCGCGGGTGCCGCCTGCGGGACGGGCCTTCTCGATCTGGCATGTCCGGCGCAATCCCGAGATGCAGTTCGCGCTCTTCGCCCGGGATGTGCTGCGCCTGCCGGTCCGGATCGTCTTCACCTCGGCGGCGCAGCGGCGGCATTCGGCATGGCCGCGCTGGCTGATCTCGCGCATGGATGCGGTGATCGCCACGACCGAGGCGGCGGCAGGCTTCGTGCCCGGCGTGCGGGCCGTGGTGCCGCATGGCGTGGATACGGAGCGGTTCCGTCCCGCGCCGGATGCCATGGCGGCGTGGAAGGCGGCGGGGATGCCGGGGGAATACGGCATCCTGACGGTCGGGCGCATCCGGCCCGAAAAGGGGACGGACCTGTTCATAAGGGCGATGCTGCGGGCGCTGCCCGCGCTGCCCGGCGCGGTGGCGGTGGTGGCGGGCATGGCCAAGGGCGGGGACGGGCCGTTCCTCGACCGGCTGAAGGCCGAGGTGGCGGCGGCGGGCCTGTCCGGGCGCATCCTCTTTCCCGGCGAGGTGCCGGCAGAGCAGATGCCCGCGCTGATGCAGGGCTGCCGGTTGCTGGTCGCCCTGCCCCGCTACGAAGGCTATGGCGTCACCCCGATCGAGGCGATGGCCTGCGGCGTGCCCTTCGTGGCCACGCGGACGGGACATTTCGCGGAATTCGCGGGGCTGGCGGGCGGGAATGACCAGTCGGGCGTCGTGGTCGCGCTGGAGGACTGGCAGGCGGCGGCAGATGCCG
>AYNO01000092.1 GCA_000500915.1 Rhodobacter sp. CACIA14H1
GGGGGTCACGTAGACCACGCACCACCGTCGCGCCCGCCCAGCCCCGCCTCCGCCGCCATCCCACGACTGCGCGGGGGTCCGACCAGTCCCATTTCTTCGACGCATAGCGATAGCGCCGCTCGAACGGCACCAGCTTCCGCGCCAGCGTGCTCTGCGGGCTGAAGGCCAGAACCGCCGCCCCCGGCACCAGCGGCGCATAGGCCAGCGCCGCGAAACCGCCCATCGACGCCCCGACGAACACCACGCGCCGGAACCGCGCGAACAGCCCCGCCTCGCGCAGCGCCACGATCAGCGGCGCGGTATCCCCGTTGCGGTACCAGTCCTTGCGGCTGGCCATCGGACCCAGCAGCGGTATCCCCGCCTGCCGGAGCCGCCAGCGCAACCAGGGCTGCGGCGGGTCGTATTCCCCGATCGAGGAAAGATTGTCGAAGGTCACCGCAAGCACGTCGCTGCCCGGGACATCCTCGAACCACGCATCCACCAGACCGCCCCGCAGCAGGAACCGGTCCATCCCTGCCGCCGCCCCCGCATCCGCCGCCACGGGTGGCACATCCACCACCACGCGCTTCGGCGCGGAAGACCCGTCATCCGTCTCGATCTCTGCACTGAGGTTCACACCGGCCCCCCGCCCATCGCGGCTTCACACACCCGTTCGGCCGGACGAACACCCGTCCCACCTGCCCCGTCTTGCGCCCGTCTGACGGGGCACCTGTCCGGTAGGATACGCAGGCTTGCCGCGCGGGTCAAACCTCGGCTTGACTAACCTGTGGTTGTGACCGGCGGGGCGGCCGCACAACCGCCGCACTGCGCTTTGGCGCGGATTGCAGCAACCGCTCACGCGGACGCGACCGCCACAAAACATTTTCTTGCCAAATCCCGTCCCGCTGTCACCAATGTCACGCAAGACCGGCACCAAGCGCAACGGTCGCACCGCCGCATCGCCACGGGCTGCGGCACCAATAGGGGAGCTAACGCATGTCGAAGACCATGATCCATCGCCGCACGCTGCTGAAGGGCTCGGCCCTCGGCCTCGGCGCACTCGCGGCGCCCGCGATCATCTCGCACAAGGCCCTCGCCTCTTCGGGCGAGATCAACTTCACCGGCTGGGCGGGCTATCCCGGCCTGACCGAAAAGGTCTTTCCCGCCTTCGAAGCCGCGACCGGCATCAAGGTGAACTTCAAGGAACTGCCCGATCAGGACACCATGTTCGCCGAAGCCAAGGTCGCGCTGGAAGCCGGTGGCATCGACGTGATCGAACCGACGATCGACCGCGTCGGCGCGTGGGATTCCAACGGCCTGCTCGGCGCCTTCGACGAATCGAAGCTGGCGATGGACAACTACCTGCCCGGCCTCGCCGACGGCGCTGCGGGCGAACGCTCGCGTCCGGGCGGCGCGCTGAAATACGTCCCCTCCAACTGGGGCACCGAAGCGCTGGTTTACAACAAGGAAGGCGCCGTCCTTGGCGAACCCGCCTCGCTGGGCGCCCTGTTCGACCCGGCGAACCAGGTCGTGCTGCGTCCGCACTCGGCCCTCGCCGCGATGGGCCGCTGGCTGGACGCGCAGGGCAAGCTGCCGCGTCCGTGGATGGACGGCTATTCCGACATGGCCGCGATGACCGAACTCTGGGACATCGCCCTGGCCGAGGCGATCAAGGCCAAAGGCAACGTCGTGCAGTGGTGGTCGGGCGAGAACGAGGCGAATGCCGGCTTCACCGCCAACGGCGCGACCGTGGGCCTGTGCTGGGATTCGACCGGCTACAACCTGCGCAATGACGGCTACGGCTATGCCGCCCCCACCGAAGGCGCCTTCGCATGGCATCAGGGCTTCGTGCTGATGAAGAACGCGGCAAACGTCGAACAGGCGCATGAATTCGTCAAGTTCGTCTCGACCGCCGAAGGCGCGGCAGGCTGGGCGACCGCCTTCTCATCCAACCCCGTGGGCAAGGGCGCGTCGGACCTGATGGATCCCGATGTCTCTGCCTATTACAACGGCACCTTCAACGACGAGGCGCTGTCGAAACTGTGGTGGTGGCCCGACCAGTCGGCCGAATTCCTCGCCAAGCGCGCGGAATATGCCGACAAGTACAAGGCAGCCTGATCGCACACCGCATCGACCGCACGCCGGGCCCAGTGCCCGGCGTGTCCATTTCGCAGGCAACCATGTCGCGCTGGCACCATCCGGTGCGGCCATCTGGCGATACACATTGCGCGACAGGCACAGCCTGCTAGCCTGACCGACAACGAAAAAGAAACACGACAGGGGAAGAACGCGCGATGAGCGCCGGTATCGATCTTGAAAACGTCTGCTGCGATTTCGGCAGCTTCCGTGCGGTGGACAACGCCAATGTCTCCATCCGTCCCGGCGAATTCTTCTCCTTCCTCGGCCCCTCCGGCTGCGGCAAGACGACGATCCTGCGCATGATCTCGGGGTTCATAGACCCGACGCAGGGCGCCATCCGCATCGGCGGCAAGGACATGAAGGGCCAGCGCCCGAACCAGCGCCCTACCGCGCTCATCTTCCAGAACCTCGCCCTCTTCCCGTTGATGCCCATCTGGGAAAACATCTCCTTCGGGCTGGAAGTCCGCGGCGTGGACAAGGCCACCCGCAGGGCAAAGGCCGAAGAGCTGCTGCGCCTCGTGGACCTGCCCGGCGCCGCCGACAAGATGGTGTCCCAACTCTCCGGCGGCCAGAAGCAGCGCGTCGCCATCGCCCGCGCCCTTGCCGTGGAACCGCAGGTGATGCTTCTGGACGAACCGCTTTCCGCGCTGGACCTGAAACTGCGCCAGCACATGCGCGCCGAACTCCGCGCCATCCAGAAACGCACGGGCGTGACCTTCATCTACATCACCCACGACCAGGGCGAAGCCCTTGCCATGTCCGACCGCGTCGGCGTCATGTCCCACGGCCGCATCCAGCAGATCGCCGACCCGCGCGAGATATACAACAACCCCGTCAACGGCTTCGTCGCCTCCTTCGTGGGCGAGAACAACATCTTCACCGGCGATGTCGGGCAGGTTGCGGATGGCATCGCCAGCTTCGCCACCCCCCACGGCACCTTCCGTGCCCGCCTCGGCGAACAGGCGACGGGCAAGGGCGTCAAACTCTTCGTCCGCCCCGAACACACGATCATCAGCGCCGCCCAGCCCGCCGAAAACGCGATCCACGGCCGGGTGGAGGAAGTCTCCTTCGAAGGCAATTTCATCGCCGTCCATGCCGTCACGGATACGGGCATGAAGATGACCGCAGAACTCCGCAACGACGGCTCCTCCGACGTGCCGGAAGTGGGCGCACAGGTCTGGATGGGCTTTGCCGCCGCCCGCGCCGCCATCCTGCCCGATGCCGAAACAAGGGGCTGACAGATGCAGGACCTCATCCGCCGCTACGGTGCGGGCCTGACCGCGATCATCTGCCTGCTGGTCTTCTTCTGGCTCGCCATCCTTGTCGTCGTGCCCAACATCACGCTCTTCGAAAGCTCCTTCCGCCCCTATCTTCCGGTGACGGAAATCGGCGGGCCGAAGGATGTCTATTCCCTCGACAACTACCTCAAGGTCTTCAGCGGCCAGGTAGAGGTGTCGCCCCTCGGCTTCACCTTCCTGATCCCGGTCCATGTCCTGACCTTCTTCCTGACGATCTGGTATTCGGTCGTCGTTACCTTCCTCTGCTTCCTGATCGCCTACCCGATGGCCTATTACATGGCCAAGGTGGCGAAACCCTCCTCCGTCCCCACGCTGCTCCTGCTCATCTTCGTGCCCCTCTGGGTGTCCGAGGTGCTGCGCGCCTTCGCCTGGTGGATCATCCTTGCCTTCAAGGGCCCGCTCAACTCGCTCCTGCTGGCTCTGGGCCTGATCGATGCGCCCGTGCGCTGGATCACCGGCTATGACGCCGTGGTGATCGGCCTGATCTACACCTACGTCCTCTTCATGCTATTCCCCGTGTACAACGCCGTCTCCTCCCTCGACACCAACCAGATCGAGGCGGCCGAAGACCTCGGCGCCCCGTGGTGGAAGATCCACTGGCGCATCGTCCTGCCCCACGCGAAACCGGGCGTCGCCTCCGGCTCCGTCATGGTCTTCATGCTGTCGGCAGGGTCGCTTCTGGTGCCGTCCATCCTCGGCTCCACCACCTCGCAATGGTTCACCCAGACCATCAACCAGTGGTTCAACGACGCGCTCGACTGGAACACGGCCAGCGCCTATGCCTTCATCCTGCTTTTCCTCTGCACGGTCTTCGTCGCGCTGGCGATGTGGGCCTTCAAGGTAAAGCTGTCGGACATCGCGAAGTGACGGGGGACAGACCATGCACCGCATCCGCCTGACCCTGTCGCACCTCTATGCGACGCTTTTCCTGATCTACCTGATCGCGCCCCTTCTGGTCATGTCCGGCGCAGCCTTCAACGACAGCAAGCTTCCCTCCATCGTGCCGTGGAAGGGCTGGACCCTGCGCTGGTTCTCGGAGATGGCCGCCGATGACCGGATGATGCTGGCCTTCGTCAACACGCTCTGGGTCGCCGCCGCCGTGGCCCTGCTGTCGGTGATCGTCGGCACCGCTTCGGCGATCCTGATCAACTCCATCTCGGGCCGTGTCCGCACGATGGTCTATGGCCTGATGATCTCCACCATCCTGATCCCCGGCGTGGTGATCGGCATTTCCACCATGCTGCTCTGGACCAAGGTCGGCAATGCGCTGGACACCGACTTCTTCCTGTTCCGCGCCGGCCTGCACCTGTCGGTCCTCGGCCAGGTCAGCTACATCGCCGCGATGGTGATGCTGCTCGTCCTCGCCCGCCTGCAAAGCTTCGACGCGGGGCTGGAGGAAGCGGCCCTCGACCTCGGCGCGTCCCATGCGCAGGTCATGCGGCGCATCCTGCTGCCGCACCTTTACCCCGCCATCGGCGCGGGCGCGGCGGTCGCCTTCTTCCAGTCGATCGAGAATTACAACGTCACCCAGTTCACCCGTGGCGGGGCCGACACGCTGACGGTCTATGTCTTCTCCAAGGTGCGGTCGGGCATCACCCCCACCATCAACGCGCTGGCCGTCATCATGATCAGCGTGACGATCCTTGCGGCGATCCTGTACGAAATCCGCCGCCGCCGTCAGGAAAGGCTCATGGCCGCCCCGCCCGAGGACTAGATCCCCGCCGCGACAAGCCCGTCCCGTTCGGCATCCGACAGGCTTTCCATCCGCACGATCGTCGTGTGGATGGAAAACACCACCGCCCCCGTCTGCGGCAACCGCATCAGGCATTGCCGTTCCGACCGCAGATAGCGCCGCTCCACCGGCCTCGGCCGGTGGCGGCCTTCGGGGCGCGGCTGGTGCAATTCGGGGTCGTCATAGACCAGCGCGTTGAACCGCTCCAGCACCTGCCCCGCCCGCAGCACGTCGAACAGCCGCTGCACCCGGCGTTCCAGATCGCCCGCATAGCCCTCGACCGGCCTGTGTATCCCCGGCAGCCCGCGCCCGATCTTCTGCGACAGCGTCCAGCTTGCCGGAAAGCACAGCACGGCCCCCACCAGCACAGCCGCATCGCCCTGCTGCTGCATCAGGCACAGGTCTTCCTGCACCAGCCGCCCCAGCGTGACGAGCGGCATCCGCGCATCCAGCACCACCCGCACCCCGTCCGGCCGCCGCACCCAGCCCGCGCCGACCTCATACCCCGGGTCCGCCGCCAGCCGCGCCAGCACCAGCGCATAAAGCTCCTCCGCCGCTGCCCGCCCTTCGGGCAGCAGCGCATGGACCAAAGGCTGCCGCGTCGCAATCAGCCAGTCGCGTTTGGCCATCTGGCCCGCAAAAGCCTCGTCCCGCCGAAGCCAGTCATCGGCACCGCAGGGCCGCATTCCCGGCAGACGGGCGGTCGCGGGGTCCATCCACGGGGCAAAGGACAGACGGTCTTGCAGCACGGGCGTATCCATTCCCCCTGCCTAGCCGCGCCCCGCCCCTGCGGCAAGGCCCGCAAAATGCCGACGCCCCCCCGCGAGCCGCGCCGCGTGACCCCGTCCCGGGCCTGACCCGGGACCTCCACGCGCCGCAAGAGGCCCCGGCACAGGGCCGGGGCGGGGTGATCCACCAGCCGCCGCCACGGCCCCCTTACCCCTCCTCCTCCTGTATCAGCGTCAACTCCCCTGCCGCCTCCATGTTGCGGATCGCCCCGACGATCGCTCCATAAGCCGCGTCCGCATCCTTGGCCGTCACCTTCCCCCGCGTCTCGATCTCGTCGCGCATCTGCTGCACGATGCGGGGCGACAGGCAGGAAAAGATCGCCTCCACCACCGGCGCCAAAGCCTCGTCCGCCAGCGCGGCGGTAAAGGCGGTGACCACCTGTCCCTGGTCCACATTCCGCAGCACCCTCGGCATGTCGCGGGGTTCCACGCGATGGGGAATATGGGCAAAGGTGAAGATGGCCTTGCGCACCTCCTCGGCAAAGGGCCTGTCCTCCTCCTCCAGCCCCGCCAGCACATCGTCGCGCGTCGCCCCCGGCGCGACGTTCAGGATCGCCCCCATCCGCTGCACCGGCCCCGTGGCAAAGGCCTTGGGCGGCCGCGCATCCAGTTGCGCCGTCAGCGCCAGCCCGATCCGCCGCAGCATGTCCGGCGCGATCCCCCCGTCCGCGCCATCGCCAGCGCCACGCGCCGCGCCCGCGCCCCGGGCATCAGGGACAGCAGTTCCGCGGCCCGCGCCACCGGCAGGCGCGACAAGGCCACAGCCGCCGTCTCGGGCGCCTCGTCGGCCAGCAGGGGAAGCAACTCCTCCGCCGGCAGCGCCGCGATCCGGTCCCAAGGGTCCGCCTTTGCGGTCATCGCGGCGCGGCGGCGCAACCGGCTGGCCACATCTTCCGAGATATGCCCGTCCACCAGCGACAGCGCCCCTTCCAGCCCGTCGGGAAAGGCCAGCCCCGCCGCATCCAGCGCGGCAAGGAAATCCTCCACCACCGCCGCCATCGTGGCACGGTCCACCAGCCCCATCTGCGCCATCTGCTCGGCCAGCCGTGCCTGATGCGCCTCGGGCAATGCGGTCAGGGGCAAGGGCGTCCCCTCGGCCATCAGCAGCCGGACGATGATCGCCGCCTTTTCTGTAGGGGTAACAGGGCGCGGCACCAGTTCCGCAGGCCCGAGGCGCGCCAGCGCCACCAGATTTTCGTCCTTCATCGCCTCCCCCGCCAAGGTTACGGCGACCAAGGCTAGGGGCTGCGGGTTAACCGGCCCCTAATGCCCCTGCGGCGGCAACACCGCCGCAGGGTTCACAGGTCACGAGGTGGTCTGCGGCACGCAGGTGCCCGTTGCCGCGTCATAGACCGTGCCTTCGACGCAGGAAGACGCCGAAATCTGGGTCTTTTCGCTGTTGCAGCCACCGCCGGCAAGCGCCAGCCCCGGCGCCGAGGCCAGCACGAGGGCGATGAGTGTGGTCTTGATCTTCATCAGGTCGTCCTTTCATGCAAAACGCTTCGTCAGGGCGACCGGCCGTCGGAAAATCCGCATCCGGTGCGTATCTTTGACCCTAGCACGGAATCGCGGGCGGCAAGGGCGGAAATTCCGCCCCCGCGCAGGAAAACGCCTGAAACTTGCGTGACCGGTCCGGCTCAGCCGAAAACGCGGGCAAAGATCGTGTCCACATGCTTGGTGTGATAGCCCAGATCGAACTTCTCCTCGATCTCGGCAGGGGACAGGGCCGCCGTCACCTCGGCATCCGCCAACAGCTCGGTCTTGAAATCCGCGCCCTTCTCCCAGACCTTCATCGCGTTGCGCTGGACCAGACGATAGGCATCCTCGCGGCTCACCCCCGCCTGCGTCAGCGCCAGCAGCACCCGCTGGCTCATCACCAGCCCTTTGAACTTGTTCATGTTCTTCAACATGTTCTCGGGATAGACGACCAGCTTCTCCACCACCCCCGCCAGCCGGTGCAGCGCGAAATCCAGCGTCACGGTCGTATCCGGCCCGATGGCGCGTTCGACCGAGGAATGGGAAATGTCCCGCTCGTGCCACAGCGCCATATTCTCCAGCGCCGGGATGACCGACATCCGCACCAGCCGCGCCAGCCCCGTCAGGTTCTCGGTCAGCACGGGGTTGCGCTTGTGCGGCATCGCGGAACTCCCCTTCTGGCCCGGCGAGAAATACTCCTCCGCCTCCAGCACCTCGGTCCGCTGCATGTGCCGGATCTCGATCGCGATATTCTCGATCGACGACGCGATCACCCCCAGCGTGGCAAAGAACATCGCGTGCCGGTCGCGCGGGATCACCTGCGTCGAAATCGGCTCCGGCTCCAGCCCCATCATCTTGCAGACATGTTCCTCGACCGCCGGGTCTATGTTGGCAAAGGTCCCCACCGCGCCCGAAATCGCCCCCGTCGCCACCTCGGCCCGCGCCGCCTCCAGCCGCTTCCGGTTCCGCGCCATCTCCGCATAGAACCGCGCAAAGGTCAGACCCATCGTCGTCGGCTCTGCATGGATGCCGTGGCTGCGCCCGATCCGCACCGTATCCTTGTGCTCGTAAGCCCGCGCCTTCAGCGCCGCCAGCACGCGGTCCACCCCCGCCAGCAGCAGGTCCGCCGCCCGCACAAGCTGCACGTTCAGCGTGGTGTCCAGCACGTCCGACGAGGTCATCCCCTGATGGACGAACCGCGCCTCGTCATTCCCGATGATTTCCGCCAGATGCGTCAGGAAGGCGATCACGTCATGCTTCGTCACCGCTTCGATCTCGTCGATCCGCGCCACGTCGAAGGTGACATCCTTCGCCTTCCACACGGCTTCCGCATTGGCCTTTGGGATCACGCCCAAAGCGGCCTGCGCATCGCAGGCATGGGCCTCGATCTCGAACCAGATGCGAAAGCGGGTCTGGGGTTCCCAGATGGCGACCATTTCGGGGCGGGAATAGCGGGGGATCATGTAACAGCCTTTCCGGGGACCAAAGCGCAGCGTCCCTTTAGGCGCACACCCCGCGCCGCGCAAGCACCCCGTCCCCGGCGGAATGCCGCAACCCCGGGATGCACGATGTGAATTATTTTAACATGATCCCTTGCGAAACGCGCCAGACCCCACCATCTTCCGCAATGTGAAGATCATTCACATGAACCGCAACACGGGAGAGACCGCCGATGAACACCACCCCCGCCGCCGCCCTGCGCCCTGCCGGCGGCTTCCTGTCCTGGCCCCGCCGCGCCGAAGCCTGGCTTGACGGTCATGGCCGCAAGGCCTGGATCACCGCCATGGTGCTGGGCTTCATCTTCTTCTGGCCCGTGGGCCTCGCCCTCGTCGCCTACATGACCATGACCAACCGCTGGAGCAAGACGATGTTCGGACAATCCTGCCGCAAGAACCGCCACACCCACTGGGGCGCCCACCGCGTCTATGCCTCCTCGGGCAACACCGCCTTCGACGCCTACAAGGCCGAAACCCTGCGCCGTCTCGAAGAGGAACAGGCCGCCTTCGAAGGCTTCCTGAACCGCCTGCGCGAAGCGAAGGACAAGCAGGAGTTCGACGCCTTCATGGAAGACCGCGCCCGCAGGCCGCGCCCGGAGACCGACATCACCCCTCCGGCGCAGAACTGACGACCGCCATCCCTTGAACAGGTGGCCCGCAGGGGCCACCTCACCCTTTCGGCCCGAAGGAGGCGCCGCGATGATGACCGACAGCCTGAACCACGCCCTGCCCGACCCCGACCGCCATGCCGAATTCTACGCGGGCACGGCCTTCAAGCGCGGCATGGCATGGATCGTGGACACGATCGTCGTGACCCTGCTGGTGGTGGTCGTGGCACTGGTCACGGCGCTCACGGCACTGTTCATCCTGCCGCTGGTCTGGCTGGCCGTGGGCTTCCTCTACCGCTGGGTCACGATCTCGGGCAATTCGGCCACCTGGGGAATGCGGCTGATGAACATCGAATTCCTCGACCGCTACGGCCACAGGTTCGACGCCGCCACCGCCTTCGTGCATACCCTCGGCTATTCGCTCTCCATGGCCTTCGTCCTTCCCCAGATCATCTCGGTCGGGCTGATGATGGTCAGCCGCCGCGGGCAGGGCCTGACGGACATGGTGATCGGCTCGGTCGCCATAAACAGCCGCGCCTGACACGGGCGCGGCAAGGCTTCGCAAATGCGGCGCACATCGCCGGATTCCCGACTTGGCGGCAGGCGATACCCTTGCTAGGGTGTCGCCTGATCCCCAACCCGACCGACGATGCGCCACACCCTTCCCATAGCGCCCCAATTCTATGTGACGGCCCCCCAGCCCTGCCCCTATCTCGACGGGCGCATGGAACGGAAGCTGTTCACCGCGCTGCAGGGGGAACATGCGCAGAAACTGAACGACACGCTGTCGAAACAGGGCTTCCGCCGCAGCCAGAACGTCCTCTACCGCCCCTCCTGCGCCGAATGCTCGGCCTGCCTGTCCGCCCGCATCCGCGTCGCCGACTTCGCCCCCCGCCGCACGCACCGGCGCATCCTGAAACGGGCCGAAACCCTGTCGCGCAACGCCACCTCCCCTTGGGCGACCGAGGACCAGTTCACCCTCTTCCGCCGCTACCTCGACACGCGCCATGCGGATGGCGGGATGGCCGACATGGACATCTTCGAATTCGCCGCGATGATCGAGGAGACACCGATCAAATCCCGCGTCATCGAATACAGCCGCCCCGCCCGCACCGGCGAAACCGGCCGCCCGCTGGCCGCCGTCTGCCTGACCGACGTCTTCGACGACGGCCTGTCGATGGTTTACAGCTTCTACGACCCCGCGCTGGCCGACCTGTCGCTGGGCACCTATGTCATCCTCGACCATGTCGCCCTCGCGCGCGAGGCGGGGCTGCCTTACGTCTATCTCGGCTACTGGGTGCCGGGCAGCCGCAAGATGGGATACAAGGCCACCTTCCCCGCGCTGGAAATCTACAAGGGCGGCCGCTGGCAGGACATCGGCGATCCCGCCGACCACCGCGCCGAACTGCACCCGCTGTCGGTCGATCCCATCGCCGAACAGGTCGCCCGCATCTCGCTGCCCGATACGCGCACCCCGCCCCTCTGACGCGCCAACCCGTTGCCTTACGGCAACGCGATGCGCTTCGGCGACCTCCGCACCACCGATTGTCCCGCCTGCGCCCTTGCAAGAAGGGCGCGCAGACCAATCTCTGCCGAGGCCCGGCGCAACGGGCGGACAGGGACCCTCATGACCTACATTCTCTTTGTTGCCGGCCTCGTTGGCCTGTTCTTCGGCGGTGAATTCCTCGTGCGTGGCGCAAGTGCCGTTGCGCGGCGCTTCCACCTGTCGCCCATGGTGATCGGCCTGACCATCGTGGGCTTCGGCACATCCGCCCCTGAAATGCTCGTCTCTGTGCAGGCAGCGCTGGCGGGCAGCCCGGGCATCGCCATAGGCAACGTCGTGGGTTCCAACATCGCCAATATCCTGCTGATCCTCGGCCTGTCGGCGCTCATCGCCCCGCTGCTGATTCCCGCACGCAAGCTGTGGCGCGATCTGGCCTTCATGCTGGCCGCGACGGCCATCCTCTGGGTCATGCTCTGGGACGGCCAGGTCACGCGCTTCGAAGGCATCCTGCTTCTGGCAGGCCTTGCAGCCTTCCTCACCACGGCCTTCCTGACCGGCAAGCAGGAACCCGAAGAGGCGACGCTGGGCGACATCCCGCAATGGAAGGCCTGGGCAATGACGTTCGGCGGGCTCGTCGTCCTCGTGATCGGGGCGCGGCTCCTCGTGGACGGCGCCACCGAAATCGCCCGCGGCTTCGGCATATCCGAGGCGGTGATCGGCCTGACCATCGTCGCCGTCGGCACCTCGCTGCCGGAACTCGCCACCTCGGTCATCGCGGCCATCCGCAAGCAGACCGAAATCGCCGTGGGCAATATCGTCGGCTCCAACATCTTCAACATCTTCGGCATCCTCGGCACCACCGCGCTCATCGCGCCCATCCCGTCCGAGGCGCGTTTCGCCCTGATCGACATGCCATGGGCCGCCGCCACGGCTGTCGGACTGACGGTGCTGGCCTTCCTGCTGGGCGGCCTGCCCCGCATTGCCGGGGCGTTCCTGCTGGCGGCCTATGGCGGCTATCTCTGGCTCATGGGATGACGACCGCTGGCCCCCGCCTCTCGGCCGTCGCCCTGATCGTTCCGGATTACGACCCCGCGATCCGCTTCTTCACGGCGGCGGGCTTCTCCCTGACCGAAGACATCGACCAGGGACACAAGCGATGGGTCACCGTCGAACCGCCGGGGGGCGGGTGCCGCCTCCTGCTGGCCCGTGCCGAAGGCGCGGCACAGCAGGCCGCCATCGGCGCGCAGGGCGCAGGGCGCGTCTGGCTTTTCCTGCGCACCGATGACTTCGCCCGCGATCACGCCCGCCTCACCGCCGCAGGCGCGGTGTTCGAGGAAGCGCCGCGCTCCGAACCCTACGGCACCGTCGCCGTCTGGCGCGACCCCTTCGGCAACCGCTGGGACCTGATCCAGCCCGTTGTTCCGGACATCTGACCCACCGCCGTGACCGACCCTCCGCGACAACCGGCACCGGGGCGGCGCAGAAACAGAAAGGCCGCCCCGCAAGGGGACGGCCTTCCGGTCAAGCCATGGACCCGACCTTACCCGCGCGGGCGGTTGCGGATCATGAAGGTGTCGAAGGTGTATTCCGCCACCTGGTTCCACAGGTTGGCCTCGTTGCGATAGGCCGTCTGCGATTCCCAGATCGTCTTGAAGTCGGCATTCTGTTCGGACAGCGACGCATACAGCTTGTTCGCCTCCTCCAGTGCCTTCGTCATCACATCCTCCGGATAGGGCTTCAGCTGCGCCCCGCCCGCGATCAGGCTGCGCAGGGCGGCCGGATTGCGGTAGTCGTACTTCGCCAGCATCGTCGCATTGGCATAGGCGCAGCCCGCCTTCACGATGGCCTGATAGGACGCGGGCAGCTCGTTCCACTTGCCAAGGTTGATCATGAAATGCAGCATCGCGCCGCCTTCCCAGAACCCGGGATAGTAGTAGTACGGCGCGACCTTGTTCAGACCCAGCTTCTCGTCGTCATAGGGACCGACCCATTCCGCCGCGTCGATCGTCCCGCGTTCCAGCGACGGATAGATCTCGCCCCCCGGAATCTGCTGCGGCACCACGCCAAGGGCTTCCATCACCTTGCCGCCCATGCCGCCGATCCGCATCTTCACGCCCTGCAGGTCGGCCAGCGAGTTGATCTCCTTGCGCCACCAGCCACCCATCTGGCAGCCCGTATTCCCGCCGGGGAAGCCGATCAGGTTCTGCTTGGCATAGAAGGCGTTCATCATGTCGATGCCGCCCCCGTCATAGTTCCAAGCGTTCAGCCCCCGCACGTTCAGCCCGAAGGGCACGGCGGTGCCCAGCGCATAGGTCGGGTCCTTGCCCCAGTAGTAGTAGGACGCGGTATGCGTCATCTCCACCGTGCCCGCACCGACCGAATCCGCCGCTTCCGGCATCGGCACGATCTCGCCCGCCGGGAACGGCTGGATCTGGAAGTTGCCGTCCGTCATCTCGCCCACATACTTGGCGAAATCCTCGGCCGCGCCATAGATCGTGTCCAGCGCCTTCGGGAACCCCGAAGTCAGGCGCCAGCTCACCTTCGGCGCGGTCTGCGCGATGGCGGGCGCGGCAAGCCCGGCAGCAACCGAACCGACAGCGGCGGTGGTCAGAAAATTCCGTCTCTTCATGCGTAGTCCTCCCGTTTGTGTCACCAAGGAACGTTGAAAATCAGTCACCTGCGGGCGCAGGCGAAGGCGAAAGGTCAAGGTCCAGCGCCGGCGGCTCCAGCCCCGGCAGCGGCAGCGCGTCCAGTTGCTGGCTCACCGCCGCATCATCCAGAACCACATCCTCCGAGATGAAGCCGTCCACGATCTCGGGGAAGATGATGATCAGCGCGACAAGGATCAGCTGCAGCCCGATCCACGGGATCGACCCCAGATAGATGTCGCGGCTCTTCACCTCGGGCGGGGCGATCCCGCGCAGGTAGAACAGCGCAAAGCCGAAGGGCGGATGCATGAAGGCCGTCTGCATGTTCACGCAAAGCAGCACCCCCAGCCAGACCAGATCGATATCCAGCGCCAGCGCGGTGGGGATCAGCAGCGGCACGACGATGAAGACGATCTCGAAGAAGTCCAGGAAGAAGGCGATGAAGAAGATGAACACGTTGACGAAGATCAGGAACCCGATCCGCCCGCCGGGGATGTGGGACAGCATGTGCTCGATCCACTTGCCCCCGTTCACCCCCTGGAACACCAGCGAGAACACCGTCGCGCCCACAAGGATGAAGATGACCATCGCCGTGATCCGCATCGTCTGGTCCGACGCGTCCCACACCATCCGCCACGAAAACCGCCCGTGCGACAGCGCCAGCAGCACCGACCCGACAGACCCCATCGCCCCGGCCTCCGTGGGCGTCGCCAGCCCCATGAAGATCGTGCCGAGGACGAGGAAGATCAGCACCAGCGACGGCACCATCCCCCATGCCAGCTTCTTCGCCAGCGCCGCGCCCCGCAGCGTCCGCGCCTCGGGCGGCAGGGCCGGCACCTTCCTGGGCGAAAGGATCGACACCACCATGATGAAGGCCGTGAACAGCAGGATCTGCGCGATGGACGGCCCGATCGCGCCCCAATACATGTCCCCGACCGGCACGCCCAGCTGGAAGGCCAGCACGATCAGCACCAGCGATGGCGGGATGACCTGCGTGATCGTCCCCGACGCGGCAATCACCCCCGTCCCGATCCGCATGTCATAGCCATATTTCAGCATGATGGGGATGCTGATCATCCCGATGGCGATGACCGACGCGGCCACCGTCCCCGTGATCGCGCCAAGGATCGCGCCCACATAGATCACGGCATAGGCCAGCCCGCCCGGCACCGACCCGAACAGCTGCCCGAACCCTTCCATCAGGTCCTCGGCCAGCCCGGACTTCTCCAGCACCACCCCCATGAAGGTGAAGAACGGGATCGCCAGCAGCAGGTCGTTCGACATGATCCCGAACACCCGCGCGGGCAGCGCCTGCAGGAAGGCCAGCCCGAAATATCCCACCTCGATGGCAACGAAGCCGAAGGCCAGACCCAGCGCTGCCAGCGAGAAGGCGACAGGAAACCCGAAAAGCAGGAACAGGATCAGACCGCCGAACATCGTCGGCGCAAGAAGTCCGTAATCAAGCATCGGGCGACCTCACTGGACCGGTTTTTCGTAATGGACATCCAGCGCGATATCCCCGCGCAGGGCGGCGACGCGGCGGATGAACTCGGCCAGCCCCTGCAAGGTCAGCAGGACGAACCCGAAAGGCAGCAGCAGCTTCGCCGGCCAGACCGGCAACCCGCCGGCATTGGCCGAAATCTCGCCCGCCCTCATGCTGGCCCAGGCCCAGGGGAAGGCCATCTCCAGCATGATGAAGCAGACCGGAAAGAAGAAGACGAGGTAGCCGATGATATCCACCTTCAGCTTCCCGCGCGGGCCGAGCGATCCATAGACAAGGTCCACCCGCACATGTTCGTTCAGCTTCAGCACATAGGGCGCACCCAGCAGGAAGGTCGCCGCGAACATCTGCCACTGGATTTCCAGAAAGGCATTCGACGACAGGTCAAGGGCATAGCGCGACAGCGCGTTCCCCGCGCTGATCGAACAGGCCACGGCCACCAGCACGGCGGCAATGATGCCGAAAAAACGGCTGATCCGGTCTATGCCGGATGCAAGCGTCAAAAGACCCTGCACTTGGTCCTCCCCTGTCTCCTGCGACCGTCTGTCGCGGTCGCTTGTCGGGAGAGAGTAGGGATGACCATTCGCTTTTCAAGTGCGTGACAGCGCGCCCCCCCCTGATTTCCCCTGGGTAAGGGGCGGATTTACATCCGATTTACAGGGCGCGGCGGGGAAGGATTGCCACTTTACAAGGCAAAGGGCCCGCGCCGCCTCCGGCACGGGCCCCCGAACGGACCGGGACAGGACCGCCCTAGACCGGCAATCCCTCGGCCCTCATCGCCGCCTGCACCGCAGGCCGCGCCGCGATGCGCTCGCGCAGCGCGACCAGACGCGGGAAGGCCGAAAGGTCGTGCCCGATCCCCCTTGACCAGTTGGTCACGGTGAACAGATAGGCATCCGCAGGCGTGAAGGTCTCGCCCAGCAGATAGCTGCGCCCGTCGGCCAGCTTCGCCTCGACCAGCCGCAACCGGCTTTCCAGCAGCGCCACCTGCGCCGCCTTCGCCTCGCCCTCCAGCCCGCGGAAGAAGGGGGAATAGGTCTTGTGGACCTCGGTCGAAACGAAGTT
>AYNO01000093.1 GCA_000500915.1 Rhodobacter sp. CACIA14H1
GGGATGCCCGCGCCACCGGCCCGCATCCGTTCGGCAAGGGTGCCTTGCGGGTTGAATTCCAGCTCCAGCTCGCCCGAGAGGTACTGGCGCATGAATTCGGCATTCTCGCCCACGTAGGAGGAGATCATCTTCTTCACCTGCCGGCTCTCCAGCAGCACGCCCAGACCGAAACCGTCCACGCCCGCATTGTTGGAGGCGACGGTCAGGTCCTTGGTCCCCGCCTTGCGGATGGCCGCGATCAGCAGTTCGGGGATGCCGCAAAGGCCGAAGCCCCCCGAGGCAATGGTCATCCCGTCGAACAACACCCCTTCCAGCGCGGCTTCGGCGCCGGGATAGACTTTCTTCATGCTGCATCCTCCGCAAGGGTGGCGGGCAGGCCGAGGATGGCCCGTGCCGTGCGCCAGTCTGCCACCGGGCGTTCGTAGCGGTCGCACAGTTCCGTCACGCGGCGCACCAGTGCCGCGTTGGACGGGGCGAGGCGGTCGCGGTCGAGGCGGACGTTATCCTCCAGTCCGGTGCGGGCATGGCCGCCCGATGACACGGCCCAGTCGTTCAGGACGATCTGGTTCGGACCGATGCCCGCCGCGCACCATGGCGCGTCGGGGCCGAAGAGGCGGTGGACGGTGCGGATGTAGTAGTCGAAGACTTCGCGGTCGGCGGGCATGGCGTTTTTGACGCCCATGACGAATTGCACGTAAGGCCGCGCGGCGATCTGGCCCGCCTGCCACATCTGGTGGGCCTTGAGGATGTGCGAGAGGTCGAAGGCTTCGATTTCGGGCATGACGCCGTAGGTCTTCATCTCTCCGGCCAGCCAGTCCACGAGGTCCGGCGGGTTTTCATAGACGCGGGTGGGGAAGTTGTTGGAGCCGACCGAGAGCGAGGCCATGTCGGGGCGCAAGGGCAGCATCCCGCCCCGTGTCCGGCCCGCGCCGGAGCGGCCGCCGGTGGAAAGCTGCACGATCATGCCGGGGCAATGGGTGCGGATGCCTTCCATGAGGCGGGCGAAGCGGTCGGGGTCGGAGGTGGGCTTGCCCTCGTCGTCGCGGACATGGGCGTGGACGATGGAGGCGCCCGCCTCGAAGGATTCATGGGTGCTTTCGATCTGTTCCGCGATGGTGATCGGGACGGCGGGGTTGTTGTCCTTGGTGGGCAGCGACCCGGTGATCGCCACGCAGATGATGCAGGGTTTTCCGGCGGTCATTTGGTGTTCCTCGGCAGGGGGAAGGCGGGGAGGCGGGGGCAGTCGGCGCCCTTGCAGGTTTCGCAGCGGTCACACATGGTCTGCCACCTTCATACGGGCGAGAGCGTCGGCGAAGAAGGGGCGGAAGCCTGCGGGATGTTCGGACATGGGGAAATGGCCCAGTTCGTCCATCACCGTGCAGGTCGCGCCGGGGATGGCGGCGGCGGTGCGGCGGGCGTCTTCGGGCGTGCAGGTCAGGTCATAGGCGCCGACGAGCAGATGCACGGGCGTGCGGGTGGTGTCGATGCGGGCGAGCCGCCCGATCAGGCTGTCGTCGCGGGTGTAGAAGGAGAGATCGCCGCGGAAGACGCCGGGGCCGGATTGCATGAACATCCAGAGCGTGTTCCAGCGTTCGGCATCCGGCGCGTGGGGGCTGATATTGGCCGAGACGAGCGCCGCGCCCATTTCGCCGCCATGGGCATCCGGGCGGTGGAACCAGTCGATGTCATACCATGCGGGCTGGAAGTCCGATGCCTCGATCGCGATGAAGCCTGCGAAGCGGTCGGCGTGCAGTGCGGCGAGTTGCAGGGCGATGCGGCCGCCCATGGAACAGCCCGCGAGGATGGGCCGGTCGAGGCCAAGGGCGTGCGAGACGGCGAGGACGGTTTCGATATAGGCGTCGGTGGTGAGGAGGTATTCCTCGGTCTGGAAGCCTTCGGGGGGCAGGGATTTGCCGTGCCACGGCATGTCGAAGGCGAAGAAGCGGTGGGTGGCGGTCAGCTCCGCATCGTTCAGGATGTGGCGCCATTGGCGGGTGTCGGCGCCTGCGGTGTGCAGGCAGAGGACGGGCGTGCCGGTGCCTGCCATTTCGACATAGATGCGCTGGCGGCGGCCCTGCACGGTGACGGTCAGGTAGCGGCCGGTGACGGGTTCGAAGGTCATGCCGTTTCCTCCGGCTGGGGTGCGGTGCGGGGCAGCGCCATGAATTCCTTGAAGAAGCGCAGGTTCTTGACCAGCGTCAGGATGTCGCCGTCGATGCGGCCGCGGCCGATCTTCACCAGACCGAAGAGGTCGTGGAAGCCGGGGCGGGGGCGGGGCTGCCAGAATTGCGCCAGCGCGTCGGCATCGGTGCGCAGGGCAAAGCGCCAGGGCGTCTTGCGGCTGGGGCCTTCGGCGATGGCGGCGAGGTGGCCGTCGCGGAAGGTCAGGTAGTATTCGGCGCCGTCCACCTCGATCAGGACGGTTTCGGAAAAGAGCCGTCCAAGACGGAGAAGATGGGGCGAGTCGTCGAGACGCGACTGCATCAGGGCCAGCGTGGCGCGCATTGGTGGGTCCTCCTTGCCCCGGCACGGGGGCTGCGGGATCGAAAAAGCGCGTGGGGGGCCATTCCCGCAATGACCTTGGGGGTATCCTGCGATACCCTGCGGCGGAAGACGGGGCGCTTTGGCGGGCGGGGGTATCGGGCCATACCCGGGCGGTCATTGGCGGGGTGTGGGGCGGCGTGGATAGTCGGTGCATCGGCGGGAGGGAGTGGCCATTCGGGCAGCCCGCAGCAGATCACCAGCATTCCCGGAGGAGGGACAGATGAGCAAGGTTACCATCGACAACGTCACCGATGTGGTCGTCGCATCGCTGGGCCAGAACGGCCAGATCACCGACCGCCAGCGCGAGATCATGACGGCGGCCATCCGCCACCTGCACGGCTTCTGCAAGGACGTGAACCTGACCCATGCGGAGTTCATCGAGGCCTGCATGTTCCTGGCCCGCGCCGGGGCGGTGTGCAGCGACAAGCGGCAGGAATTCATCCTGCTGGGCGACATCCTGGGCGTCGAGGTGCTGTGCGACATGCTGACCAATCCGGTGACGGGGTCGGAGTCGGAATCCACGGTGCTGGGGCCGTTCTACCGCGAGAACCCGCCGGTTCTGCCGCATGGCGCGTCCACGGCGCAGAAGCATTTCGACAATGAAGAGACGGTCTTCATGGAAGGCTATGTCAAGGATACCTCGGGCCGTCCGCTGGCCGGTGTCACGCTGGACATCTGGGAAGATGCGCCCAACGGCCTGTATGAAAACCACGACCACGACCAGCCCGATTACAACCTGCGCGGCCGGTTCGAGACGGACGAGAACGGCTATTTCTCCCTGCGCGCGCTGCGGCCGGTGCCCTATCCGATCCCGGCGGACGAAACGGCGGGCGAGCTGCTGCGCTATATGGGCCATCACCCGAACCGCCCCGGCCACCTGCATTTCATCCTTGCCAAGGACGGTTACCGCACGCTGGTGAGCCAGGTCTATGACAGCTCTTCGGCCTATCTGGACAATGACTCGGTCTTTGCCGTGAAGGACAGCCTTGTGGGCAACTTCGAGAAGGGCAAGCCGGAGCATGGCACCGACCTGTACCTGCGCTTCGACTTCACGCTGAAGGCCGAGGCGGCAAGCGCGGCGCTGGCGGCCGAGTAAGACTTACCTCCCTGTCGGACCTTGCCGCATCCCTGCGAACGGGATGCGGCTTTTTCCGTTTTGGGATGCGGGGATTTGCGGGTTAGCTAATGTCGTCAGGGGAGGGCGGCCGTGAACATCAAGCAGCTGGAGTATTTCATCGCGCTGGCCGAGGAGCTGCATTTCGGACGCGCCGCCGAACGGCTGGGCATGGCGCAGCCGCCGCTGAGCCGCCAGATCAAGCAGATCGAGGATGATCTGGGGGCCTTGCTGTTCAACCGGGGCCGGAACGCCATCACCCTGACGCAGGCGGGGGAGCGGCTTTATGCGCGGGGGACGGCCATGCTGGCCGAGTTCAACGACATCAAGCTGGAGGTGCGGCGGATCGGGCAGGGGGCCGAGGGGCGGCTGCGCGTGGGGTTCGTGGGATCGGCTACCTATGGCATCCTGCCGACCATCCTGAAAAGCTTTCGCGCGGCCTATCCCGAAGTGAACCTGTCGCTGATCCCGATGAACAACGCGCAGTTGCACCGCAGCCTGATCCGGCGCGAGATCGACATCGCCTTTGCCCGCCCGCGCTGGACGATGCCGAGATCACGACGCGCAAGCTGGGGGATGAGCCTCTGGTTCTGGCGGTGCCCGATACGCTGGACCTGCCGAAGGGGCCGGTGGATCTGCGGCAGTTGGCGGGGGAAGTGTTCGTGCTTTATCCGGAATTCCCGCGCCCGTCCTTTGCGGATTTCGTGCTGGAATCCTGTGCGGGGCTGGGGATCGAGTTGAAGCGGCGGATGTTCACGATGGATTTCCAGACCGCCATCGCGCTGGTGTCGGTGGGCGAGGGGGTGGCGGTGGTGCCGCAATCCGTCGGCTCGGTCCAGCGGACGGGGGTGCGGTTCCACGAGATCGTCAATCCGCTGGCCAAGACCGGGGTGTCGGTCAACCACCGGCTGGACGAACAGGGCGTGCATGTGCGCAACTTCGTGGCGATTGCCCAGAAGGTTGCGCGCAAGACGTTCTGACGGGGGAAGTTTCGGCGGGCGGTCAGACCCCCAGCCAGCGGTGCTGTGCCTCGGTATCGGCGCGGATGGCGGCGGCTGTGCCTTGCCAGACGATGCTGCCTTTCGACACGATCACCACGTCATCGGCAAGCGAGGTGGCGAAGCCGAAATTCTGTTCCACCAGGATCATGGGCAGGCCGTCGCGTTTGAGTTCGGCCAGCTTGTCATGGATCAGCTTGACGATGATGGGGGCCAGCCCTTCGGTCGGTTCGTCGAGGATCAGGAGGCGCGGGTTCATCAGCAGGCCGCGGGCGATGGCGAGCATCTGCGCCTCGCCGCCCGAAAGCTGGTCGCCGCCATTGTCGAGCCGTTCGCCAAGGCGCGGGAATAGGTCGATCACGCGGGTCACGGTCCAGCCGCCCTGCGGGCAGGGGAAGCGGCGGGCGGCGAGGTCGAGGTTTTCGCGCACGCTGAGGGACCGGAAGATGTCGCGGGTTTCGGGCACATAGGCGATGCCGCGCCGCGCGATATCGAAGGGGGCGAGGCCGCTGATGCGTTCGCCGTCGAAGGTGACATGGCCTGCGCGGGCGGGCAGGAGGCCCATGATGGTTTTCAGCGTGGTGGACTTGCCCGCGCCGTTGCGCCCGAGGATGGCCAGCACGCGCCCCGGTTCGGCGCGGAGCGTCAGGCCGTGCAGCACCTGCGTTTCGCCATAGCCGGAGGAAAGGTCGGTCAGGTCAAGCATCTTCCCACGCTCCCAGATAGATGTCCTTGAGCAGGCTGCTGCCGCGGGCGGCTTCGGGCAGGCCGTCGAAGACGACTTCGCCGTAGTTCAGGACGGTGATGGTGTCGGCCACGTCGAAGGCGAGGTCCATGTCATGTTCGATGATGAGGATGGTCAGGTCGCGCGGCAGGGCCTTGAGCAGGCGGTGGAAGCCCTTGGACATTTCGGGGCCGACGCCGCTGGTGGGTTCGTCCATCAGGATGACCTTGGGGCGGGTGGCGAGTGCGATGCCCACCTCCAGCTGGCGGCGGATGCCGTAGCTGACGGCATCGACGCGGGCGTCGAGATGGGGGGCGAGGTCCACCTGTGCCGCGACGTCGCGGACGGTTTCGCGCACTTCGGCGGATTGCAGGGGGTCGGACCACAGGCCCTGACCCTTGCCCAGCGCCACGGCAGCGGCGAGGCCGAGGTTTTCGGCGATGGTCAGCCCGTCGAAGAGGGTGTTCTTCTGGTAGCTGCGGCTGAGGCCGCGGCGGGCGCGATCGGCCACGCGGAGGGCGGTGACGTCCGCGCCGTCGAGGTGGATCGTGCCGCTGTCCGGGCGGAGTTCGCCCACCAGCTGGTTGAAGAGGGTCGTCTTGCCTGCCCCGTTGGGGCCCAGGATCACGCGGCGTTCGCCCTTTTCCAGTTTCAGGCTGACATTGCGCGTCACCTGTATCGGGCCGAAGGATTTGGAGAGGGAGCGGGTTTCAAGCATCGGCCTTGGCCTCCTTGACCTGCGGTTGGGGTTTGCGGGCGGCGAGGCGGGTTTCGAGGAAGCCGAAGACGCCGTTCGCGCGGCTCATGACCACGGCGATCAGGATCAGGCCGACGATGGCGTGCCAGTAGGGGGTCAGGGCGGAGATTTCGTGTTTGAGGATCACGAAGAGGACCGCGCCGAGGATGGGGCCTACCAGCGTGCCGAGTCCGCCGAGGATGACCACCACCAGCGCCTCGCCCGAGACCGTCCAGGACAGGAGGCCGGGGGAGACATATTGCGTGTGCTGGGCGGCGAGGCAGCCGGCGAGGCCCGCGAGGGCGCCGGAGATGGCGAAGGCGGTGGCCTTGGCCCGCCAGACGGTCAGGCCGAGGGCGCGGAGGCGCTTTTCGTTGTGGTGCAGGCCCACGAGGCTGCGACCGAGGCCGGAGCGGAGGGTGGCTGCGGCCACGGCATAGGCGAGTGCCACGAGGAGCAGGGCGTAGAGGGCGAAGGCGCGGCTGTCGGTCAGGTCGATGCCGAGGGCCGACAGGTCGGGGCGCGGGGCGCCGGACAGGCCGTCATCGCCGCCGTAGAGCGGGGACTGGAAGACGAAGCTGTAGGCCATCTGGCCGAAGGCGAGCGTCGCCATGATGAAGTAGATCCCCGTGCTGCGGGCGCAGACCGCGCCGATGACGAAGGCGAGCGCCGTGGAGAGTGCGATGGCAAGGATCATGGCGGGCAGGGCGGTGAGGCCCGCATCATTGGCGGCGACGGTGAAGGCATAGGCCCCCACGCCGAGCAGGGCGCCGTGGCAGAGCGAGACCATGCCGCCGAAGCCCGCGACGAGGTCCAGCGCGATCACGAGGATGGCGAGGATGGCGATTTCGGCGAGGATCTCCAGCCCGAAGAAGCCTGCGACGGCGGCATAGGTCAGCGCGGCGGCGGCAAGGAGCGCCAGCGTGGCAAGGCGGAGCGGTGTGTGCGTGAACATCGGATCAGCCTTTCGCGGGCAGGAGGCCTTCGGGCCGGGTGACGAGCACGGCGGCGAGAAGCGCGTAGATGAGGACGGAGCTGAGCGTGGGCAGGAGCACCGCGCCGAAGGTCTGCACGAAGCCGAAGATGAGCGAGCCCGCCACCGCGCCCCGCAGGCTGCCCAGGCCGCCGATCACGATGACGATCAGCGTGGGGATGAGGATCTGGAGGCCCATGTCGGGGGTCACCGACAGGACGGGCGCGGCGACGGCCCCCGCCAGCCCCGCCAGCGCGCAGCCGACGACGAAGACGAGGAAGAACATCCGTTCCACGTTGATGCCGAGGCAGGCGGCCATCCGGTCATTGTCCACGCCGGCCCGGATCATCGCGCCGACCTGCGTGCGGGTCAGGACCAGCGTCAGGAGGGCGAGGATGGCAAGGCCGAGGGCGATGATGAAGAGGCGGTAAATGGGGTATTCCACGCCCAGCAGGGCGATCTGGCCGTCGAGGAAGGACGGGATGGCGATGCCGATGGGCAGGTCGCCCCAGACGAGGCGGGTGGCATCGACGGCGACGAAGATCAGGCCGAAGGTCACCAGCACCTGCGCCATGGGTCCGGCGCGGCGCTGCGACTGGATGAGCGAGAAGTAGAGCCCCGCGCCCAGCACCGCCACGGCCAGCGGCGCCAGCAGGAAGCCGCCCCAGTAACCCAGCGTGCCCGACAGCGTGGCCGCGACATAGGCGCCGAAGGCATAGAGCGAGCCATGGGCGAGGTTCACGAAATGCATCAGCCCGAAGATCACCGTCAGGCCGACAGAGAGAAGGAAGAGGAGCATGGACAGTTGCAGCGCGTTCAGCGTCTGCAGCACCCAGAATCCGAGGTCTGTGGTCATGGGAGAAGCCTCCGGGCAAGGACGGGGGGGCAGCGGCCCCCCCTTTTCTGGATGTCAGTTGACGCTGGGCATCTGGCAGCCGTTCACCGGATCGGCGACGGCGGGCAGGGTGGCCAGAACCTTCTGCGTCAGGCCGTCGGGCCCCGCCACGGTTTCATAGACATGGATCGGCTGGACGATGTTGTTCGTCGCGGGGTCGATCCGCAGGTCGCCGCGCGGGCCGGTGAAGGCCACTTTCGGCAGGGCTGCGGCCAGCGTGTCACGGTCGGTCGCGCCGGACTTCACGGCTTCGACCAGTGCGCGGGCGGCGTCATAGCCATGCACCGCGTATTCCGACGGGATGCGCCCGGTCTTTTCCTTGAAGGCCGCGACGAAGGCCGCGTTTTCGGGGTTGTCCAGCGTCGGGACGTAATGCAGCGCGGTGATCACGCCTTCGGCTGCCGGACCTTCGGCATTGACGTAAAGCGACGAGGTCAGGAAGCCCGACCCGTAGAGCGGCATGTCGGCCTTCAGGCCGAAGCTGTCATATTGCTTGACGAAGGAAATCGCCTCGCCGCCCGCGAAGAAGACATAGACCGCATCCGCGCCGCTGGCCTTGGCATTCGCAAGGAAGGGGCCGAAATCCTGCGTCTTCTGGAAGGCGGGCCATTCCTGACCCACCACCTCGCCGCCCGCGGCGGTGAAGGCGGCGGTGAAGGCGTCGATCATCTGGCGACCGGCGGCATAGTCGGGGGCGATGGTGAACACCTTTTTCACGCCCTGACCGACCATCCATTGCCCCATCGGCGTATTGACCTGATGGTTCGAGAAGGAGACGCGGGTGATGTAGGGGCTGCAAGCCTCGCCCGTGGCTTCGTCATTGCCCGCATTGGCGACGATGAGCGGCACGCCCGCGCCATCGACCGTGTCGCGGATCGCGCCGAGGACTCCGGAGGACACGATGCCCACCATGACATCGACTTCGTCCTGCAGGATCAGCTTCTTGGTCTTGGCCAGACCGACCGGGGGCTTCACCTCGTCATCCTCGCGGATGATGTCGAAGGTCGCGCCCGCATCGGCGCCGAAGGTTTCGAGGCCGAGCGCGAAGGCATCGTCGATGTCCTGACCCAGCGCGGCATAGACGCCGGAATAGGGCAGGAGCATTCCCACCTTGATGTCTTCGGCATGGGCCTGTGACATCATGCCAGCAAGCATGGCGGTGCCGGTGGCGAGCCCGGCAAGGGCCGCCCGCATGTTCGTCTTCATCTGTCTCTCTCCCTTGTTTCGGCGCCTCTCTCCCTGACGCCGTGATGTGGCGGGCCTGTCAGCCCAGATCGCCCCCGCCGACCGGGATCGTGACCCCGGTCAGGTAGGAGGCATCGTCGGATGCCAGGAAGAGGATCACCCCCGCCTGTTCATCCAAGGTTCCGTAGCGGCGCAGGAGGCTGGACCCGATCGTCTGATCGACGATCTGCTGGTACCAGAGCTTTTCCTGCGCGGTCTGTTCGTTGGGGTTGCGCGGCACCGCGCGGGGCGGGGCTTCGGTCCCGCCGGGGGCGGTGGCGACGACGCGGATGCCGCGTTCGGCCACTTCCCAGGCAAGGCTTGCCGTGATTGCGTTCACGCCGCCCTTGGCCGCCGCATAGGGCACGCGGTTCAGGCTGCGGGTGGCGATGGAGGATACGTTGACGATCACGCCCTTGCCGGCGGCCAGCATGTGCGGCAGCACGGCGTGGCAGGAATAGAGCGTGGGGAAGAGCGAGCGGCGCACTTCGGCGTCGATCTGGTCGGCCTCGTAATGTTCGAAGGGTTTGGCCCAGATGGTGCCGCCGACATTGTGGACGGAGACGTCGATGCGCCCGAAGGCGTCGATCACGCCGGCCATGGCGGCGGTGGCGCCGGCATGGGTTTCCAGATCGGCGGGAAGATAGACGGCCTGCCCACCTGCGGCCGTGATGGCGGCTGCGACCTCGGCCCCGAGGGGGGAGCGGTCGATGACGGCGACCGAGGCGCCTTCCAGTGCGGCGCGTTCGGCCACGCGGCGGCCGATGCCCTGCGCGGCGCCGGTGATGGCGAAGACCCTGCCCTTGAACCGCATCATGCTGCTGCCTTTGCCTCGGACGGATTGAACTTCTCGAACAGGAAGGCAGCGGGGGTGACGCCCAGTGCGGCCATGTGGGCACGCACCGCCTCGACCATCGGGGGCGGGCCGCAGAGATAGACATCCGCCGCGCCGTTCCAGAGGTCGGCTGCGGTCAGGTGGTCGGTGACATAGCCGCGGCGGGCGTGGCCGGTTTCGGGGGCGGCGACGATGGTGGCGATGTCCAGCGAGGGGATCAGCGCCGCAAGGCTGTTCAGGCGGTCCAGTTCCACGAGGTCGGCGTCGCGGGTGACGGCGTAGAACAGGCGGATCGGCTGGTCGGTGCCGGTGGTGGCAATCTGTTCCAGCATGGACAGGAAGGGCGCAAGGCCGGTGCCGCCTGCGAGGAAGACCTGCGGGCGGGTGACGGGGCGCAGGTAGAAGGCGCCCATCGGACCCGTCAGCTCCATCGCGTCGCCCGCCCTGGCGCGGGACAGGTAGCCCGACATCAGCCCGCCGGGGATGTTGCGGATGAGGAAGGAGGCTTCCGTCGCCTGCGGGTGGCTGCTGAAGGAATAGGCGCGGGTGGCGGTGGTGCCGGGGACCTGCACGTTGACATATTGGCCGGGCAGGAAGGGCATCGCGGCGGGCAGGGTGACGCGCAGGCGGAAGGAGGTTTCCGACAGCGCCTCGACCCCCGCGACGGTGGCCTGCACGGTCTGTGCGCCGGTCTTGCAGGCGACGGAGGAGGCGGGGATGGCGATGACGCAGTCGGATTTCGGCATCATCTGGCAGGTCAGGACCATGCCCTGTGCGGCCTCTTCTTCGGTCATCGCGTCTTCGAGGTAGAAGCCGAGTTCGTAGTCGCCCCGTTCGGCCTTGCATTTGCAGGTGCCGCAGACGCCGTCGCGGCAATCCATGGGGACGTTGATCTTCTGCCGGAAGGCGGCGTCGGACACCTTTTCATCCGCGTCGCAGTCGATGATGCGGGTGACGCCGTCTTCGAAGTTCAGGGCGATCTTGTAGGTCATGGCTCCTCCGATCCGCCGCGCACCCTTGCGGGGCGGCGCGGCGGTTGCCGTCTGGCATGGCGTTTGGGTCAGATGTGATAGACGTCGATCACGTGATGGATGCGGTCGTTCTTCAGGATCACCTTCTTCGAGGTGATGAGCGGTGCGCCGGAGGCGACATCCACCGTGTAGAAGGAGGTCCCCCAGTAGGTATCCGTCACCCCGTAGCGGTAGTTGTGGGTCATCCAGTTGAAGCGGAGGTGGGTCTTGGACCCTTCGCGCGACAGGATTTCCACATTGGTGATGTTGTGTCCCGTGCGCGGTTCCGGCAGCGAGGTGGCGGACGAGCGGTCGGTCTTGATGCGGAAGACCCGATCCTCGATCCCGCCGCGGTTGGGGTAGTAGATCAGCGACATCTCGTTGGCCGGGTCTTCGGTCAGGGTGTCGTAGTCATCCCATGCCGGCATCCAGAAGGGGCAGTCGGGGTGGTAGAACTGGATCCAGTCGTCGAAGCGGCGGTCGTCGAGCGCCCGCGCCTCGGCGTAGAGGAAGGCGCAGAGGGCTTCGTAGGACAGGGTGGTTTCGGTCACGGCGTTCATCGGGGTCACTCCGCTGCGATCTTGGTGGCGGTGGCACGCTCGGCGGCCACGGCGGCGGCCATGCGTTCGGTCCATTGGGTGTGCTGGATGACGAAGAGGCCCTCATCCTCGGTCCGGGCGCCGGAGAGGATGGGCTTCATGCCGATGCGTTCCGCTTCCTCGTCCGCGCCGGTGATCCACTGGGTGGCGCCACGGGTCAGGTCGTTCCACTGGGCGGTCGGCGCGGCGGCGTAGCCCATCTGCGTGGCGCGGAATTCTTCCAGATCGTCCGGCGTCGCCATGCCGGAGGCGTTGAAGAAATCCTCGTACTGGCGGATGCGGCGGGTGCGGGCTTCCTGGCTCTCGCCCTTGGGCGCGATGCAGTAGATGGTGACTTCGGTCTTGTCCACGCTGATGGGGCGGAAGACGCGGAGCTGGCTGGAGAACTGGTCCATCAGGAAGAGGTTGGGGTAGAGGCAGAGGTTGCGCAGGTAGCCGATCATCCAGTCGGCCTTCGCCTCGCCATACTTGGCCACCAGCTCGTCGCGGCGGGGGGCGAGGGGGCGGTTCGACGGGTCGGCCCATTTCGTCCAGAGGACGAGGTGGCCGTTGTCGAAGCTGTAGAAGCCGCCCTTCTGCTTGTTCCACTTGGAGGCATCGACCGACTTCACCTCGTCCTTGCCTTCGTCGGCGCGGTGGCTGGTGGTGGCGACGTAGTTCCAGTGCACGGCCGAGACGTGGTAGCCGTCCGCGCCGTTTTCGGCCTGAAGCTTCCAGTTGCCCTGGTAGGTGTAGGTGGAGGAGCCGCGCAGCACTTCCAGCCCTTCGTCGGACTGGTCGGCGACCATGTCGATCATCACCTTGGCCTCGCCCAGATAGTCGGAGAGCGGCATGACATCGGGGTTGAGCGAGCCGAAGAGGAAGCCGCGATAGGATTCGAACCGTGCCACGCGCTTCAGGTCGTGGCTGCCGTTCTTGTTGAACTGTTCGGGGTAGCCCGCGCCTTCGGGGTCCTTCACCTTGAGCAGTTTGCCGGTGTTGTTGAAGGTCCAGCCGTGGAAGGGGCAGGTGAAGGTGGCCTTGTTCTGCCGCTTGTGCCGGCAGAGCATCGCGCCGCGATGCGAGCAGGCGTTGATGAGCGCGTGCAGCGTGCCGGTCTTGTCGCGGGTGATCATGATCGGCTGGCGGCCGATATGGGTGGTGAAGGTGTCGTTGACGTTGGGGATCTGGGATTCATGGGCAAGGTAGATCCAGTTGCCTTCCCAGATGTGCTTCATTTCAAGCTCGAAGAGCTCCGGGTCGGTGAACATGTCGCGGCGGGCGCGGAAGATCCCTTCTTCCGGCTTGTCCTGCACGATGCCGTCAAGGCGGCGGCTGATCTCGTCGAGACCTGCTTCGGTAAACATGGCTCTCTCCCTCCATGGTGCCCCTGTGCGGGGCAAAGCTTCCCTGATCCCGGAAAGCGGTGCTTTCCGGGTCATCTCCTCCCCCCGATGGGGGTATTCACGCGCCCGCGCTGACCTTGGCCGTGACCGAGCGGTCGCGGCGGTAGAAGTTCACCTTGTCATCGTCGAGCGTCACCCCGATGCCCGGCCCCTGCGGGACGGTCACCGAGAAATCCCTGTATTCCAGCGGTTCGGCCAGAATTTCGTCCTTGAGCAGCAGGGGGCCGAACATTTCGGTCCCGAAGTGCCAGTCCGGCACGGTGGCGAAAAGCTGGATGGCGGCGGCGGTGCCGAGGCCGCTTTCCAGCATGGTGCCGCCGTAGAGGTCGATCCCTGCCGCCCGCGCGATGGCGATCACGTCCGAGGCGGGTTTCAGGCCGCCCGACTGGCAGACCTTGACCGCGAAGACATCGGCCGAGCGGTTGGCGGCGACGCGCATCGCGTCAGCGGGGCCTTGCAGCACCTCGTCGGCCATGATGGCGATTTCGTAGCCGTCGGTGAGGGCCTTCAGCGCGGCCAGCTTGTCGCGGGCGACGGGCTGTTCGATCAGGGTGCAGCCGATTTCCTGCAAGCCGCGGGCGCCGTAGCGGGCTTCGGTCAGGCTCCAGGCCTGGTTGACGTCCACCCGGATCGTGCCCCGGTCGCCCACGGCGGCGGCGATGGCCGCGACATGGGCGATGTCCTGCTTGACCGGGCGCTTGCCGATCTTGAGCTTGAAGTCGCGGTGGCGGCGGGTGTCCAGCATCCGCAGGGCTTCTTCGATGTCGGTCTGGCTGTTGCCGCTGGCCAGTGTCCATGCCACGGGCAGGCGGTCATGGACGCGCCCGCCGAAGAGTTGCGCGACCGACAGGCCCGCGCGGCGGCCGAGGCCATCCCAGAGCGCGCATTCCACGGCGGCGCGGGCGATGGGGTTGCCCTTCACGGCCTTTTCCATATGGGCGCTGGCGGCGGCGATGGCGTCGGCATCCATGCCCACCAGCGCGGGCGAGATGTAGGTGTCGATGGCCAGTTTGACGCTTTCCACGCTTTCCGGCCCGTAGGACAGCCCGCCGATGGAGGCGCCTTCGCCAAGGCCTTCGGACCCGTCGGAGAAGCGGATGCGCACCAGAACGACGGATTGCGTCAGCATCGTGGTCATGGACAGGACATGTCCGCGCACCGTGGGCACGTCGATGATGATGGCGTCTATGCGGTCGATCTTGGTCACGGCTCTGGCCTTCGGTTCGGGTCCTTCGATGACCCGAAGATGGCACCGTGCCGGTCCGCCGGTCCAATACCGAAGTGGTCTGGTGCGATACCCGGAGGAGATGCCAGCGCACCGGTCCGGCTGCGACGGCGGCAGGGCCGTCACGTTCCGGAACAGGGATGGGGCGGTGGTCGCGGGCATCGGGTTGTCCATGTTGCGCGGTGATATAATCTCACGTAGCAACTATTGCACAGGGATACCAATCCGCGCAAGGTGGTCCGGCAGCGAAGGATTGGCCGAGGAGGTGGGCGATGCCGGATAGCAGCTTTCCGAGCAAGCGATTGACATATCTGTTGGAAATCATAGCGGACGAGGCCATTGCGGGGAATGACGCCATCTTCCTGCGCGAGCTGGGCTATTCCATCCGCGAGATCCGCGTGTTGCGAATCGTCGATGACAATCCGGGCATCACCTTCGTGGAAATCTGGGAGAAGAGCGGTCTGGAACGCAGTCTGACCTCGCGCATCCTGCAGAAGCTGATCGGGGACGGCTTGCTGTCCCGCGCCTCGTCGGGGACGGATGCCCGCAAGTACCACCTGTCCACCACGCCGAAGGGGCAGGCGCTGCGCCGGCAGGGGCGGGTCATGTCCGATACGCTGGAGGGGCTGCTGCTGGACCCGTTCCCCGAGGCGGAGCGGGCGCGGCTGTTCGACCAGATCGAACGGCTGGGGCGCTGGGTCAGGTCCGAGGAATACCGCGCGGCGTTGGAGGGTTTCGTCCCGCCCCCGCTTGCCAAGGGGGTCTGAGCGGGGCCAGAGCGGGGACTGAGCGGGGCGATCTTCGGTCAGGGTATCGCCCGATACCTTGTTTCGAATCCGGCGGTGGCTGAGTTGTTGCGAAGCGATACTATCTTGCGATGCAACTAAATGTCCCTGTCCACGCCCGACCTGACCCTGACCCTGCGCGACGAGAGCCTTCGTTGGTTCGGGCGCCTGCATTCGATGCCCGAGACGGGTTTCGAGGAGACGCGCACGGCGGCCTTCGTGGCGGAGGAGTTGCGCGGGCTGGGGCTCGAGGTGATTGCCGGGATCGGCGGGACGGGTGTGGTCGGCCTTCTGCGGGGCCGTCGCGCCCCGGCCGGGGCGCGTTTCATCGGGATGCGGGCGGAACTGGATGCGCTGCCGATGCAGGGGCCGGTGGACGGGACGGTGCAGACGGCTGACGGGCCGCGCTATCACGGCTGCGGCCATGACGGGCATATGGCCACGCTGCTGACGGCGGCGGCGGCGCTGTCGCGGCGGGGCGACCTTGGCTGCAACGTGGCGTTCATCTTCCAGCCGGCCGAGGAATTGCTGGGCGGCGCGGCCGCGATGCTGGCGGACGGGTTGCTGGAGCGGGTGCCGATGTCGGCCATCTATGCGCTGCACAACATTCCCGGTCTTCCGGCGGGATCGGTCGGTGTGGTGGAGGGGGCGGCGCTGGCCTCGTCGGACGAGATCCGGGTGACGGTTCGGGCGCAGGGGACGCATGGGGCGGCCCCGCAGACGGGGCAGGATGCCATCCTTGCGGCGGCGCATTTCCTGGGCCTTTGCCAGCAGTTGCTGACGCGGCGGACGGATGGCCGGGATAGCGCGGTCCTGTCCTTCGGGCAGATCGCGGGCGGGCAGGCGGCGAATGTGCTGCCCGACCGGGTTGGGATTGCGGGATCGCTGCGCTGTCATTCCGAGGCGGCGCGGGCGGCCGTCCATGCCCTTCTGGCGGATGCCGCCCGGAGCACCACGGCCGCCTTCGGGACGCCCGTCGATCTGGCCATCGATCCGAAAGTGCCGGTGCTGGTCAACGATCCGGCCTG
>AYNO01000094.1 GCA_000500915.1 Rhodobacter sp. CACIA14H1
ACCGGCATTATGCGTCCCGAAATGCAGCACCTTGCCCCATTCCAGCCCCCGCCACTGACCTCCGCCCGCCCGCCGATCATGGCCATCGGCAACCCGCCCCAAGCGCCTTGCCATAGGTCACGATATCCGGCTCCAGCCCGTAAAGCTCGGCACAGCCCCCCGCCGCCAGACGGAAGCCCGTCACCGTCTCGTCCAGATAGAACAGCGCCCCATGTTTGCGGCACAAGTCCTGGATATGCTTCAGATATCCGGGCTTCGGCGGGATCACCCCCATGTTGGACATGACCCCTTCCGTCACCACACAGGCCGCTTCCCCCCCGTGCAGCCGCATCGCCCGCTCGATCGCGCCGAAATCGTTCCAGCGGACGACGATGGTATCCTTCCACGCCTCCTCCGGTATGCCCGAACTGTCCGGTATCCGCACCGGATCGTTGGGATGGCCGAACATCGTCGGCGGCAGCGGGTTGGTGTTGACCAGCACCGCATCCCACCAGCCGTGATAATGCCCCTCGAACTTGATGATCTTGCGCCGCCCCGTATGGCCCCGGGCCAGCCGGAACGCCCCCATCGCGGCCTCCGTCCCGGTATTGGCAAAGCGCACCTTGTCCACATGCGGCAGAAGGGCGACCAGCATCTCGGCCACCTCCACCTCCACCTCCAGCGCGGTCGCGAAATGCGTCCCCCGCGCCACCTCGCGCGTCACCACCTCCACCACCTTGGGGTGCGCATGGCCAAGGGGCAGCGCCCCGAAAGCCATCATCCAGTCCACGTATTCCCGCCCGTCCACATCATAAAGCCGCGCCCCCTGCCCGTGGCTCATGTAGCGCGGCGCCCCGCCAAAGGTGGCGGGGCCACGGGATGCCGACGACACCCCCTCCACCAGCACCTTCATGCCGCGCTCGAACAGGGATTGGGACGTGTTGGTCATCTGCAGGCTCCGCTCGCTTCCGCCCCAGACTGGGGCGCTTGGTGCCAAAGGGTCAAACCCGCAAGCGACACGGCGTGTCGTCCGCATACATTCAAATCCGATCGTGCCACCATCCCCCACGCCCCGCCCCCCTGCACCCCAGTCACATTCCCGCTGCTGCGATGGCATGACGCTGGACCTTTTCGCAGGCTTCGGCCATATGGGGGCAAAGCTTACCGGAGGGTGTGATGGATTTCCTCAAACGGCTCGTCACATGGTGGAACGGCCAGACGCTCGGCACGCAGCTCTACACGTCGCGCAAGGGCGTGAAGGTCGGGCAGGACGATCAGGGGAACACCTATTACGAAACCCGCGACGGCAAGCGCCGCTGGGTCATCTACAACGGCGAATCCGAGGCAAGCCGCATCAGCCCCGAATGGCACGGCTGGCTGCACCATACCTGGGACCTGCCGCCCACCAAGGCCCCGCTGAAAAAGAAGGCCTGGGAAAAGCCGCATCAGGAAAACCTGACGGGCACGGCCTCGGCCTATGCGCCGCCCGGATCGATCCGCCGCCCCGAACCCGCCGTGCGGCGGGACTACGAGGCATGGCAGCCCGAGTGATGGCCGAGAATCGCGCAGAAGTCCTTGCCGGGGCGGCAGTTCTGGCGGCGGCACTGGGTTTTCTCGTCTATGTCGGGCAGGAAACCGGCAACTCCCTGCGTGCGGCCGGAAGCTATGACCTGACCGCCTCCTTCCGCTCGGTCGAAGGTGTCCGCGTCGGCACCGATGTGCGGCTTGCAGGGGTCAAGGTCGGCACCGTCACCGCCCTGTCGCTGAACCCGCAGACCTTCTTCGCCGATGCCGTCCTGTCGGTGCAGGACAGCGTGCAGCTTCCCGACGATTCCGCCGCGCTCATCTCCTCCGAAGGGCTGCTGGGCGGCAATTTCGTCGAACTCGTGCCCGGCGGATCGCTCGACAACCTCGCCCCGGGGGCCGAGATCGAGGATACGCAGGGCGCCGTATCCGTGATCTCGCTGATGATGAAATTCGCGGGCGGCGGCAGCGGCGACGACACGGCAGCCCCCGAAGGCGGGGCGCTGGAATGATCCGCGCGGCCGTCCTGCTGGCCCTTCTGGCGGCGGCCCCCGCCTCGGCCCAGACCTTCGCCGATGCCGATGCGGGCATCCTGCGCTGGCTGGACAAGCTGACGGGCGAAACGGCCGACATCGAACTCATGCGCGGACAAGAGGCCGAGTCGGGCCGACTGTCGATCCGTCTGGACGCCTGCCGCTACCCCGCCGACAACCCCACCTCGGATGCAGAGGCGCATCTGACCATCCGCGATGCCAGCGTGCCGGACCCCGTCTTCGAAGGCTGGATGGTGGCCTCCTCCCCCGCCCTCTCGGCGCTGGACCACCCGCGCTACGATGTCTGGGTGCTGCGCTGCGTGACACCGGAACCCGCCCCGCAGGCGGACCCCGCCACCTCGGACGGCGAAGGCGAATAGCCCGCAGGCGCGAAATCCGCCCTGCCCTGCAAGGCCGCCGCCAGACGGCGGTGATACTCGTGCCGCGCGATCTCCACCCCGCCCAGACTGCGCAGATGCGGTGTCAGGAACTGCGTGTCGAACAGCGTGAATCCCCCCGCCCGCAACCGGTGCACCGCCCAGGCCAGCGCGACCTTCGACGCATCCGTCCGGCGCGAGAACATGCTTTCCCCGAAGAACGCCGTCCCCAGCGTCACGCCATAAACCCCGCCGACCAGCAGACCACCCTCCCATACCTCGACGGAATGGGCATGTCCCGCACGGTGCAAAGCCACATAAAGCGCAAAGATCGTGTCGTTGATCCAGGTCTCCTCCCGCTCCGCACAGCCCTCCACCGTCGCGGCAAAGGCCGTATCGGCCGTCACCCGCCACCCCGACCGCAGGATCGTCCGGCGCAGGCTGCGCGAGATATGGAACCCGTCCAGCGGAATGATCCCCCGCCTGCGCGGATCGACCCAGTGGATCGCGGGGTCGTCGCGTCCCTCGGCCATCGGGAAGATCCCCGCAGCATAGGCGCGAAGCAGGATTTCCGGGGTGATGGCCTGTTGGTTCATCAAGGCGCCGCAGCAAAATTCTTCGAAGAATTTTGCAAATTCCTTCGAAGGAATTTGGGGCGCCCCGCAGGGACGCCCCGTCAGATCACTCCGCGAACTGCGCGGCCAGCCATTTTTCCAGCCAGTGGATGTTGTAATCCCCGTTCTGGATGTCCGGCTCGGCCAGCAGCATGTGGAACAGCGGAACCGAGGTATCGATCCCGTCGATGATCAGCTCCCCCAGCGCGCGCTTCAGCCGCGCCAGCGCCTCGGGCCGGTCGCGGCCGTGGACAATCAGCTTGCCGATCAGGCTGTCGTAATAGGGCGGGATGGAATACCCGCCATACAGCGCCGAATCCATCCGCACGCCAAGCCCGCCGGGCGCATGGAAGACCCGCACCTTGCCGGGGCACGGCGCGAAATTCGGCAGCTTCTCGGCGTTGATCCGCACCTCGATCGCGTGACCGTTGATTTCAAGGTCCTGCTGGCTGAAGGACATCGGCAGCCCCGCCGCCACGCGGATCTGCTCGCGCACGAGGTCCACGCCGAAGATGGCTTCCGTCACCGGATGCTCCACCTGCAGGCGGGTGTTCATCTCGATGAAATAGAACTTCCCGTCCTCGTAGAGGAACTCGATGGTGCCCGCGCCGATATAGTTGATCTTGGCCACGGCATTGGCGCAGATTTCCCCGATCTCCGACCGCATCTTGGGCGTGATCGCCGGACCCGGCGCCTCTTCGAACACCTTCTGGTGCCGCCGCTGCAGCGAACAGTCGCGCTCGCCCAGATGCACCGCCTTGCCCTTGCCGTCGCCAAAGACCTGGATCTCGATATGGCGGGGCTTCTGCAGGTATTTCTCGATATAGACCTCGTCATTGCCGAAGGCGGCCTTCGCCTCGCTCCGCGCGGTGCGGAAGGCGATTTCCAGCTCCTCGGCGTTCTTCGCCACCTTCATGCCCCGACCGCCGCCGCCGGCGGTGGCCTTGATGATGACGGGATAGCCGATCTGTTCCGCGACGGTCTGCGCCGTCTCGTAATCCGGCACGCCGCCATCCGACCCCGGAACCACGGGAATCCCCAGTTCCTTCGCCGTTTCCTTGGCGGTGATCTTGTCGCCCATGATGCGGATATGTTCCGCCGAGGGCCCGATGAAGGTGATGCCGTGATCCTCGAGCGCCTGCGAGAAGGCGGCATTCTCCGACAGGAAGCCATAGCCGGGATGCACCGCCTGCGCCCCCGTCGATCTCGCAGGCCGAGATGATGGCAGCCTTGTTCAGATAGCTCTGGGAGGACGAGGCCGGACCGATGCAGACGCTTTCATCGGCCATGCGGACATGCATTGCATCGGCATCGGCGGTGGAATGCACGGCGACCGACTTGATCCCCATTTCACGGGCCGCACGGATCACGCGCAGCGCGATCTCGCCCCGGTTGGCGATCAGGATCTTCTCGAACATGCGTCTGCCCTTATTCGATGATCATCAGCGGCGCGCCATATTCGACCGGCGTGCCGTCTTCGACCAGGATGCGCTTCACCGTCCCGGCCTTGGGCGCGGGGATATGGTTCATCGTCTTCATCGCCTCGATGATGAGGACGGTCTGCCCTTCGGTGACGGTGGCCCCCACGGTGACGAAGGGCGTGGCGCCGGGTTCGGCGGCAAGGTAGCAGGTCCCCACCATGGGCGAGGTGACGGCACCGGGATGCTGCGCGGGGTCTTCCGGCGCGGCAGGGGCAGCAGCCGCAGCAGCCGGCGCAGCGGCCGCAGCGGCAGGCGCGGGATGATAGACCGGCGCAGGGGCCGCAGCGGCGACAGTCACCACATTCGCCTGCTTGATCACGCGGACCTCGAGGCTGTCGTCATCGCCGTATTCGCGCTTCACCGACAGTTCGGTCAGCTCGTTCTTGTTCAGAAGTTCCGCGAGCGCCTGGATGAAGGCGACATCGGCTTCGGAAGTGTTCTTGCTCATGCCGGTCCTCTGCTGGCGCCCTTGCGCCCGGTTTCTTCGTTCTGCCCGGCTGCGGTGCGAGAGGGGCGCCGCCCGGGGTTCGCGTGCTTATACGCCAGCACGCGCAGGGTGAAAAGCGGCGATGTTGCAGGCCGGTTTGCCCGATTTCCGGGCATCCAAAGCGGATTGGGGCCGGTGTCGGGAAAAATCGGACCGGAGACGTATTTTACCGTTTGATAAAAATATGACCCTGTGGCAGCGTTTGCTCCAACGAATAAAGCAAACAGGGAGAAACTGCCTTGTCCAACAGCCCGCTCACGCCCGGCGTCGTTCCGGGGCGTCTGCCAGCCGAAGCCTATGCCGGCAACTTCAGCGACCACGAACCGCCCCTCGACGCGCACGAGGCGCGGGTGGCGGCGGACCGCTGCTATTTCTGCCATGACGCGCCCTGCATGACGGCCTGCCCCACCTCCATCGACATCCCCCTCTTCATCCGCCAGATCGCCACCGGCACGCCCGAGGCGGCAGCGCGGACGATCCTGACGCAGAACATCCTCGGCGGCATGTGCGCCCGCGTCTGCCCCACCGAAACGCTCTGCGAAGAGGTCTGCGTGCGGGAAGTTGCCGAAGGCAAACCCGTGGAAATCGGCCGCCTCCAGCGTTTCGCCACCGACACGCTGATGCGGGCGGGCGTGCATCCCTTCACCCGCGCCGCCCCCACGGGCCGCAAGGTGGCTGTGGTCGGCGCGGGCCCCGCAGGCCTTTCGGCGGCGCACCGTCTGGCGATGAAGGGCCATGACGTCACCCTCTTCGATGCGCGTCCCAAACCCGGCGGGCTGAACGAATACGGCATCGCCCAGTACAAGAGCACCGACGACTTCGCCCAGGCCGAAGTGGAATGGCTGCTACAGATCGGCGGCATCACCCTCCGCACCGGCACTGCGCTGGGGCGCGACATCGCCCTGTCCGACCTGCAATCGCAATATGACGCCGTCTTCCTCGGCATGGGCCTCGCGGGCGTCAACGCCCTCCGCGCCCAGGGCGAAGACCTGCCGGGCGTCCGCCCGGCCGTCGATTTCATCGCCGAACTGCGGCAGGCCAAGGACAAATCCGTCCTGCCCGTGGGCCGTGACGTGGTGGTGATCGGCGGCGGCATGACGGCCGTGGATGCCGCCGTGCAGTCGAAACTCCTCGGCGCACAGAACGTCACCATCGCCTACCGGCGCGGGCAGGAAAAGATGTCCGCCTCCGGTTACGAACAGGAACACGCCACCAGCGCGGGCGTCCGCATCCTCTGCAACGCCGCACCCGTCGCCGTCCATCAGGCGGGCAGCGCGATGGAGGTGGAATTCGCCTATACCACCGACGGACCTGACGGCCTGAAATCCACCGGCGAAACCTTCCGCCTCCGCGCCGACCAGGTGTTCAAGGCCATCGGCCAGACGCTGTCCGGCACGCCCGAAGGGCTGGCGCTGGAAGGCGGCAAGATCGCCGTCACCGGCGCGGGCCGCACCTCCGTTCCCGGCATCTGGGCGGGCGGCGACTGCGCGGCAGGGGGCGAGGATCTGACCGTCACCGCCGTCGCCGAAGGCCGCGATGCGGCCGAGGATATCCACGCCACCCTGATGGCCCGCACATGATTATTGCCCGCTCCCCTTTACCGGGGCGCGTGCAGGCCCCATCTCCCTTGCCGGAAACGGTGGGGAATCATGGATTTATCGGCCGAGGCGATCATCGCCTTCATGGAACGGCATCAGGAATGGTCCTTCTGGCTGTCGCTCGTCTTCGCGGCGGCGGAAACGACGGCCTTCCTGTCGCTGCTCGTCCCCTCCACGGCCATCCTCGTGGGCGTGGGCGCGACAGTGGCGACGGGTGCGGTGCCCTTCCTGCCCATCTGGGCAGGTGCCGCACTGGGCGCCATGGTCGGCTCCAGCTTCAGCTGGTGGCTGGGCTGGCGCTACGGGGCGCGCATCCTGACGATGTGGCCCCTGAAGGATCACCCCGATCTCGTGGAAAAGGCCGCCGAGGCCTTTCGAAAATGGGGCATGGGCGCGGTCTTCGTCGGCCATTTCTTCGGCCCGCTGCGCCCCGTGATCTTTCTCTTCGCGGGCATGATGAAGATGTCCCTGCCGCTCTTCCTCGCGGTCAACACCGTCGCCGCGATGGCATGGGCCTATGTCATTCCCAAATTCGGGGAAGTGGGCGGCATCATCATCGGCTGGTTCTGGAACCTTCTGGGCTTCTGACCGCCCTTTCCCTTTCGCATAGCAAGAAGGCGGCGGGCACGACCCCGACCGCCTCCGCCAACATGGAGGCTGACAATGGCTGACCTGACCTCGAACTTCATCGGGATCAAATCCCCCAACCCGTTCTGGCTGGCCTCCGCGCCGCCCACCGACAAGGAATACAACGTCCGCCGCGCCTTCGAGGCGGGCTGGGGCGGCGTCGTCTGGAAGACGCTGGGCAGCGAAGGCCCGCCGATCGTCAACGTCTCCGGCCCCCGCTACGGCGCGATCTGGGGGCGCCGACCGCCGCCTTCTGGGCCTGAACAACATCGAACTCATCACCGACCGCCCGCTTCAGGTGAACCTCGACGAAATCCGCCGGGTGAAGAAGGACTGGCCCGACCGCGCCCTCGTCATCTCGCTCATGGTGCCCTGTGACGAGGAATCGTGGAAAGACATCCTCATGCGGATCGAGGATACGGGTGCGGACGGTGTCGAACTGAACTTCGGCTGCCCGCACGGCATGGCCGAACGCGGCATGGGCTCCGCCGTCGGGCAGGTGCCGGAATATATCGAAATGGTCACCGCCTGGGTGAAGATGTATTCCAAGATGCCCTGCATCGTGAAGCTGACGCCCAACGTCACCTCCATCCTGCCGCCCGCCATGGCGGCCAAGCGCGGCGGGGCGGATGCGGTGTCGCTGATCAACACGATCAAATCCGTCACCAACGTGGACCTCGACCACTTCTCGCCCTTCCCGATGATCGACGGCAAGGGGTCGCATGGCGGCTATTGCGGCCCCGCCGTGAAACCCATCGCGCTGAACATGGTGGGCGAAATCGCCCGCCACCCCGAAACCCGCGGCCTGCCGATTTCCGGCATCGGCGGCGTTACCACTTGGCGCGACGCGGCCGAATTCCTGGCGATGGGCGCGGGCAACGTGCAGGTCTGCACCGCCGCCATGACCTACGGCTTCAAGATCGTGCAGGAAATGATCTCCGGCCTGTCGCAATATCTCGACGAAAAGAACATGGCACTGGACCAGCTTGTCGGCCGCGCCGTGCCCAACTTCGTCGAATGGCAGGACCTGAACCTGAACTACGTCACCAAGGCCCATATCGACCAGGACGCCTGCATCTCCTGCGGGCGCTGCTACGCCGCCTGCGAGGATACGTCCCACCAGGCCATCGCCATGTCCCCCGACCGCGTCTTCACGGTCAAGGACGACGAATGCGTGGCCTGCAACCTCTGTGTGAACGTCTGCCCGGTGGACAACTGCATCACCATGGTCGAAATGCCCAAAGGGGCCACCGACCCGCGCACCGGACGCGTGGTGTCGGATTACGCCAACTGGACGACCCACCCCAACAACCCGATGGCGCGGGCGGCCGAGTGACCTGACAGAACGGACGCACCGAAGGGCGGGCCATCAGGCCCGCCCTTTCCAATAGCGGGAACCTGCCGCAACGGTCCCGACGCCCCTTGAACGGAAAAGGGCGGACCCTGCGGCCCGCCCCCGAAACCTTCCGGCAACACGCCCTGTCAGCCCGCCGTCGCCGGTTCCTTCTTCTTGGAATCGGTATAGACGAGCATCGGCTTCGCCTCGGCGGAATTCACCGCCTCCTCATTCACCACGACCTCGGCCACGCCATCCATCCCCGGCAGTTCGAACATGGTATCCAGCAGGATATCCTCCATGATCGACCGCAGCCCCCGCGCACCGGTCTTGCGCTTGATCGCCCGCTTCGCAATCGCGGTCAGCGCGTCCGGCGTGAAGGTCAGCTTCACCCCCTCGATCTCGAACAGCCGCTGGTACTGCTTGACCAGCGCGTTCTTCGGCTCCGTCAGGATGGTGACAAGCGCGGACTCGTCCAGATCGTTCAGCGTGGCGATGACCGGCAGACGGCCCACGAATTCCGGGATCAGACCGAATTTCAGCAGGTCCTCCGGCTCCAGCTCCTTGAACAGCTCGCCCACGCCCCGCTCTTCCGGCCCCTTCACATCGGCGCCGAAGCCGATCGCGCTGCCCTTGTTGCGCTGCGCGATGATCTTTTCCAGACCCGCAAAGGCCCCGCCGCAGATGAACAGGATATTCGTCGTGTCCACCTGCAGGAATTCCTGCTGCGGATGCTTGCGGCCCCCCTGCGGCGGAACGGAGGCCACCGTGCCCTCCATGATCTTCAGCAGCGCCTGCTGCACGCCCTCGCCCGACACGTCGCGGGTGATCGACGGGTTGTCCGACTTGCGGGTGATCTTGTCCACCTCGTCGATATAGACGATCCCGCGCTGCGCCCGCTCCACGTTGTATTCCGACGCCTGCAACAGCTTCAGGATGATGTTCTCCACATCCTCGCCGACATAGCCCGCTTCCGTGAGCGTCGTCGCATCGGCCATGGTGAAGGGAACATCAAGAATCCGCGCCAGCGTCTGCGCCAGCAAGGTCTTGCCGCAGCCGGTCGGCCCGATCAGCAGGATGTTCGACTTCGACAGCTCGATATCCGTCTTCGACGAATTGTTCAGCCGCTTGTAATGGTTGTGCACCGCGACCGACAGCACGCGCTTGGCATGGATCTGGCCGATCACATAGTCATCCAGAACCTTGCAGATCTCGCGCGGGGTCGGCACCCCTTCGGACGACTTCAGGCCCGAGGATTTCGTCTCCTCGCGGATGATGTCCATGCAAAGCTCGACGCATTCGTCGCAGATGAAGACCGTCGGCCCCGCAATCAGCTTGCGCACCTCGTGCTGGCTCTTGCCACAGAAGGAACAGTAAAGCGTGTTCTTGCTGTCGCTGCCGGAGTTGTTCGCCATCAGGTCGTCCTCTGCCTCGTGCCGGCCTCGCAGCCCGCCCTCGGGGAAAGTCTAGGCCAAGGCCCGCGCCCCCACAATGCCAAAAAGCCCCCGCCCGGACCGTCCGGGCGGGGGCCGCATCTCACTTCGACGGGTCGTCCGCCTTGCCGCGGCTTTCCACGATCTCGTCGATCAGACCCCAGGCCTTCGCATCCTCGGCCGACATGAAATTGTCCCGCTCCAGCGCGGCTTCCACCGTCTCGTAGCTGTTGCCGGTGTGCTTGACATAGATCTCGTTCAGCCGGCGCTTCAGCTTCTCGGTCTCGCGGGCGTGGATCATGATATCCGTCGCCTGCCCCTGATAGCCGCCCGAAGGCTGGTGCACCATGACGCGGGAATTGGGCAGGCTGAACCGCATCCCCTTTTCCCCCGCCGTCAGCAGCAGCGACCCCATCGACGCCGCCTGCCCGATCACCAGCGTCGAAACCTTCGGCTTGATGTACTGCATCGTGTCATAGATCGACAGGCCCGACGTCACCACGCCGCCGGGGCTGTTGATATACATGCTGATTTCCTTCGACGGATTCTCCGCCTCGAGGAACAGCAGCTGCGCACAGATCAGCGATGACATGCCGTCATGCACCGGACCGGACAGGAAGATGATCCGCTCCTTCAACATGCGCGAGAAGATGTCATAGGCCCGCTCGCCCCGGCTGGTCTGTTCGACGACCATGGGGACAAGGGTGTTCATGTAGTGATCGACGGGATCGCGCATCTCGGGCTGCCTCTTTGTCTCACATGATCTAACGACGCTCTGTTGCCAGAGTCTTAGTTGCGCCTGCGGGGGGCTGCAAGGGCACCCCCGCCGATTGGCACAGCGGGATGGCGCCCCGCAGACAGACGCGTTCAGGCGGTCCGCACCACGGCAGGCCGCGCATGGCGCCCCGCCGCGTAATCCGCGACCGCCGCGCCAAAGGCGGTGAACAGCGGCCGCGACACCGGATCGCCCGCCGCATTCCATTCCGGATGCCACTGCACCGACAGGGTGAAACCCGGCGCATCCTTCACATAGATGGCCTCCGGCGTGCCATCCGGGGCCTCGCCGTCGATCACCACGCGGGGCGCGGGGCGGGCGATGCCCTGCCCGTGCAGCGTGTTGGTCATCACCTCCTCCGCCCCCATCAGCCGGTGGAAGACCCCGCCTCGGGTGAATCGCACGGCATGACGCAGGGCGAATTTCTCCTCCATCGTGCCGTCCGGCGGCATCCGGTGATTCATCCGCCCCGGCAGGTCCCGGATTTCGGGGTAAAGCGTCCCGCCAAGGGCCACGTTCACCTCCTGGAACCCGCGGCAGATGCCCAGGAAGGGCTGCCCCCGATCCACGCAGGCCCGGATCAGCGGCAGGGTGATCGCATCGCGGCACCGGTCGAAACAGCCATGCGCGGGCGTCTCCTCCTCGCCATATTCGCTGGGATGGACATTCGGCCGCCCGCCCGTCAGCAGGAACCCGTCGCACAGGTCCAGCAGTTCGGGCACCGACACGAAACGCGGGTCCGACGGGATGATCAGCGGCAGGCACCCCGCCACCGCCGCCACCGCCTCGGAATTCATGGTCCCGCCGGCATGGACGGGATATTCCTGATTGATCAGGTTCATATTGCCGATGATGCCGACGACCGGCCGGCGCGGGGCGCTTGTCATGGGTCCGCTTTCCTGCTTTGCCCAAAGGATACGCAACATTCTTGCGCAGTCAAAGGGGCGGCACGCCCCCGCGCTGTGCAGCAGCGCAGGATGCGGGTGCAAAACGGGCACTCCCGCCCGCCGATGCCGCGTTTTTCACGCGCAGGTGACTTGCCTTCCCCCTGCGGGAAGGTTGCAGAACTACCGCATCGATAATCTGCATCCGGAGATTTCCATGAAACCCGCCCTCCTCGCCGCCTTCCTCCTCGCCCCCCTGCCGCTTCTGGCGCAAGAGGCCGACCATTCCGGCCACATGATGCATGGCAACGAGTCCCCCGCCACCATGGCCTTCATGGAAGCCAACATGAAGATGCACGGCGCGATGGAGATCGAATATACCGGCGACGCCGACATCGACTTCGTCCGCGGCATGATCGCCCACCATCAGGGCGCCATCGACATGGCCCGCGTCGTGCTGGAACACGGCGACGACCCCGAGGTCAAGAAACTCGCCGAAGAGATCATCGCCGCGCAGGAGAGCGAGATCAGATGGATGACCGAATGGCTTGAAAAGAACGGCGGCTGACGCGCGCCCTACCCCGCCGCACGGCCCACCACGGCCGCTGCGGCGGCAAGCCCGCCGGGACCGAACGGGATGCCAAGGCCGACCATCCCCGCCTCCATCACCGCCAGTGCCCCCAGCGTCATATGGGCGTTCACATGCCCCATATGCGCCACCCGCAGGAAGCCGTGATAGGCCGGATCGTCGGGCGCGGCCATGCCCAGCCCGATGCCCAGCGTCACGCCGCCCCTGTGTTCGGTCCATTCCCGCAGCCGCGTCGCATGGGGGGCGCCGAACCGTGCCGCCGTCACGGACCGGCCCCGATGCGCGGGGTCCGCCACGTTCAGCCCGATCTGCGGATTCCCCGCCGACCAGCAGTCGAACGCCGCCCAGACCGCCTGCGCCAGGGCCTCGTGCCGCGCCCAGACCCGTTCCAGCCCCTCTTCCTCCAGCAGCATCGTCAGGCTTTCCCGCAACCCGAACAGGTGATGCGTCGGCGCGGTGCCGTTCCAGTACTGCCAGAACTCCGACGCATCCGCCCGGGGCGTCCAGTCCCAGTAGGGCGTCCGCAGGTCCGATACGCGGCACCGCTCCCGCGCCTTTTCCGAAAACCACACGAAACCCACGCCCGGCGGCACCATCAGCCCCTTCTGGCTGGCCGCCACCATCACATCCACGCCCCAGGCATCCATCCGGAACTCGTCGCAGCCCAGCGACGCGATGCAATCCACCGCCAGCAGCGCCGGATGCCCCACCGCATCCATCACCGCCCGCAACTGCGCCACATCGGTCCGCACCGTGCTGGCCGTATCCACATGCGTCGTCAGAACCGCCTTGTAGCGATGGGCCGCATCCGCCCGCAGCGCCGCCTCCACCCGCCCGAAATCGACTGGCGAGGACTTGCCGAAATCCAGCACCTCCACCTCGACCCCCAGCGCCCGCACCGATTCCGCCCAGGACAGCCCGAAGCGCCCCGTCGCCAGAACCAGCGCACGGTCGCCCCGCGAAAACAGGTTCATGTTCGCCGCTTCCCAGACCCCATGCCCGTTGGCGATGAACAGCGCCACGTTCTGCACCGTCCCCGCGACGCGCCGCAGGTCCGGCCACAACGTCTCCACCATCTCGACCAGCGGGCCTTCATAGATGTTCGGCGCCCCCCGGTGCATCGCGGCCAGCACGCGGTCGGGCATCACCGACGGGCCGGGAATGGCAAGGTAAGGGCGACCGTTCGCAAGCGTCATCATGAACCCCTCTGTGCGGACCCCAATGGCTAGACCCGCCGACAGCCAAGGTCAACCGGACCCGCGCCCGCTTGCCGCACCCGCGCAATCGCGCTACTCACGGCCAAGCGCCCCGCCTCAGGGGCAGGACAGCAAGGCCGCCCCGCCCCGTGCAAACCGACCCCACGCCCGACACGCACCCCATCGACCGCGCCGCAGACGGCGACCCGGCCTATGCCTCGCGTCCCCTGTTCCGCCGGCTCTGGGGGACCTACCTGCGCCCCCACCTCTGGCTGATGGTCCTCTCCTTCGCCGTCATGTCGATCGAGGGCAGCACGCTGGGCCTCCTGTCCTGGATGATCCAGCCGCTCTTCGACAAGGTCTTCGCTTCAGGCGGCGGCGATGCGCTGGTCTGGGTCGGCCTCGCCATACTCGGGCTGTTCCTGCTCCGCGCCGCCACCACCATCATCTCGCGCACCCTGCTGGCTCTGATCTCGGTCCGCATCGCCTCGCACCTGCAGGTGGACATGCTGGCCCATATCCTGAAACAGGCAGGCAGCTTCTTCCAGCGCCATTCCCCCGGCGCACTGATGGACCGCGTGCAGGGCGACAGCGCCGCCGTGCAGGGCATCTGGCAGACCGTCGTCGTCGGCGCGGGCCGCGATGTGGTGGCGCTGATCGGCCTCTTCGCCGTGGCGATCGGCATCGACTGGCGCTGGACACTGGCCACCCTCGTCGGTGCGCCGCTGCTGATCGTGCCCTCGGTCGTCCTGCAACGCTACCTGCGCCGCAAGGCCACCCAGATCCGCGACGAAGCCGCCGCCCGCTCCACCCGTCTCGACGAAATCTTCCACGGCATCAACGCGATCAAGCTGAACCGCCAGGAATCCCACCAGACCGGCCGCTTCGTGCAGGTCGTGGAACGGCTGAACCGCGCCTACCGGAAATCGGTCGTCGCGGCCCAGACCATGCCCGCCATGATCGACATCGTCACCGGCGTCGGCTTCTTCGCCGTCCTGATGCTCGGCGGGCGCGAGGTGGCCGCAGGCGAACGCACCGTCGGCGAATTCATGTCCTTCTTCACGGCCATGACCCTGACTTTCCAGCCCATCCGCCGCCTGGGCGAGATTTCGGGACAATGGCAGATTGCCGCCGCCAGCCTCGAACGCATCTTCCGCCTGCTCGACACCGACACCGGCGAACCGCGGCCGGCCCTTGGCGCCCCGCCGCCGCAGGGCGTGCCGGGGATCGAACTGCGCGACGTGCATTTCGCCTATCCGGGCGTCCCCGTCCTGAACGGCCTGACCTTCACCGCCGAGGCGGGCCGCATGACCGCCATCGTCGGCCCCTCCGGCGCGGGCAAGTCAACCGTCTTCCACCTGCTGACCGCCCTTGCCGAACCCGACGCGGGCGAAATCCGCATCGGCGGGCAGGATGTCCGCGCCCTCACCCTGTCGGACCAGCGGTCGCTCTTCGCCACCGTCTCGCAGGACACGGCGCTGTTCGACGAAACCCTGCAGGACAACATCCTGATGGGCCGCGCCGACATCGCCCCGGACCGCCTGCGCAGCGTCATCTCCGCCGCCCATCTGGACGAGGTGGTGGCAACCATGCCCGACGGCCTTGCCACCCCGGCCGGTCCGCGCGGCTCCGCCCTGTCCGGCGGCCAGCGCCAGCGCGTCGCCATCGCCCGCGCCCTCGTCGCCGATGCGCCCGTCCTGCTCCTGGACGAAGCCACCTCCGCCCTCGACGCCAAATCCGAGGCGGCAGTCGCCGAAGCCCTGTCCTCCCTCGCAAAGGGCCGGACCACGCTGGTCATCGCGCACCGCCTCTCCACCGTGCGCGAGGCGCACCGCATCATCGTCATGGACCGTGGCCGCGTCGTCGAACAGGGAACCCATGACGAATTGCTGGCCAAGGGCGGGCTCTACGCGGGCCTGCACGCATTGCAGTTCAAGGACTGACGCCTATCTTTCCGGCAAAGGACGGCACCATGCAGGGCGAAGCGGCACAGGACAGACGGCTGGTCATGCTGGAAGGGGCGGATGCGCTGCCCTTCCTGCAGGGCCTCGTGACCAACGATGTCCTGAAACTGGCCAAGGGCCCCGGCATCGTCTGGGCCGCCCTGCTGACCCCGCAGGGCAAATACCTTGCCGATTTCTTCGTCGTGCAACCGCAGGACGGCCCGCTCCTGCTCGACCTGCCCGAAACGCTGGCCGACGCCACGCTGAAACGGCTGTCCCTCTACCGCCTGCGTGCCGATGTCCGGCTGACGCCCGCGCCGCTGCATGTCCAGCGCGGCCTTGGCGCGGCGCCACCCGACGCCCTGCCCGACCCGCGCCACCCCGCCCTCGGCTGGCGGCGCTACGGCCCAACGGCAGGCAGCGCCCCGCAGATCGACTGGGATGCGATCCGCGTCGAACACCTGATCCCCGAAACCGGCCGCGAACTGCTGGTGGACGACAGCTATATCCTCGAACACGGCTTCGAACGCCTGCACGGCGTGGATTTCCGCAAGGGCTGCTATGTCGGGCAGGAAGTCACCGCGCGGATGAAGCACAAGACCGAACTGCGCAAGGGCCTTGCCCGCATCCGCATTTCCGGTCCGGCAGAATACGGGACCGAAATCACCGCCGATGGCAAACCTG
>AYNO01000095.1 GCA_000500915.1 Rhodobacter sp. CACIA14H1
GATGTTCAGGGCCAGCGCCCCGCCCATCGTGCCGAGGCCCATCAGGCCGGTGGACGGTTTCGTCATGGCCATTGCATCCCCTTGCGGTTCAGGACGACGGAATAGACGCCGGTCGTCGCGGTGATGAAGAGCCGGTGTTTCGCCCGGCCGCCGAAGCAGATGTTCGACACGGTTTCCGGCACCAGTATCTTGCCCAGAAGCCGCCCGTCGGGCGCGATGCAATGCACGCCGTCGCCCGCCGAGGACCAGAGGTTGCCGTCGGTATCGACGCGGATGCCGTCGGCGCAGCCATGCGAGACGGTGTGGAACAGGCGCCCGTTGGCGGGCCGTCCCCCGACCATGTCGAAGACGCGGATGTGCTGCGGGTCGGAGGAGAACATCCGGCCGGTATCGGCGACGTAGAGGCGGCTTCCGTCCGGGCTGAAGGCAAGGCCGTTGGGGCAGGCCATGTCGGTGATCATGGCCTCGATCGTGCCGTCGGGCGCGATGCGATAGACCGAGCAGGGCAGTTCCTGCGGGGATTTGTGGCCTTCGTAATCCGTCATGATCCCGTAATGCGGATCGGTGAACCAGATCGCCCCGTCCTGCGCCACCACCACGTCATTGGGGCTGTTGAGCGGCTTTCCCCCGAAGCTGTCGGCAAGGACGGTGATTGTGCCGTCCCATTCCGTGCGCGTGACGCGGCGGGTGCCGTGTTCGCAGCTGACCAGCCGCCCCTGACGGTCGCGGGTATGGCCGTTGGCGTAGTTCGACGGGGCGCGGAAGGTGGACAGCCCTTCGTCCGTCCAGCGCAGGATGCGGTTGTTCGGGATGTCGGAGAAGAGCAGGCAGTTCTGGTCGCCGAACCAGACCGGGCCTTCGACCCAATCGAAGCCCGAGGCGATGCGTTTCACCGGCGCGTTGCCCATGACGAAGGTCGCAAAGACCGGATCGTGGATTTCAAAGAAGGACATGCTGGTTCCCTTGCTTCCGGTTTGTTATCGTTATCAACGCGACCATCCGATGCGGGGCCAATAAATGACGTTCACCGAACCCGTCGCCAGATTAACCGATGCGGCCCTGATGGCCATGCTTTCCGCCGCCGCGGGCAGGGCTGCGGCGATGGGGCAGCCGCAATGCATCGTGATCGTCGATCCTTCGGCGGTCGATCTGGCGGTGTTGCGCATGGCCGGGGCGAAGGTGCTGTCCCTGCGGTCGGCGCGGGCCAAGGCGCAGACGGCCGCCTCGACGGGGCGGGCGTCGCATCTGCTGCCCGAGGCGGTGCGGGCGGCCATTTCGGCTGCGACGGAAGGGGCGATGACGGGCCTGCCCGGGGGGCTGCCGGTCTGGCGGGACGGGGTCTTGCTGGGCGGCATCGGGGTGGGTTCCGGCACGGGCGATCAGGATATCGAGGTGGCGATGGCAGCGCTGGCCGCCATCGGGGCAGAGGCGGGTTAGGCTTCGGCGAAGACGATCTGGGCCTTCATCGCCTGACTGCGGTCGGATGCCAGACGGAAGGCGCTTTCGGCGTCCGACAGCGGCACGGTCTGGGTGATGAGGGGTTTCACGTCGATCAGCCCCTTCTGCATCAGGCCGACGCCCACCGCGAATTCAGGGTGGAAGCGGAAGGTTCCGCGGAGTTCCAGTTCCTTGGCGGTGATGGCCATCATGGGCAGGGACATGTCGCCGCCGAGGCCCAGTTGCAGGATGATCCCGCGCGGGCGCAGGGCCGCGATACCGCCGGCCAGCGCCGCGCCGACGCCGGTGCATTCATAGAGGATGTCGAAATGGCCCTTGTCGGTGGCATAAGCCGCCAGCGCGTCGGGGTCGCGGCCGGTGTTGAGGGTGCGGTCCGCCCCGACCCTTGCGGCCAGCGCGAGGGTGAAATCCGACAGATCGGTCGCCACGATCTCGGCCGCGCCGGCGCGGCGGGCGGCGAGGATGGACAGGACCCCGATCGGCCCGCAGCCCGTGACCAGCACGCGCTTGCCGACCATACCGCCCGCCCGTGCGGTGGCGTGCAGCGTCACGGCAAGCGGTTCGGCCATTGCGGCCTCGCCCGCCGTAAGGCCCGTGGCATCGGCGCATTGGCTGGCATCGGCGACGAGGCTTTCGCGGAAGGCGCCCTGTATGTGGGGGAAGGGCATGGCAGAGCCGTAGAAGCGCATGTTCAGGCAGTGGTTGGGCAGGCCGTCCAGACAGAAGCGGCACCCCCCGCAGGGGCGCGAGGGCGAGACGGCGACCAATTGGCCGGGGCGGAAGCCGGACACGCCGGGGCCAAGCTCTTCGACATAGGCCGATACCTCGTGCCCGAGGATCATGGGTTCGCGCAGGCGGACCGCGCCGAAGCCGCCGTGGTTGTAGTAGTGCAGGTCCGATCCGCAGACCCCGCCCGTCGCCAGACGCAGGCGCAACTGGCCGGGGCCGGGGGTTTCCTCGGGGCGGTCCTCGATGCGCAGGTCGCGGGCGGCATGGATGACGATGGCGCGCATGTCACAGCACCGGCGTGGGCAGGGGCCGGCCCGCGAAATGCGCGGTCAGGTTGTCGCGGACGAGCTGTCCCATTGCCTTGCGCGTCTCGACCGTGCCGCTGGCGTGGTGGGGTTGCAGCAGGACATTGGGCAGGGACAGGAAGCGGGGGTTCAGCTTCGGCTCGCCCTCGAACACATCCAGCGCGGCAGAGCCTAGCCTGCCCGTTTCCAGCGCGGCAAGCAGGGCCTCTTCGTCGATGTTGGAGGCGCGGGAGATGTTGATGAGCATCCCTTCCGGCCCGAGTGCCCCGATCACCCCGGCGCCGACGATGTGGCGCGTGGCGGCCGAGGCGGCGAGCGTCACGAAGAGGAAATCCGAACGGGCGGCAAGGGCGACGGGATCGGCGATGTATTCCCATCCCTGCGCGTAATCCTTGGGGGCGACATCGGAATAGGCGATGTCCATGTCGAAGCCTGCAAGGCGCTTGGCGACTTCGTAGCCGATGCGGCCCAGCCCCAGCACGCCCGCGCGGCGGCCCCAGACGCGGCGTTGCAGCGGGTAGAGCCCCCGGGTGGCCCATGATCCGTCGCGCACCCAGGTTTCGGCGCCGATGATGCCGCGCGACTGCACGAGCATCATGGCGACGCCCAGATCGGCCACGTCATTGGTCAGCACGTCGGGCGTGTTGGTCACGCGGATGCCCCTTGCGCGGCAGGCGTCGAGGTCCACCGCATCGAAGCCGACGCCATAGACCGATATGATTTCCAGATGCGGGCAGGCCGCGATCATGGCCGCATTCGCCCCGAGTTCACCCCGCGTTGCGATGCCGCGCACTTTCGGGCCATGCTCGGCCAGAAAGGCGGCCTTGTCGCCGGACTCGAAATAGCGGTGGGCGTGGAAGGCGGCATCCAGCGGCATCTGGTCCCAGTCGGGATAGGGGCCGACCTGAAGGATGTGGGGTTTGTCCATGATGGCCTCCGACAGTGCTTGACACGGTTTGTTATCGATAACATAAACAGCACCGGCAGCACTTGTCGAGAGCGAAGTGAAAGGAAAAGACGTGGATCAGGGCGGGGGGATCGGGCTGTTCGATCTGACGGGCAGGCGGGCACTGGTGACAGGGTCGTCGCAGGGGATCGGCTTCGCGCTGGCGCAGGGGTTGGCGGCGGCGGGTGCGACGGTGGTCCTGAACGGGCGGGACGAGGCGAAGCTGCGGGCGGCGGCGGGGCGGATCGCGGGGGCGGAGGTTCTGGCCTTCGACGCGACGGACCATGCGGCGGTCCGGGCGGCCGTGGACGGGTTCGAGGCGGCGGGGAAGGCCATCGACATCCTGGTGAACAATGCCGGGATGCAGCACCGCGCCCCGCTGGAGGAGTTTCCGGCGGATGCCTTCGAACGGCTGCTGCAGACCAATATCGCCAGCGTCTTCCATGTCGGGCAGGCCGTCGCACGGCACATGATCGCGCGGGGGCGCGGCAAGATCATCAACATCGCCAGCGTGCAGACCGCGCTGGCCCGCCCGTCCATCGCGCCCTACACGGCGACGAAGGGGGCGGTCGGCAACCTGACCAAGGGCATGGCGACCGACTGGGCGCGCTACGGGCTGAACTGCAACGCCATCGCGCCGGGCTATTTCGACACGCCGCTGAATGCGGCGCTGGTGGCGGACCCCGCCTTTTCGGCCTGGCTGGAAAAGCGCACCCCGGCAGGCCGCTGGGGCAAGGTCGGGGAGTTGCAGGGGGCCTGCATCTTCCTTGCATCGGAGGCGGCGAGCTTCGTCAACGGCCATATCCTCTATGTGGACGGGGGCATCACGGCATCGCTATGACCCGGCGGATCGTGATCATGGGCGTATCGGGCTGCGGCAAGTCCAGCGTCGGGGCGGCGCTGGCCGGCCGTCTGGGCATTCCCTACCGGGACGGGGACGATCTGCATCCTGCCGCCAATGTGGACAGGATGCGGGCGGGGATCGCGCTGACGGATGCGGATCGCTGGCCTTGGCTGGACCGCGTGGCGCAGGTGCTGGCGGAGGAGGCGCCGGTGATCGTGGGCTGTTCCGCCCTGCGGCGCGTCTATCGGGACCGCATCCGGGCGGGGGCAGGCGGGCCGGTGCGGTTTGTCCATCTGGCGGGCAGCCGTGCGGTGATCGCGGCGCGGATGGCGGCGCGGACGGGGCATTACATGCCGCTGGCCCTGCTGGACAGCCAGTTCGCCACGCTGGAACCCCCGGGGGCGGAGGAGGCGGTGACGGTCGATATCGACCGGCCCCTCGGCCTGCTGGTGCGTGATATTCTGGAATCTTTGGACGGAGGCGGGCGATGACCGATAGCGTGGCGCTGATCGGCGCGGGGGCGATGGGCGGGGCCATCGGGGCGCGGCTCGTGCAGACCGGCACGCGGCTGGTGGTGTTCGACCTCGACCCCGCAAAGGGGGCGGCGCTGGTGGCGCTGGGGGCCGAGGCGGCGCCTACGGCTGCCGACGCGGCACGGGGGGCGCGGGCGGTGATCCTGTCGCTGAACGCGGCGCGGATCGTGCGGGCGGCGGTCTTTGGCGCGGGTGGCGTGGCCGAGGGGGCGGCGGCGGGGACGCTGGTGATCGACATGTCGTCGATCGATCCCGAAGCGACGAAGGCGCTGGCCGACGAGGCCGCAGGGAAGGGCCTACGCTGGGTGGACAGCCCGCTGTCGGGGGGCATCCCCAAGGCGGCCACGGGCGAGCTGACCCTGATGCAGGGCGGGGCGGAGGCGGATGTGGCCGAGGCGCAGGCACTGCTGGCAAGGGTGGCCAGCAACCAGACCCGCATGGGCGGGGCAGGGGCGGGACAGACGACGAAGCTGATCAACCAGGTCCTGTGCGGTCTGGGCTTTCTGGCGGTGGCCGAGGCCACGGCCTTGGCCGAGGCGGCAGGGGTCGATGCCGCGATGATCCCGCAGGCGCTGCGCGGGGGCCGGGCGGACAGTGCCATCCTGCAGGAATACATGCCCCGTTTTGCCGCCCGCGATTACCGGCGGACGGGGCGGATCGACAACATGGTCAAGGATCTGGACGGTGCGGCCGATCTGGCGCGGCTGACGCGGACCGCGATGCCCCTGACGGCGCTGTGCGCGGAAATTCACCGGATGCTGACGGCGGCGGGTCTGGGGGGCGAGGATCAGGCGGCGCTGATGGAATTCTTCAAGGGTCCACGAAAGGAACCGTTAACATGATCACCCGTTACGCGCTGTTCGAGGGCAAGGTCCATGACGGCCAGACCGAGGCGTTCCGGCAGGCGGTGCTGGCCGAGCTGCTGCCGAAGTGGAAGGCCTTTCCCGGTGCGCTGTCCGTCCGCGTCACCTTTGCCGAAAGCCGCGACGAGGGGGCGCCGGACTACCCGCTGATCCTTGCCGTCAGCTATCCCGACCTTGCGGCGGTGGACCATGCGCTGGCCAGTCCGGCACGGACCGAGGGGAAGGCTGCCACCGAAGCCGTCCTTGCCCGCTTCTTCACGGGGCGCATCCATCACCATGTCACCGTGGCGCACGAATATCCGCTGGCCTGACGGCGGCGGGGCGGCGGGGCTGGATTCCGCTTTCGGGTATCGATAACCTGACTCCATGACGCCGCCCCGCAAAGCCCCGACGATGACCGATGTGGCCCGACTGGCGGGCGTGTCGCCGATGACCGTCAGCCGTGCGTTCAAATCCGCAAGCTCGATCAGCGGGGCGACGCGCGAGACGATCATGAAGGCGGCAGAGGAGCTGGGCTATGTCTTTGACAGCACGGCATCGAACCTGCGGTCGCAGCGGACGGATTTCGTCGCCGTCACGATCCCGTCGATCAACAACGCGAACTTCGCGGATACCGTCCGCGCCCTGTCGGACGGGTTGAAACCGCGCGGGCTGCAGATCCTTCTCGGCACCACGGATTACGACATGAACGAGGAGGAGCGGCTGATCGAGCAGCTTCTCCGGCGGCGGCCGGAGGCCATCGTCGTGACTGGCGGGAACCACACCCCCCGCGCCCGGCGGCTGCTGGAGAATGCGGCCGTGCCGGTGATCGAGACCTGGGACCTGCCCGAGATGCCCATCGGCCATGTCGTGGGGTTTTCCAATGCGCAGGCAGTGCGGGGCATGGTGGACCATTTCGTCGGGCGGGGGCTGACGCGGATCGCCTTCATCGGCGGGGATACCAGCCGCGACACGCGCGGCGCGGACCGGCGGGCGGGATTCGTGGCGGCGATGCAGGCGCATGGTCTGGATGCGTCGCGGCTTGTCGCGGCGGGCCCGCCGCCGATTTCCATGCGCGAAGGGGCCGAGGCGATGGCCCGCCTGCTGCAGACCCTGCCGGACACCGAGGCCGTGATCTGCGTGTCGGACCTGTCGGCTTTCGGGGCGCTGACGGAATGCCAGCGTCGGGGCGTGCCGGTTCCGGGGCGCATCTCGATCGCGGGGTTCGGTGACTATGAGATTGCCGGGATTTCCGTGCCCCCGTTGACGACCATCGACCCGCATCCGCGCGACATCGGCAGCCGCGCCGTCGCGCTGATCGGGGACATTTTGGATGGCAGGCAGGCCAGTCCGGCCCGCATCGTCATCTCGCCCGACCTGATCCTGCGGGGGTCAAGCCTGTAGGGGCAGAGCCGCGGAAAGCGGCACGCGCAGCAGGGCGTCAGCGCCTGCGGGATGTACCGGTAGCTGTGGGATTATGGCGGAGAGGGTGCCCGCCATTGTGCCGCCGCATCCCGTCACCTTCCCATTGCAGCATCGCCCGTTTTTTTCATGGGAATACAGCGCATCCTTAACCGCGCCAGTATAATCCCATTGCTTCCCGTTCCTTCCTGTGATTCTATCTTTGATGGGTAGAAGTGGGAGTATGGTTGATGCCGAGGGTTGCTGCAGAACTTGGACCGCTCGACGTGAAGCGGCTGGCCCATCCGGGCGGTAAGGGCAACGCCATGTTCGCCGTGGGCGGTGTGTCTGGCCTTTACATGCAAGTCACCCCCAAGATGGGCAAGACGTGGGTTTTGCGGGTTCTGGTGGGCAACAAGCGCCGGGATATCGGGCTGGGAGGATATCCGACTGTCACGCTGGCGCAGGCCCGCGACAAGGCCCGCGAGGCCCGCGACATGATTGAACGGGGCGTTGACCCTGTAGAGGAACGGAAGGCCGCGAAAGCCCGGCTAATCCTCGCTCAGCGCCGGGGGATGCTCTTCAAGGATGCCGTTGATAAGGCCCTTACTGCCAAGTTGGACGCTTTCAAGAACCAAAAGCATCAGGACCAATGGCGCAACACGCTCGAAACCTATGCCATTCCGCAGCTAGGCGCGTTGCCCGTGCAGGAAATCGACACCGCAGCAGTGTTGAGGGTTTTGCAGCCGATCTGGGCGACGAAGACTGAAACAGCGTCACGCTTGCGCGGGCGGATTGAGGCCGTGCTTTCATGGGCCACCGTGCAAGGGCACCGGACGGGCGAAAACCCGGCACGCTGGGCAGGCAACCTCAAGGAACTTCTGCCCGCCCCCGGAAAGATTGCCGTTGAAAGCAACCATCCCGCCCTTCCGCTGGACGACGCGGCGGCATGGTTTGCCGATCTGCGCAAACGGGAAGGCTTCGGCGCACGGGCACTGGAATTTGCCGCCCTGACCGCCGCCCGCTCTGGCGAGGTGCGCGGTGCGACGTGGGATGAAATCGACCTAGACCGGGGCCTGTGGGTTATCCCTGCCGCCCGTATGAAGATGAAGCGGGAGCATCGGGTTCCCCTGCCGCAAGTCGCTGTGGACATGTTGAAGGCGCTGCCGAAACTTAGGGATAACCCGTTGGTGTTTCCTGCCGCCCGTGGGGGGATGCTGTCCGACATGACCCTTTCAGCGACCATGCGCCGCATCCATGAGGCCGCGACCGAAGCGGGCGGCAAAGGCTACCTTGACCGCGTGAATAAGCGCCCCGCCGTGCCACACGGACTGCGCTCGACCTTCCGCGACTGGGTGGCAGAGCGCACAAGCTACCCCGGCGAAATGGCCGAGGTCGCACTTGCCCACCACATTAGCAACGCCGTGGAAGCCGCTTATCGCCGGGGCGACATGGTGGAGAAGCGCCGCGCGATGATGGCCGCGTGGGCGGGCTTCCTTGCAGACAAAGGCGCTATCTACAACGTAATTTCGCTGGGCAAAAAATGACGCCTAACTATGTCAACGCAAAGGATTGGCTAAAGAAACTGCTTAACCCGTATGTTAGCAATGGCAGGATCAACTTGGGCGACAATGAGCCTAGCGAGATTTTTCTTAGGTATGCGCTTCGAATAGTCTGGGTGGACGATGAAATGGGGGGAGGCTTCCATTATCCTCTGCCAGCCCTGAACTATCTTACTTCAATCTGTGCAAACGACAGGGGTGCCTTCCGACTACTTGCCTCTATCTGTGCAAGCCATGTGGCGCGGGCCGAGGTCATCCCAGACGGCGCAAGGACTTTCGCCGCCTTGTATCTTGCCGGTGAAGTTGGAGAACCCAAACGAAGCGTGGCATCAAAAACCTATTCCAAGAATCTCTTTTTGCTGGCCGCCGCAGACGCGACGAGCAGACATTTTGGCCTTCCGCTTACCCGAAATGACTCAACTGTGGTGAAGGTATCAGCCTGTGACGCGGTGGCAGACGCCCTTGATGAGTTAGGTTACCGCACATCTTTTCGGGCAATCAAGGAACTGTTCTTCCATGAATCGTTCGCAAAACTTCGCGACACAGCGAACCAGATTCGGCAGCAAGTTTCAGAGATAGAAAAGGAATTTCCGACACTTGTGGGCAGTTGGGTCGAGTCTGTCCATCTGCGCCCTTCCGTTACGGACAACTGATCAAACTCTCCGACATGAGCGGAGAAACCAGCCGCCGCATGTTGTCCCCCATGGAAACCCGCCGAGGGGGGCCGCATCGCGGCGCATCCCAAAGCGACAGCCAAGGGACGCAACCCAATGCCGAAAATTGCAAAGACCGAGACCCGCGCAGCCTATGCGACCGATACGGCGCTTGCGGCACATTTCGGAGTGAACCGCGCGACCATTTGGGGATGGGTGGGCCGGAACGGCTTCCCGGCCCCCGTCAAACTTTCCCCGCAGATGACCCGCTGGAAATGGGCTGAGGTCGAAGCATGGGAAGCCGCACAGGCTGTTGCAGCCTAAGCAAAACCGCCACCCAGTTACGGGCGGCGGCGATGGGTCGGCTTGCGGAACAGGCCAGAGAATAGCCCATCCGGCCCGTGACCTCAAACACAATATGAGGCACAGGACATGAGCAAAGAACGCAAGATTTGGGGAAAGGCCCGCTTCATCGTTAAGGGCGATGACGGCACCGCCCGCACAATCACAGTCCAAGGGCGCGACCGCTGGACGCTGGAAACCCTGATGGCGCGGGGCGAACGCGGGCTGACGGCAATCGAACTCAATGGCCCCCGAATTCACGCCTATGTTCACGATCTGCGGCACGAGCACGGGCTTTCCATCGAACGCAAGGACGAACCGCATTCCGGCGATTTTCCCGGTCGGCATGGCAGGTATTTCCTTCGGTCGAAGGTCACGCGAGCGGAAGGGGTGGCGGCATGATTGCAGCCATTCCCAAGAACGCCCGCGAGGAAATCCGGGTATCGGTTGACGACTTCCAAGGCCACCGCCTTTGCAATGTGCGGGTGTGGTATCGGGAAGGCGAAGAATTCCGCCCCGGCAAGCAAGGCATCGCGCTTAGGCTCGACCTTCTGCCCCAGCTTATGACCGCCCTACAGGGCGCGGCAAAGGAAGGGGGCGAAGCATGAGTGCGGAAACCCCAACCCATGCCCAGCTTCTAGGACATGTGGGCCTTACCGCCATGCTGATCCGCGAAGCCGCACAAAAGGCCAAGGCCAGCGACCTTGCCACGGCAACGCAACTGCTCGACCAGATAAGCGCCGATGTGCTGACCATCGGAAGCACGATTGCCGATCTGGCAGACGCCTTGGGGTGCGGCCCTGAGACGGTTGAAGAAATGCGCGGCGGGCTTTCCCGGATCAACGGGTTTCGCGCCTGTCAGGGTTTGGGGGGCCGCGCATGATGGCCCTTCGCCTTGCCCGTATGCGCCGCCTGTGGGGCTTCTCTGGCCCTGTGGCGGGCATCCTCGCGCACCTTGCCTATGGGGAGGGCCGCGAATGACGGACGCCCGCACAATCGCCCATGCGCTGGGCGGGGAGTGGCGCGGTAGCTACGGCACCGCCCCTTGCCCTGTATGTCAGCCGGAACGCCGCGCCGATCAACGCGCGTTGTCCCTTCGGTCAGAAGGCGGGCGGTTGCTGACCTTCTGTCACAAATCCGGGTGCGACTTCCGCGCCGTAACGCAGGCGGCGGGCCTTCCTGCGGATGGCGGCGCGATTGATCTACAGGCCGCGCGGGAAGCCGATACCAAACGCGCCGCATATGAGGCCGAGCAACGCGCCAAAGCCCGAAAGTTGTGGGGCGTTGGCAAGCCGATCTGCGGCACGAAAGGCGAGGCTTACTTGCGGGGTCGTGGCATCACTTGCCCGCTTCCGCCGTCCCTTCGCTGGGTGGCCGATACCTACCACGGACCTACTGCGCGGTGGGTTTCAGCAATGGTCGCGGACGTTTCGACCGGGGGAGTGCATCGCACCTTCTTTGAGAAGAACGGGACGCGGCTGGACCGTAACGCCAAGATGATGCAGGGGCCTTGCGCCGGGGGCGCTGTTGCGCTGTCAGGGGCGCACGGGCCGCTTTTGGTGTGCGAGGGCATAGAGACGGGCCTAAGCCTTCTGAGCGGGCTTCTGACGGGGCCTGCGACGGTATGGGCGGCGCTTTCCACCTCTGGCATGAGGGCGCTTCACCTTCCCGCCGATCCGGGGGCGCTGATTGTCGCCGCCGATAGCGATGATGGCGGCGCAGGCCATGAGGCCGCACAAGCCTTGGCCGAGCGGGCGCACCGCATGGGCTGGCATGTGTCGCTCTGGCCGGCCCCTGAGGGCATGGATTGGAACGACGTTTTGCGCGGGGGGATTGCGGCATGAGTATCCCCCAGCCTGTCCCCTTTGTTCCCGCCCAACGCGCCGCGACCGAAGGCCCAGCGCCGGAGTTTTTCGCAGCTGCAACCCTTCACGGGCAGGCCGTGCCGGAAAGGCTCTGGCACGTTCAAGACCTTATCCCGGCAAAGACCGTCACCATCCTAACGGGCGACGGCGGCACCGGGAAAAGCCTTGCCGCCCTTCAACTGGCAACGGCAACCGCGCTGGGCCGCTCTTGGCTTGGGCAGGCCACCACCTCAGGCCCCGCCCTGTTCATATCGGCAGAGGATGACCGCGACGAACTGCACCGCCGCGTTGCGTCACTGGCCCATGCGGAGGACTTCGCGCTTGCCGATCTGGACGCCCTGACCCTTTGCAGCCTTGCCGGGGATGATGCCCTTCTGTCCGTCCCTGAGGGGGCGGGAAAGACCATGAGGGAAACGCCCCTGTTTCAGAAGGTGGAGGCATGGGTTGCCGAGCATCGGCCCGCCCTTACAGTTCTAGACACGCTGGCCGATCTGTTCGGCGGCGATGAAATCAACCGGGGGCAGGCGCGACAATTCATCGGACAATTGCGCGGGCTGGCCTTGAAGCATGAAACGAGCGTGTTGCTTCTGGCCCATCCTTCCCTTTCCGGCATGGCGCGAGGCGATGGCAACTCAGGCTCGACCGCTTGGAATAACTCTGTCCGTTCCCGCCTGTATCTGCGGCGGCAACAGGCCGAGGACGGCGCGGTGGTTGATCCGAACGCCCGCACCCTTGAGGTGATGAAATCCAACTACGGACCGATAGGGGCAAGCCTTGCCCTTCGATATCGGGAAGGCGCGTTCTTCTGCGAAGGGAACGGCACCGCCCTAGACGCTCTGGCCGCGACGGCGAAAGCTGACCGCGTGTTTGTGAAGCTCTTGCGCGAGTGCCACGCCAACGGGCGACGGGTGAACCATACGGGCGGGAATAGCTACGCCCCCAAGGTGTTTGCCGCCCACCCCGAAGCCGAGGGGGTGACCAAGAACGCCTTCCGCCGCGCGATGGAAACCGCCCTGGCATCGGGTTCCGCTCGGATCGAAACCGAAGGCCCGCAATCGCGCCGGGTTAGCTACCTTGTGCCGGGGGCTGTATCGTGACCCTTCAACCCCCCTTCAACCCCCCAAAATGGGCCTTCAACCCCCCTTCATCCCTAGGGGTTCAAAGCCTTCACCCCCCTTCAACCCCCCTTCAACCCCCCTAGCCACACACCCCCCCTTATACCCCCCTAGGGGTTGAAGCCCCCTTTTGGAGGGGCTTCACCCCAAAAGCCCCGCCTGACCTCGCAATCTTCACGACCCAAGGACACCCCGCAATGACCCCCGCAGAACTCGCCGCCCTTCGCGCCCGCTTCCCCGAACTCGCCGGGATGGGTGCGCCTGCCGCTGCCGACTATCTGGCCCGCCGCTTCCCGGTCGGGCAGACGCCGGAACAATTCGCCCCGACCGGGGGCGCAACCTTCACGCCGCAGCAACAAGGCGCAATTGACGCCGCCAAGGCCCGCCGATCTGCGGGGGAGTGGCAGGGGGCGGACGCCGCACAAGGCCCTTGGACCAAGTATGCATCGCAGGCCACGGCATCGGGAAAGGCCGTTGAAGTCCAATTGCCGGATGGAACGCTAGTTGAATTCCCGGCTGGCACAGATGAAGCGACCATGCAGCGTGCAATCATGCAGCACCTTGCCGGGACGACGACGCCCGCATGGGAGAGTGCGCCAAAGGTGACGCCGCCCAGCGCCGAAGGGTCTAAAATAGGCGAAAATAGACCCCGCCCGGTCGCGGAAATCCGTTCAATGGTGTTGAAGGCGCTAGGCAAGGCGGAAGGCTCGACCGCGCCAGACCAACGGTCGCAGGACATGGCTGCCCGCATTGCCGCCGCCAAGGCCGGGACATTGACGGTATCGCCTGAGAACGCCGCCCGCGCTGCTGGGGCCGATGCTGCCGCCCTTACCAACATGCAAGGCGGGAATGCTGACTCCCGAGACGCAAGCGGTTTCACGGTCGCAGACTACACGGCGGCATCAGAAAGGGCGCGGGCGGCTGGTGATAACGTCGGGGCGGCGCGATTGGCAACGCTTGCCTCCGAAGCCGCTAACTCTGGACAGGGTGGAGGCATGGCCGACGCATTGCGTTCTGACATCCAAGGCCCCGATGGGATGACCGTGGCACAGCTCATGGCTAAAGCCGAGGAACAGGACCGCCAAGGCTTTACGGGCGCGGCGAATGCCACCCGTGAAAGAGCTTTCACCCTTTCCAGAAGTGCGGCGGGCAATCGCACCCCCGGCATCGTGGGCGGAACCTCTGGCGCAATCGCAGATGGCATACTCTTTGGCTTCGGGGATGAATACATGGCGGGCCTGTCTGCTGTCCTTGGGGTGCAGCCAGACGGGCAAGGCGGGGCGAATTGGTTTGATTACACCAAGCCTATCGGGGAGCGATACGACACCGCCCTAGATGCCCTGCGGATCGAACAAGAAGCATTCCGGCAGGCGGAACCCGTGGCGGCAATCGGGGGTGAAGTTCTGGGTTCGCTGCTGGGGCCTGTAAAGGGCGGCGGGGCCTTCATCAACGCCGGAACAGGCACGGCGGCGCGGGTCGGCCGTGGCGCACTTGTGGGGGCCGCTGGGGCGGGCGCATACGGTTTCGGGGAGGGAGAGGGCGGGATTGCCAACCGTGCCGTTAGCGGCGCTTTGGCTGCGCCTGTGGGCCTTGTCGCGGGCGGGGCGCTTACCGGGGCTGGGCAGGCCTTCAATGCCCTGCGGAACGCGGTAAGCCGCAACCCGGCCCTGCGGGAAGCGATGCCCACCCTTGAGGGACTTCGGGAAGCCGCATCGGGGCTTTATGCCAAGGCGCGGGAAATGGGTGGCGAACTGTCAGAAGGTCAGGTTTCAGCCATGACCAAGGGCATTTCCGCCCGCATCAACGAAGCCGGATTTGACCGCCAGCTTCACCCGCGCGTTGCCGCCGTGGTGGATCGCCTGACTTCCGAGACCGGGCCGAAGTCGCTTCAAGAGATGGAAATCCTGCGGAGGGTGGCAGGCAATGCAGCCGCAAGCCTGCAACCTGACGAGCGCCGGATTGCATCGCAGATTATCGACGCCATAGACGACGCGGTTGACGATATGGGCGGGGGTTCTGCGGCGCTGGGCGCGGCGCGGGAAACATGGTCGCGCCTTCGCCGGATGGAGACGATAGACGAGGCAATCACCAAGGCCGGATTGACCGATGACTTCGCGGCGGGGCTTCGCAATCAATTCAAAATCCTGCTGAGAAACCCGCGCCGCCTGCGGGGCTTTAGCGAGGCACAGAAGGCCGCTATCCGCGCCGTTGCGATGGGTGGCCCCGTGTCGAATGGCCTTCGGCACCTTGGCAAACTGCTGTCGCCCACGGGCATATCTGGGGCCGCATTGACGGGCGGGGCGGCTTTCTCTGGGGCGGGGTTGGGCAGTCTGGCAATCCCCGCCGCTGGGGCAGGCATGACGGCGATTGCAAACGCGCTGACCAAGAGCCGTGCCAATCGGGCCTTGGGTATCGCCGGAATGGATGACGCCACGCGGCGGGTTATTGAGGCCCTAGTGAACCGCCCCAACATCGCAGCAAAGGCCCCCGGCGTTTCCGGCCTGCTGGGCTATCAGGCAACGGCGCAGTGAAGGTTAAGCGGCGCGGGGGGTTAAATTCCCGCGCCTGCCACAAATCAACGGCTTAACCCGCCTGTGGCCCCAAGAATACGGGCGCGGGGCAAGGCGCAAATCGCAGGATATCCAATGCCAGAACCTGACCCGCAAGCTATAGCACCCGGCACCTCCGGGCCGCTGTCGCTGGAAGTGTCCTACTTCCTCTGCGGCAACAAGAAACACCGCACCGACCGCGCCAAGCGCATCCTGCACAATATGCGATGGAAGCGGGAATGGTGCTGCCCTGAGTGCGGGGGCTACGTTCCTTTCACCAAGCGGGCCGATGCCACCTATTGCCGTGAAAGTTGCCGGAAAAAGGCCGCTCGACGGCGGCGGGGGCAACGCGAGGTGCGGCTTTCGATTAGCTAGGGGTTTCGAAGTCGTGCAAGCTTTCGGCGCCGTCCCGGTCTAGGTCGCGGTGCAAGGTCGCTAAGGCATCAATGTGCTGATTGCTCACTGCATCGTGCAGGGAAGCCCACGCCGAAGCCACCAGCATCAACAGCAAAGCATCGCCGCCGCCGATATGGCCGGAAACCCAGAGGCCCAAGGCGACCGCCCAAACAACCATGGTTCGGATGACCACCCCCTTGCGGGCTTCTTTTAACTTTTCGGTCTTGTTTTCGATGTAGGCGTAAAGCCGATCTGCCCCCGCAGTAGTCATGGCCTTTACCCCGCCTTGATTGCTACGCCCGGCCCAGCCGCAACGCCGCCGATT
>AYNO01000096.1 GCA_000500915.1 Rhodobacter sp. CACIA14H1
ACCCGGTCCGCGAATTCCTGCCCCAGCGCCCGCAGACCGGCCCATGTCGCCGTCCCGGCCGCCATCAGGTCACGCTCGATCCGCAGCGTGTCGATGTTGTCGGCGAAGTCGGTGATCCGGTCCAGACCGGCGGCAAAGATGAAGAAATCGGTGCCGGTCCCCCCCGTCAGCACATCATTGCCCGCGCCCCCGTCCAGCGTATCCGCCCCGGTCCCGCCCGACAGCGTGTCATCGCCCGCATCGCCCGACAGGAAATCCCGCCAACCCAGCCCCATCAGCACGTCATTGCCCGCGCCGCCCAGCAGCCGGTCATTGCCGTCGCCACCGTCCAGCCGGTCATTGCCGTCGCCGCCCGACAGGCTGTCATTGCCGGTGCCACCCGCCAGCGTATCGTTCCCGCCAAGGCCGGACAGCGTGTCATTCCCCGCATTGCCCCGCAAGGAATTGCCGGCGCGGTTGCCCGTCACGGCATCATGCCCCGACCCCGCGACGTAATCCTCGATCAGCGTCCCCCGCGCCACCAGCACATTGCCCGTCCCGCCAAAGACATTCCACCGCGCCTGCCCTTCAAGGCTGACAAGCTGGTCCGTGGTATCCGTCGAAAACACCACCCGGTCGCGCCCGCCCTCGTCGTACAGGGTGAAGGCCACACCCTCCATGGCGCCCGGCGTGCCGTTGAATTCGGCCCGGAAGAAATCGCCCAGAAAATTCCGCAGCGTGGACCCTTCGCCCCAGACCGTGTTGCCCGCCGTGACCCCGTTCACCGGACGGCCATAGAGGTTCTGGATGGCAACCACATCCGCCATCATCGGCGTCAGCAGGAAGGCAAGGGCCGAAGGGTCGTAGAAATTGGTGTCCTGCGAGAAGTAGGACATGATCGACAGGCTCCAGCTGTCATTCGGAAAACGCGCATCGTCCGGAAAACTGGCGGTGCTGTTGTAGGGCCCCTGATGGCCAAGACCCAGCGCATGGCCGATCTCGTGGATATAGGTCTGGAACCCGTAGGTCCCGATGGCGGACCCCTGCGAGACCAGCCAGCCCACATCGACATTCACGCTTGCATCCAGCGTCACCCGGCCCGAGGCATTGTAGAGGGCGAAGGCCCCCGCTTCGTCATCGTCGAAGGTGATCTCCGCCGCGGTCGTCACCACGCGGAAATCGAGGTTTGCCACCATCTCCCAGGCATCCATGGCTGCCAGCGCCAGCGCCTGCCCCTCTGCCGTCAGGGCCGACAGGTTCACGGTGATCACGTTGCTGTCCGTCGTGTCGAAACGATGCGCCGACCGGCCGCCGGATTCCCAGTAGCCATTGGTCAGAAAGGCCGCGAGCTGGTCCAGCGTCGCTGCCGGCGGCGGTGCCACGGCGGCTGCCGTCAGCAGGTATTCGCCCGAAACGGTGGAATCGTAACCGCGCACGCGGAGGGTATAGACGCCCTCGGTCAAGGCCGTGAACCGGATCAAGGATGCGAAGCCCTCACCGGAATCATCGTCGAAGGCAACAAGGACCCCATCCGGACCGTAAAGCTCCAGATAGGTGTCCAGATTCGTGCCGCCGGTCCCCGCCACGTCAAAGCGGTAGGTCTGTCCGGCCTCCAGCACGATCGCCACCAGATCGGCATCTCCCGCGCCAAGCACCCCCTGGAACCCGTCACCCACGCGGATCGCATAGGGCGTCGTCCCCGGCATCAGCCCCGGCGCGTCGCCCACCTCCATGATCGTCGCATGGACAGGGCCGGGCGGGACAAAGCCGCAGGTCCCCGTATTCACAACAACCGCACACATCTGACACATGAAAACCACCCACTCGCAAAAGACACACCCCCGCTCAGGGCGGCGGAGACACCTTCAGAAGACCTGCTGCAAGGTCGCGGAAGGACCGTTCGGTCAGGACCGCATCCACCACGCCCGATTCCACCTCCGGCCCCGGCGGGACACCCGGCCAGTGCAGCCGCGCCGAAACATGCGTATCGGCCAGTTGCACCACCTCCAGCGCCACATCCGCCGCGCCGGTCACCACCTCTACCCTGCGCCCCGTCTGGCGGGCGATGCCGTCCCCGACGGCGCGGCAGACCGACTCCAGCCGCGCGGGATCGATCCATGACGGCGCAAGGCAGGACAGCCGCAGCGCCCCGTCAGAGGCGCCGGCCGCGCCGGCCAGCGCCATGCCCGACATCATGGAAAGGATCGGACCCCGAACCGACACAAAAGCACTCCACCTGCACCCACCAGCTCGACCGGCCCTTGCGGCAGAGTAGCATCACTGCGCCACCGATCAACCATGCGTGTAGTCGTGCTACCGCAGCCGGTCCGCCTGTTCGTCCCAGTGCAGGTGGTTCAGCACGGCACCGTCGCGCCGCACGGCATGGATGGATGCCAGATCGACCCGCGCGATGGCCCATCCGGCCCCGTCCAGCGCGGTTTCGGCCAGAATGCCGGTTTCGGGAAATCCCCTGTCGGGCGGGCCATAGATCGCCGCGCGGCCCACATTCTCGTCCACCGCCGGGCACCATGGCGCCAGCCCCACCGTCGGCGCCTGCACGGTGACGCACTGGTTTTCCAGCGCCCGCGCCATCGCGCCCACCCTGACCCGCGTGAACCCCGCCAGACTGTCGGTGCAGGACGGCACCAGCAGGATTTCCGCCCCCGCCTCGACCAGCCGCCGCGCCAGAAGCGGGAATTCGCTGTCATAGCAGATCAGCACCCCGATCCGCCCCAGCGGCGTGTCGAAGACGCGCAACCCCTCCCCCGGTTCCACGAACCAGATTTCCCGTTCGAACCGCGTCATCATCTGCTTGTCCTGATGCCCGACGATGCCCTGCGGCCCGTAGAGCGTCGCGCGGTTCACCGGCCTTGCGCCCGCCCGCGGAAAGACCGGCCCCGACGCCCCGAGGATATGCACCCCATGCGCCGCCGCCAGCCGCAGATGCACCGCATCCACCGCCCCGCGCCACCGCGCCACCTCGTGCAGCGCACGTTCCAGATCGCCCGCCACCCCTGCCCCGCCCAGCGAGGCCAGCTCCATCGCGCCATATTCGGGAAAGACCAGAAGGTCGGCCCCCTGCGCCGCGGCATCCGCCACCCATGCCTCCAGCTTCGCCTCGTACTCCGCGAAGCCGGTGAGGAAGGTCAGCGGATAGGCGGCGGCGGCGATCTGCATGGCGGCTCCTTTGCGTCGGTCTTGGCATAGGCCCGTGCGGCGCGGCAGCGCAAGCCTGTCGGGCGGGCGATACCGACGATCTGCGACGCGATACATTCTTTCAAGACGGCTTTGCGCGACATGCCCCACAATTCGCGCCAAGGGATCAATTCCCGACAGCGCGGATATATCCGATGAAACCCGCCGTCCGGATGCCGGATTAATGCAGAGTGCAAATCGATTTATCGTCGCTCCTCGAAATGGAGGACGATGATGCTGGAATCAAACGAAACGATCCACGAAGCCGACCCGACGAATGCGCAGCGCGTTTCCGTCACCGAAGACTGGCAATCCATCCGCACCAAGAAATCCGTCCTGATCGGGGTCCACTGCACCCCCCGACTGGCCGAATCCATCGACCGCTATATCGAAGCCGAACTCGAAGACATCAAGCGCCCCGAGGCCATCCGCCAGATCCTGAAGCGCTGGCTGGTTTCCAACGGGTATTTCAAGTAATCCGGCCACATCTGCACCCACCGAAGGCCCTGCAGCGGTATCCCGTTGCAGGGCCTATGCTTTTCGCAGACCCGCTTCGCACGGGACGGGCGGGTGGCAGTGGGCCGATGCGGCCCGGAGGTTGGCGCGGCCGGATCACGCGCCAATTCACGGTTTATAACCTAAATTAATAAAAAATATCTTTCCGTTATTTTAATTTATTTTTTGCGTGTCCTCCGCAACAAACCCAGTCTGGCTAATTCAACAACCCATCCCCGCAATTGTCCGCTTCCACGAATTGGATGATCGAAGGTGCAGGCTCTGATCGAGTCTCTCTAAAAGGGGTACACCATGAAAAAAGTTCTGCTTGCTACCACGGTCCTCGTCGGCACCGCTGGCTTCGCCGCCGCTGAAGGCCTGACCGTCACCGGTTCGGGCGTGTTCGGTCTGAACTACGCCGAAAACGCGGCTGTGGGCGCCGACCGCACCACGCCGATTATGGAAACCTACATCGCTTTCGCCGGCGCCGGCGAAACCGACTCGGGCCTGTCCTTCGGCATGTCCTCCACGCTCGGCCAGTACGCGACCCTCGCAGGGGCCTATGAGGATGACGGCACCACGCTGTTCATCTCGGGCGCCTTCGGCAAGATCACCTTCGGCGACGTTTCGGAAGCTGACGAAGTGGCCGGCCTCGGCGACATCGGCCTGACCGGCATCGGCGTTGACAACGTGGCGGAAGCCACCACCGGTGACTCCTCGGGCGGCGTCGCGCATGACGTGAACTACAGCTACTCCGCCGGCGACTTCTCGGTCGCGGTGTCGGGCCGTATCGGCGCTTCGGATCTGATCAACGCCAACGACTCCTTCGCCATCGGCGCGAAGTACACCTTCGGCGACTACTATGTCGGCCTCGGCTACAACGACACCGACGTCCTTGCAATCATCGACGGTGTGCGCGATGGCGCGACGACTTCGATCTATGCTGGCGGTTCCGCTGGCGACGTGTCCGTCAAGGCGATGTACGCTTCGTTCTCGCCGGATGCTGCTGCTGCTGCGACCGTCAAGTCCTACGGCATGAACGTCGATTACACGGTCGGCGCAGCCACCGTGTCCTTCGCCTTCGCTGACAACGACGCGGTGGGCAACACCAAAGCCTCCTACGGCGTGGGCGTATCCTACGACCTCGGCGGCGGTGCTTCGGTCGTCGGCGGCGTCGGTTCCGTCAACGACGTGACCCGCGCCCAGGCTGGCGTGTCGCTGAAGTTCTGATCCCGCCCCACGGCGGACAGGAACGGGGGGCGGATCGCATCCGCCCCCCTTTTCCATAGTGACGCCCAAACCCCGCAGGTCCCCATGTATCCCCGCACCAAGGAAGAATGGCTTTTCACCCTGCTGCTGGTCGGGATCGGGATAACGGTGCTCGGCCTCTAGCCACCCGTCGCAAGGGTCAGAGCGCGCGCATCCAGAATTGCAGCGGCTTCACCGTCTCGCCCTCCTGCCCCACATCCTTCCACGCGAATTCGGCCACCGCGCCCTCCAGCGGCGCATAGCCCCGCCCTGTCCAGAAGGCATCGTTGGTCCGATAGGCCGCAGGCCGCAGCGGATGCGCGGCGGGCCGCATTACGGAACAGAAGGCGACATGCGTGCGCCCCAGCGCCCGCGCATGATCCTCGCGCAGGTCAAAGAAGCGGTGCCCGATCCCCTTGCCGCGATATTCCGGCAGCAGCACCGATTCCGCCCCGTAAAGGATGCGCTCCAGCGGCACGCCCCGCCCCGCCAGAGGCGCGGCGAATTCCCCCGCATGGTCCTCCATCGGGGTCGAGGTGGAGGCGCCCACCAGCACCCCGCCGAAGAACGCGCCGACCAGCAATGCGCCGGGGCTGTCGCGATAGGTCGCCAGATATTCCCGCTCATAATCCAGCGACCCGTCATAGAGATAGGGCCAGTCGCGGAACACCGCGATGCGCAGCCGCGCCACATCGTCCAGCGCCGCCTCCAGCGCCGCGCCGCGCAGGGCGCGGACGGTGATCCCCTCGGGCAGCGCCCGCGTCATGCGGAAACCTGCCGGGTCCAGTCGTTCAGGTTGTAGAAGGTGGTGACACGGGCGATGCTGCCGCCCCTGATCTCGAAGAACCCGCCGGCGGGCAGGATGTAGCGCTGCCCCTTCGCCTCCGGCAGGCCCGGATCGGTCTGCAGGTATTCGCCATGCACCACGAATTCCGCCGCCCCCCGCGTGCCGTCGTCATTGGCGAAGATGACCAGATCGCGCAGCTCTTCCCGATAGCTCACGCCCATATGCGAACAGAATTCCGCGAACTTCTCGCGCCCGCGCCGGATGCCGCCCTCGTTCACGCGATGCTCCACATCCGCGGCCACGCAATCCAGCATCCCCGCCGCATCGCCCGCATTGAAGGCCGCGTAATAGCGCCCGATCAGGGCGATGGCATCCTGCCTGCTCATGTCGTCTCCTCCGTCGGCGGCCCGAACCGCGCCAGCATCCTGTCCCTGATCTGGTCCCGCGCCTGACGATAGGCCGCCAGCTTCGCCTCGCGGCTTTCGCCAAGGCCGGTGGGATCAAGGATCGGCCAGTATTCTACGTCCAGATGGTAGTAACGGGTAAGCTCCAGCGCCGTTCTCTGGCTTGCGGGCGACAAGGCGACGATCAGGTCGAACTGCGACAGGTCATCGCCCCATTCCTGCATCTCCTCGAAGGACCGGCTGCGGTGGCGGCTGAGTTCGATCCCCAACTCCTTGCAGACCGAGATCGAGAACCCGTCCACTTCCATGTCGTTCTTCACGCCGGCCGACTGCACATAGGCGCGTTGCCCGTACATCTTCTTCATCAGCCCCTCCGCCATCGGCGACCGGACCGCGTTGTGATCGCAACAGAACAGAACCGACGTCGGAAATGCCTGCCCCAAGATCAGCCCCAATGCAGGACGCAGATCAGGGTGAACAGGCGGCGGGCGGTATCGGTATCCACCTCGGCCTTGCCCTCCAGCCGTTCCTGCAGGACCCGCGCACCCTCGTTGTGGATGCCGCGCCGGGCCATGTCGATCGCCTCGATCTGGCTCGGGGGGCAGACGCTTCACAGCCTCGAAATAGGACTCACAAATCTGGAAGTAATCCTTCACAACCTGCCGGAACGGGCCGAGGGACAGGTGGAACTCCCCCACCTTCTCGCCCGCCTCCGACCCGATGTCGAAGACCAGCCGCCCCTCGCGGATCGCCAGACCCAGCCGATAGGGCCCGGGCGGCACCTCGCGCCCCTCCCGCACGGGCAGCGCGAAGGAGTTCTCCTCCAGCAGGTCGAATATCGCCACCCGCCGCTCCTGCTCGATCTCCGGCGTCGGGCGGGCAAGGCCCCGCTCGTCAATCTCGATATGGCAGATGCGGCTCATGGCAGACCCCTTTTCACCCGAAGGGTGATGCCCGTCCGCAACCGGCAGCGCAAGGGCGATGGAAAGGTATGCCCCGCCCGCTGAAGAGCAAGCGCCCACCTAAGCCACCGGTGGCATTCAGGCGCAAGGAGGCGGCGAGGGCTCCAGTGGAGCCATCGCCGCCTCCGCCGGTAGGTCCGCGCAAGTCCCGACGGGACGGGACGTGCGCGGACCGTGGCTTTCGGCCACGGTCCCGAACCCGACCGATGCGCCCAGATACTGAGAGAAACCCCACCCCGGGCCTGACCCGGGGTCTCCCTGCAACCGGGCGCAAGAGCGGAGCAAGAGGTCCCCGGGTCAAGCCCGGGACGGGTTCACCCGAAGCGCCCGGTTCATCGGGCCACCCACCCCTACCCGTTCAACCGGTCCAGCCGCGCCCGCACGCTCAACCCGTGCGCCTGCAGGCTCTCGCTCACCGCCAGCCGCTCCGCCGCCGGCCCGATGGCCCGCAACGCCTCCGGCGTCATCCGCGCCATGGTCGTCCGCTTCATGAAATCCAGCACATTGAGCCCCGACGAAAACCGCGCCGACCGCGCCGTGGGCAGCACATGGTTCGGCCCGCCCACATAGTCGCCGATCGCCTCGGGCGTCCAGGCGCCCAGGAAGATCGCCCCAGCATGGGGAATCTTCGCGGCCAAAGCCTCGGGCTCCGCCACCATGATCTCCAGATGCTCGGCCGCGATGCGGTTGGCCAGCGCCGCCGCCTCGTCCAGATCCCGCACCACGATCACCGCGCCATTGTCGCGCCACGACGCCCCGGCAATCGCCCGCCGCTCCAGCGTCTCCAACCGCTTCTCCACCGCCGCCGCCACGGCCCGACCGAAGCCCGCATCCGTGGTGATCAGGATGGCCTGCGCACTTTCGTCATGTTCGGCCTGCGACAGCAGGTCCAGCGCCACCCAATCCGGGTCATTGTCCCCGTCCGCGATGACCAGAACCTCGGACGGCCCCGCGATCATGTCGATCCCCACGCGCCCGAAAACCCGCCGCTTCGCCGCCGCCACATAGGCATTCCCCGGCCCCGTGATCTTGTCCACCGGCGCAATCGTCGCCGTGCCATAGGCCAGCGCCGCCACCGCCTGCGCCCCGCCCACGCGATAGACCGCATCCACCCCCGCAATCCGCGCCGCCAGCAGGACCAGCGGGTTCACCACGCCCCCCGGCGTCGGACAGGTCACGACCAGCCGCGAAACCCCCGCCACCTTGGCCGGAATCGCGTTCATCAGCACCGACGACGGATAGGAGGCCAGCCCCCCCGGCACGTAAAGCCCCGCCGCCGACACGGGCGTCCAGCGCCAGCCCAAGGTCGCCCCCGCCGCATCGGTCCAGCTTGCATCCTCCGGCACCTGCCGTTCGTGATAGGCCCGGATCCGCGCGGCGGCCAGTTCCAGCGCGGCGCGGTCCTCCGCCGACACCTTGGCAATCTCCGCATCGATCTCCGCCTCCGAAAAGGCCAGCCGCTCTGCCGTCAGCTCCATCCGGTCGAACCGCGCCGTCAGCTCCAGCAGCGCCGCATCCCCCCGCGCCCGCACATCCGCGATGATGGCGGCGACCGCCTGGTCCACATCCTCCGCCTCCTCGCGCTTCATCGACAGAAGCTGCACGAAAGCCGCCTCGAAACCGGCATCCGTGGTGGACAGGAAGAAGGTCATGTCATCTCTCCGTGGAACGCCCCCCATCTAGCGTGCAGGCCACCCGCGCTCAAGCCGCGGAATGGCCACCCGCCCCGCGCAGCACCGCCCTTGCGCCGCGCCGCAAGCTCGGGCTTACTCCGTCCCGTTACGAGTGTCCGGGGTTGCGCATGAGAAGACTGTTCCTCCACGCGGGCGTGCACCGGACGGCCACGACATCCATCCAGACCTTCCTGCGCCAGAACCGCGACCCGCTCGCGGCGCAAGGCTACCTGAACCCCAACTGGGCAGGCCGCAACCTGACCCTGATGAACCGCCTCTTCGCGCGGCAACTGGCCCCGCGCGATCTTGCCGACACGCTGCACGCCATGGCCGATGCCGGCCCCGCCCCCGTCCATTCCATCATCCTCAGCGACGAGGATATCTGCACGCGCCGCCTGCTCGGCCCGCTTGCCGCGCTGGGGCGGCAGTTCGACATCACGGTGCTGCTCAGCCTGCGCCGGCAGGACCTGTGGCTGGAAAGCTGGCACCAGCAGAATGTCAAATGGCAATGGGACCCCAAACTCGCCCACCTGCCCTTCTCCGAATTCCTGACCCGCCGCGCCTCATTCCACTGGGTGCAGTACGACCGCCTCATCGACCGCTTCGCCGATGCCTTCGGGGCGGCCAACCTGCGGGTCAGGGTGTTCGAAGCCAACGCCATGCCCGAAGGGCCGGTCCCCGCCTTCTGCGCCGATATCGGCCTGCCCGACATGTCCGGCTTCACCCTGCCGGACGGGCAGAACGCCTCGCTCGCGCCGGTCTGTTCCGAATTCCTGCGCAACCTGCCGCTGGACCGGATCAGGCCGGAACTCCGCGCGCTGCTGGAACGGGCGATGTTCGACGTGAACCGCAGGCTTCTGGCAGGCAGGCCACGGCCCCCCAGCTTGCTGATGGACCACGACACCCGCCGCCGCATCCTTGCCGAATATGCAAAGGGCAATGCGCGGGTCGCGCAAAGGCTGTTCGGGCGCGACACGCTCTTTTCCGATCCCCTGCCGCCCCCCGATGCGCCGCTGGCCGACCCTTCCCTTCCGCCCGACAGCCCCACGCTGATGGCCGATTTCGTCGCCCCGCTGATCGAGGCATTGGTGCCCCAGATCGAACAGCACACGCAGACCGCCGCCCGCCGGATCGCGGCGCGGCGTCAGGCCCAGGCATAGGAGACAGCCATGGTCCGCCAGATCGTTTTCCACCTCGGGGATTGCAAGACCGGCACCACCTCGATCCAGACGGCGCTGGCCCATGGTCACTTCACGCTGCAGGGCCAGACCTACCTCTATCCCTGCCGGCTGAACCACATCCCCCTGGCCGACACCCTGCGCGGCAAGCCCGACCCGGCCCTGCGACAACAGCGCTGGTCCCGCATCGCCCGCCAGATCCTGGAATCGGACAAGGACACCGCCATCATCTCGGCTGAAACCTTCGAATTCGTCCGGCCCGAGTCGCTGGCCGAGGCGATCTCAACCCATTTCGCCGGTTTCGACGGGCAGATACGGTTCATCTCCTACATCCGCCCCCATGCAGAACGCTTCGTCTCCTCCTTCGCGGAAAAAAGCAAACAGGGCCGTTTCAACGGCAATCTGGATGACGGATTCAAGGATTTCCTCTCGCGCCGCCGGATCACCTACATGCCCCGGCTCACCGCATGGCGCAGGGTCTTCGGCGACGCCTACGAGGTGCATCCGATGATCCGCGACCGCCTTGCCGAAGGCGATGTGGTGGCGGATTTCCTGCGCCGCGCTTTCCGGACCGATGCCGTCACCGTCCGCGCGACCGGCGCCCTGAACGAGGCGCTGACCGTCGAAGGACTGATCGCCGCCCGCCGGCTGCACGAAAGGCTGCGCGAAAGCGGCCTTTGCACGGACGAGATTTCGCGCGCCGTCGGCTGGAACTTCGCGGCCCTGCTCTCGACGCTGCCGAAATCGCCCGATGCGGAAAAGCCGCGCATCGACAAGGCGCTGGCGCGGCAGTTGCGCGAGGATTGCATGGAGGATGCGGTCGCCCTCGACCGGACCTTCTTCCGCGACGCGCCGGTCATGGTGGACGCCCTCTCCCGTGCCGTGGAGCGCGCCCCCGACAGCGTGCAATCCATGGCACCGGCGGACCATTTCACCGCCGAGCAGTTGCGCATCATCGACGGCTTCGGCCTGCTGCTCCGCCGCGTGATGGAGGCCGATCCCGCGCATTTCCGCTCTGCCGTCCGGCCCGAGGAACTGCGCACGCGCAGCATCGGGAAAGAGGTGAGCGGCAAGGTCAATGGCTGGCTCGGCCGACTGCGCGCCCGCTGGCCGTGGCAATGATCTGTGCAACCACGCACGATTAACCACGTATTGCGCTGCTGCCCTGCCGGATTTTGTATGTACACTTTGCGGTACTGAACACGGCACAGGGTCCGGCACAGCCGATTCCCGCAAAGTCCCGCGATTTCAAAGGCTTGATTAACGCGAATGCGCGGGTTTCATCCGGCTGGGCGCGACATAGGGCTTCGTGACGTCATGCAGCGTCACTTCCAGCGCCTCGACCTCCACCCGCACCGCCCCGTCCCCTGCCAGGACGATCGTCACGGCCCCCGTCCCGTCCGCGCCCGCCTCCCATGCCAGCGACAGGATCGACAGCACCGTCTCGGGGTCGCCACGGTCGATCCCCTGCGACTTCACGGCGCCCGCATCCTCGATCACCAGCATGGCCCGCACCCGTTCATAGGGGCGCTTGGCCGACGTCGCGGCAGCCTCGTCCTCCCAGCGGAAACGGTTGATAAGACAGGCGAATCTGCGTTTCGACTTCTGGAAGGTCAGGTCCGCGCCGGTCAGGACCGCATCCTGCACCAGCGCCGAAATCACCTGCAAATCCTCGGCATCCCGCGCCACAAGGTTCAGCGGGCCAACCTCACCATCCTCGAATCGCGCGTCGGCCATCAGTTCCCCTTGATCCGTTCGATCTTTGCCCCGCAGGCGGAAAGCTTTTCCTCCACCCGCTCATAGCCGCGATCAAGGTGATAGACGCGGTTCACCACCGTCTCCCCCTCTGCCGCCAGCCCCGCAAGGATCAGGCTGACACTCGCCCGCAGGTCCGTCGCCATCACCGGCGCCCCGCGCAGCCTGTCCACCCCCGTCACCGTCGCGGTGCCGCCGTGGACATCGATCCGCGCCCCCATCCGCATCAGTTCCGGCGCGTGCATGAACCTGTTTTCAAAGATCTTTTCCTCCAGCACCGACACCCCGTCCGCCGTGCAGAGCAGCGCCATCATCTGCGCCTGAAGGTCCGTCGGAAAGCCCGGAAACGGCTCTGTCGTGACGTTCACGGCCTTCACCCGACCGTTCTTGCGGGACACTTTCACCCCCCGCTCCGTCTCGGTCACCGATATGCCGGCCTCGTCCAGCTTCTCGGCAAAGGCGCCTACCAGATTGATACGCCCGCCCAGACATTCCACCTCGCCCCCGCAGATCGCGGGGACCAGCATGTAGGTGCCCAGCTCGATCCGGTCGGTCACGACAGGATGCGTCGCGCCATGCAGGCGGTCCACGCCCTGCACGGTGATGGTGGCCGTCCCCTCGCCCTCGATCTGGGCGCCCATTTTCCTAAGGCATTGGGCCAGATCGACAATCTCCGGCTCCCGCGCCGCGTTCCGCAGGACCGTGGTCCCCTTGGCCAGCGTCGCCGCCATCAGCGCGTTCTCCGTGGCCCCCACGGAAACGAAGGGAAATTCGACGACCGCCCCCTTCAACCGCCCGCCCGGCGCCTTGGCATGGACATAGCCGTCCCGCAGGTCCAGCTCCGCCCCCATCGCCTCCAGCGCCTTCAGATGCAGATCCACCGGCCGCGCCCCGATCGCGCATCCGCCCGGCAGCGACACCACCGCATGACCGTCCCGCGCCAGCATCGGCCCGAGGACAAGGATCGACGCCCGCATCTTGCGCACGATGTCGTAATCGGCGCGGTGGTTGTCGATGTCATGCGACGACATGGCCAGCACCAGCCCGTCCTGCAAGGACGCCACTTCCGCGCCAAGTGATTGAAGAAGCTGGGTCATTGTCCGGATGTCGGACAGCCGCGGCGCATTGGTCAGCGTCAGCGGCTCCTCGGTCAGCAGCGTCGCGGGCATCAGCGTCAGGCAGGCATTCTTGGCCCCCGCGATGGGGATCACCCCGTTCAACGCCCCGTTGCCCCTGACCAGAATCGAATCCATCCGCCCGCCTCACTCGCTCTCGCGGGGGCTGCCCTCGGCACCCCCGTCATCTTCTGTCCCGCCCGCACCGGCCCGCGCCCTGGCCTGCGCCTTGCGCCGCGCCATGTTGGCCTTCAGCGCAGCCTTCAGCCGGTCCTCCCGCGTCGTCGCGGACGCAGGTTTCACAGCCTTCGCAGCCTTTGGTTCCTTGGGGTCAGGGCTCATGCGCCCCTCCTATACGATCCCGGAGAAAGGGTCCAGAACGCGCCACGCGGCGGCACAAGAATGCTCTTGCACCCGCCCCGCAACGCGGCTATTCACCCGCCACGTCGCACGGCCCACCCCGCACCGACCCGGCGCTGCAGTAGCTCAGTGGTAGAGCACTCCCTTGGTAAGGGAGAGGTCGAGAGTTCAATCCTCTCTTGCAGCACCATCACCAACCCTCTGAAAGCAGTGAAAAAAAGGCGACAGAAGACGTGTCTGCTGTGTTTTGTAGGCCGACCTACGATCCAGCAATGCCGGATTTCCTTTTTGTTGGCCCGTCGCGCCTGGGCTGACCCGACCCGTCCTGCAGGCTCTACCGACGGATGGACAGGCCCGATCGCGTCAATGGTATCGGGGCACATCGGACAGATTGACGGCGCAAGGCGCAGTTTCCACTGAAGGTGGACCTGTCCGGATTGGCAGGCTTCGTCCGGGGAAAAGGAAGTGATCTTGCCCGCCATTTCTGCTCGTCTGCCGCGCCCGGACAGGGTTTCGGCCCCGCTTCTCGGCTTGCTGTTCCTGCTGCTGGCCGCCTTTGGCCTGCCTGCCAACGCGCTGAACCTTTCGGGCGCTTCGGTCGAACTCATCTATTCGGACTTTGGGTCTTACGGCAGCGCGCCCGTCGGCAGCGGCGTGGAATTCGATGAGGGCTTTGGAGCCTTAACCTATGATGTCGATCCGGCCAATAACACTGTTACGCTGCACCTTTCCAACAGCAACCCCTGGGGCGACACCACGGCGACACTCCGGTTTTCCGGCGGGTCGGTCACGGATTTCACCTCGGTTGCCGTTACTTCCAACACGACCGGGCAGACCTATACGGCCTCGGTTTCGGGCAAGGATCTGGTCATCACGCTGCCCGTCAATTCGGGCGCGGGCGATGTCATGTTCACGCTGTCCGACACGCCGCTTGATACGGTCCAGCCAACGGTGACCGGACTCACCGCCAGTTCGGGGCGTTACGGGATCGGGCAGACGGTGCAGGTCAGCGTCAGCTTCTCGGAAGTGGTCTATGTGACGGGCACGCCGCAACTGACCCTTGAAACGGGCGCTACGGACCGTGTGGCCAGCTATCTGTCAGGCAGCGGCACCTCGACGCTGGTCTTTTCCTATACCGTCCAGGCCGGCGATACTGCGGCCGATCTGGACTATGTCGCCATCAACTCCCTTGCCCTGAACGGCGGCACGATCCGGGACGCGGCGTCGAACAACGCGGTTCTGGTCCTGCCATCGCCCGGGGCGGCGAATTCGCTGGGCGCAAATGCCAACATCATCGTGGACGGGGTCGTCCCGACCGTGTCATCCGTCACCTCCCCCACATCGAACGGAACCTACAAGACCGGCGACACGATTTCCGTAGTGGTCAATTTCTCCGAGACCGTCATCGTCACCGGAACACCGCAACTGACCCTTGAAACCGGTCTGACCGACAGATCAGCCAGCTATTCCAGCGGCTCCGGCACATCTGCGCTGACCTTCACCTATACGGTCCAGTCGGGCGACACGACTGCGGATCTGGACTATGTCGCCACCAATTCGCTGGCCCTGAACGGCGGCAGCATAAGGGATGAGGCAGGCAACAACGCCACGCTGACGCTCGCCTCGCCGGGGGCGGCGAACTCGCTCGGGGCGAACCGGAACATCGTCATCGACGCGATCAGTCCGACCGTGACTTCCGTCACGTCCACAACCGCCAATGACACCTACAAGATCGGGGATGTCATCAGCATCTCGGTCAACTTCTCGGAAACAGTCACCGTGACCGGCACCCCCCAGCTGACGCTGGAAACCGGCGCGACCGACCGGGTCGTGAACTATGCCTCGGGCAGCGGGACCGGCACGCTTGTCTTTTCCTATACCGTGCAGGCGGGGGACCAGAGCGCGGATCTGGACTATGCTTCGACCGCCGCGCTGGCCCTGAACGGCGGAACGATCCGCGATGCGGCGGGCAACGCCGCAACCCTGACACTGGCCTCCCCGGGCAGTGCGAATTCGCTCGGCGCGAACAAGAACATCGTCATCGACGGCGTCAGGCCGGCCGTCACGTCCATCGCGCCGGCAGGGTCCACCTTCGGGGGGGCCAGTTCCGTGACCTTCAGCGTGACCTTCAGCGAAACGGTTACAGGCGTGACGCCGGACGATTTCGCCCTGACCGTGACGGGAACGGCTGCGGGCACCATCGTTTCCGTCTCGCACAGCGGCACGACGTCGGACGTCACGGTCGGAAGCATCTCGGGCGATGGCACGCTTCGCCTCGACCTGCGGGGCAGCACCGACATCTGTTGATTTCCATCCTGAACTGAGCCGGGATTTCCATCGAGAAGTGAGCCACCTCTGAGTATGGAATTTGGCTCAAGCTTGGGTCAAGGCACGGATTGGTTCCTTTTTGCCTGTGCTGCGGTTGCGGAGCTGGCTTTGAAGCGGAAGCTGTCATTGCCGGTCTCGATGATGTGGCATCGGTGGGTCAGCCGATCGAGCAGCGCGGTGGTCATCTTGGCATCGCCGAAGACCGAGGACCATTCGCTGAAGCTGAGGTTGGTGGTTATGACAACGCTGGTGCGCTCGTAGAGCTTGCTCAGGAGGTGGAAGAGCAAGGCTCCTCCC
>AYNO01000097.1 GCA_000500915.1 Rhodobacter sp. CACIA14H1
AAGATCGTCCGGGCGCGCCTCACCCCTCATGGCCGCGCGGGCGCGGCCAATTCACCCCTGGAGGATATTTGGGAACGGATGAAGCGGCGGGGCTTGCGCTGCGGGTTGCGGGTCCCAACATATTCTTTGGATGGAATGGATCGGGGGGCGACATGGCCGATGCGGTGAAACTGTGTTGTGCGGCCTGCGGGCAGATGAACCGCGTGCCGGAGGCGCGACTGGCGGCGGGGCCGAAATGCGGGGTCTGCGGGGCGGCGCTGGCGGACGGGCGGGTGTTCGAGCTGGATGCGGCGGGGCATGACCGCGCGGTACGGGGGGATGACCTGCCGCTGCTGGTGGATTACTGGGCGGCGTGGTGCGGGCCGTGCCGGATGATGGCGCCGGAATTCGCGAAGGCGGCGAAGGTTCTGGCGCCGTCCGTGCGGCTGGCCAAGCTGGATACCGAGGCGTATCCGGCCGTGTCGCAGCGGGTGGGGATCCGGGGGATTCCGGCGCTGGTCCTCTATCATCGCGGGCGTGAGGTGGCGCGGCTGGCGGGGGCGCGTCCGGCGGCGGAGATCCTGTCCTTCGTGCGGTCGCATGTCGCTGCCCCGGCGGGGTGAGGCGGAGCTTGGCGTCGCTTGACAAGGTCCGAGCTTTGGGCGAGAACGCCCGCGCGGATGGGGCAGTAGCTCAGTTGGGAGAGCGTATCGTTCGCAATGATAAGGTCAGGGGTTCGATCCCCCTCTGCTCCACCAAATCTCCTGTTTGAATGAAATTTCCTTTGATTTCAGTTACTTGGGTCGCAGCCGGGCGGGCGGTGCTTTCCCATTCTGACCATTCATTCTGACCATTCGCCGGGTGATCGTTCACGTATCCTCTGAATCGTGATGCGTTGGGCTTGGCTTGAGGACGCGAGAACGCGTTTCCAACCAACATTTGCTGAACTCGCTACTTGACGTGGTTGGAAAGCCGTCACCATTTATGTGCGTCCTGTGTTACAGTGACACGCACCGGTGGTGCTTTGCTTTGATTGGAGGAACCTGTGACTGCAACTCCTGCCCCGACGACGGCGGCGGCGGTGGCCAATGCCTTCCTTGACTTACAGAATGCCGACCCGAGCAAGGGTTCGTTTCCCGCTATCGACCAAATGAAGCTGCATAAGCTCGTCTACTACGCTCAGGCGTGGTGGGTTGCACACACCGGGACGCCGCTGTTCGAAGAAGACATTAAGGCTTGGCCGTGGGGCCCAGTCGTGGGCGAACTATATGGCCACTTTCGGTCCGCTGGTCGGCACCCGATCCAAGAACAACGGGCCACGGTCGTAACAAAGACGGGCGAAAGCTGGCTCGACTACACTTACAGTGAGCCGCCACCACCGCCCGCCAACGTGATGAATTTCCTAAAGCAGATTTGGGAAACCCATAAGACGTTCTCAGGAGTCGGACTTTCTAACGCGACCCACGCGAAGGGCGAGCCTTGGACAATTGTTAAAGACCTTCATTCCGATGACCTGTCTGACAAGCCACTCATCCCACTTGAATTGATCCGAGAAGTTTTCAAAGCGAAGATCAATGCCTCCAGAGCTACCTGAACCAACTGACCCGGCGACCCAGAATTCGCAAGTGAGTGAGCCGACCGAGGCCGAAGCCCCGATTGGCCAACCTGTTGTGATTGCCCCGCCCGCGAGGGTGGAAACGCCGGACAGGTATACCCGTCAAGGGCCGAACTTCATTGAGAACGGCGCGCCCAATCAGGTGTTTCGCTTCTGCAAGTGGGGCATCGAATATGGAACGGACGACAAGGGCCACGCTGCGGCAATCATCATCTCGACGTGCCTCTTGCTGTTGCTCTGTGTCCTGTTCGTAATCGGCGCAATTGTTGAGCGCGGGTGGATTGGCGATGCGTTACAGATTGTCGGAACCGCCTTCACCATCACCGCTGGCGTGGCAATCGGCAAAGGTGCGGAAGCGTCGAAAAAGGATGAGGAATAGGCCGCTAGGCCAGATTTGGGCAGAAAAATCTGAGCGCCCGACCTCAACAGTTGAAGCTGCACGTTACCCCCCGGTGGGGGCACGCCCTCCACGATCTGTGCACCCATACTCCACAAACACCTTCAACCGACCTGCGTTTTCGCGGCGACCGTTAGGGTATGCCCCAGCGGCCACCTCGGGTGGACTCTGAGATAGTGGCCGTTGACTGTTGACGGATTCCAACGGCCACCCTATAAACGGCCAATACCTCAACGGCCACCAAAGGACACACCGCAATGGCAACCATCCTCTACGCCCGCGTCTCGACTGCGGAACAGAACCTTGACCACCAGCGCACCCAAGCGGAAGCGGCGGGCTTTCAGATTGACGAGGTGGTGGCAGACGAGGGCGTGTCAGGCATCACCACGCGCCTTGCGGATCGCCCGCAAGGCAAGCGGCTGTTCGACATGCTGCGCCGGGGGGATACTCTGGTGGTGCGCTGGGTGGACCGCCTTGGGCGGAACTATCAGGACGTGACGGACACCATCCGAGATTTCATGCGGCGGGGCGTGGTCATCCGCACTGTCATCAACAACATGACCTTCGACGGGGCCACCCAAGACCCCATGCAGCAAGCCGTCAGGGACGCCCTGATAGCCTTTATGGCGGCAACCGCACAGGCACAGGCCGAGGCCACGAAAGAGGCTCAGAAGGCGGGCATCGCGGCGGCACGGGACAAGATCGAAGCCTACCGGGGGCGCAAGCCCAGCTATGACCGGGCGAAGCTGGCCGAGGTGCTGGATATGGCGGGGCAGGGGCACGGGGCATCCGCCATCGCCAATGCGTCCGGCCTGTCTCGGGCGGCTGTGCGGCGGATCATCGAAGCCCCAGAGGATGCCGAGGCGGCACTTGCCCGGTGGCAAGGGGTACGGGCATGAGCGCGGTTCTGGACGTGATGTTCTGGGTTGTGAACGGGGGCTTGGCTGCGGGCGGGATCTGGTCCGTTTGGCTCAACCTCCGGCTATGAAAGGACTTCGATGCTTTGGCAGGGCGGTGTGCGCTAGGGCGGCTTTCTTTCACGCCATCTGTCTGTTATCTACGTCAGAAAATGGGAATGGGTAGAATAGCAAGATGAAAGTATCTCCAACGGGTCCAATTTTGATTTGTTCCTATCCTCGCAGTGGCAATCATATGCTAAGAGCTGTTTTGGAATATGCAACAAGACGACCAACGCTTGGGTGCCCAGAAACGACGAATGACCCGCCGATCTTCGAGAGGGGGCCCAATCGCATTGAAAAATTGATTTCAATTGAAAGTGACCTGCCGGTAGGCCTAAAGATGCACTCTTTGCGAGATTTTGCGCTTTGGGAGCGGCAAGGTCTGGAATCTGTTCAGCAAATGCTTCTTATCACGCGTGATCCGGTGGAGGCTATATCGTCTCACTTGTTGCGGTCCTTTCGGAAGAAGTGGTTTGTCTCTGATAAGGAAATTTGTCGTGCCGTTGCTGGCCAACTCAGCTTTTATTTAGAAACTGTCATTCTTTTTCGTTCGTATGACGAGCGTAGCAGGTTTCGTGTATCGTTTGAAAAACTGAAGGGCCCGGATAGCACGAAATATGTTAACGGGTTTCTTCGAGAGATTGGCATCGATGCATCGTTATCTGAAGATGAGCTAAAGAATGTGCTTCGTTTGTCGAAAGATAGTCAGAAGTCATTAAAGCCGGTTTCGCAAAGTCTCCAAAATAGAGTAAAAAAAGAAGTTGCACGAATTGTAAGCTCTGAACAGATTGAAAGGCTGCTTGAGGACTAAGTTTCTCGTGCAATGGTTGCGTTTCGTATGCTGGACCACGCCCACCGCGCGCTTGATGAGGCCGTGGCCGAAGCCTACGGTTGGGGTGACGACTGGCGGGCGGGCAAGCTGACCGACGACGAAATCCTAGCGCGCCTGTTCCGGCTGAATCAGGAACGGGCGGCGGCAGAGAAGGCGTGACGCGCAGGGCGCGGACGCCGCCGGGGTGTGCATTCTAGATGTTGTGGTCGGGCTGGCGGGCTGCGGAACGGGCGATGCCCCCGCAGGGCGCGTAGGAGGGCCTTGGGGGCCCATGTTCTGATTTTGCGTCCCGGTGGCGGTTTGCGCGTCCGGCGCTCTCTGGCCCTCTCTGGGCGCTCTCTGCGGGCATGTCGATTACCACTTCACTTCGGAGGAAGCGCATCTGCGCCGCAAATCCGAAAACCAACCTGAAACGGAAACACAACATATAGTATCGAGTTTGCGCTGCGGGCTCAAAACTGAGTGACACCGTTCTCTGATCGGCTGACACGTCAGAATGCGCCAATGCAGATTCTTTTCGCGCGAATGTTTCATCCCCTTGCGGGGACCATCTGCCCACCCTCGACGCCCCTCCGGCCAACCCCACAACGCCCATCTGGTCCCCACGCAGGGACCATTCCTTCCCCATATGGCAACCACCTCCATCTAGTCCTCATACAGGGAATATATCGTGATTTGCCAATGCCTTACGGGTTCTGCTCCTTGGGCTTGTTCAAATCCACAGCACCACGAAAGGACGCACCATGCAGACACAACTCGCCTCTATCTCTGCCCACCTGTGCCATGCCGGGGAGATCGTTGACGCAATCGCTGACGCGACAGTGAAGGCCACGGCGGACGCCCAGCAGACCCTTGCCCATATCGACGCGGCCAAGGCGTTCATGATCGCCGCAGATGCCTTGTATTTTGCCGCAGAGATGATCGCCTTGGGGCTGCCCGTGGACAACCCGGAGTTGGAATTCTGGGTCCGTGCTGCCGATGCCAAGGCAGCGGAGGGCAAGGCCATGCTCTGCGCCGCATAGGCGCGGATGCCCCGGCTTCGTTGAAACCCCACATCATAGGGCGGACCGAAGCCGCCAACGCGGCTGCAAACCGCGACTTCCGATCACCTCAACCACCCCCATGCCGCCCCAGAACCCTCTGGGCGGCCACCTCACGACTGCACCAACGGAGTATCCACATGCAGCACTTCTCGACCTCGAACCTCGCCACCGCCATCGCGGACAACATGGTTGCCCAACGCTTCGGCACTGATCGCGGCATCCACACCTTCGCCGCCTACCTCGACTTTATCGACCTGCGGGCGACTGCCCACCTTAACCCCGCCTCTGCCCGCCGTGTCATTGCTGCGGCTGGGGCCCAGCGCCGGAAAGCCCGCCTCTCGCTTGAGGACGGCACCACCGCCATGCTCGCCTTGCCGATGAACGATGCCCACACGGGCAAGACCGTTTGGGCCGAGATCGACCTCGCGACGTGGCTCAATCTGATCGAGATGGGCGCGGACGGTGCGTGGTTCTACACCCATAAGCACCCAGAACAACGTGCCGGACAAGTGCGGACCAACGCGCCACTGCGGACGCAAACGACCAACAAGAACGTCACGGTGGCTCGCTTGATCGTCAACGCGAAGGCAGGGCAACAGGCACGGACGGTTGACCGAAACCCGCTGAATCTTCGCGCGGGAAATGTCTTCCTGTCCGGCAACCCCGAGACCGCAGAAGGCAGGGTCGGGCGGGCCAAGACAGACAGCGCGGCGTTTCTGCGCGGCCAAACTGCACTGCGCCAGACACTGGCGGGGCGCGGCTTGGGCTTTGCCAATGATGAGGCGCAGTGAGAATGGAAAGGAAAGGTCTCATGCAGATGAACAGAGTTACAGCCTCGCCGGTTGACGTGGCGGGCTTCGTGTCGATTGACCGTATCCAGTATGACGACGCCTTTTGCTTCCGTGCCGGGGGCATCGACTTGGCCCACAAGGCGGACCTTGCGAGCACCATCAGGAACACCGAACGGGCACTTGACCCTGTCATCCTGTGGCAGCCAGAAGGGCAACCCGAGGGCGGGAAGCTGACCCTGTTGGACGGTGCCCACCGACTTGCCGCCTATCGCGCGGTGGGTTGGTCTGGCCCTGTGCCCGCCATTATCGTGACCTGTGACCGAAGGGCGGCGCTTCGTGCGGCGCTCTCGGGCAACTCGCGGCGGTCACTGCAACTGACGCAAGCAGAACGAATGGACGCCGCGTGGCGTCTGGTTCGGGAACCCGCTGTGCCGCCCTACAAGGTCCGAGAGATCGTGGCGGCGGCGGACGTTTCGCCCCGCACGGTGAAGTATATGCGGGACCGCTTCCGCACCATGCACGAGGAGAAAATTGAAATCACAGGGCAGTGGTCGCGGGATCGAACGAGTGCGGACCTTGCAGACGACCCGCTGACTGCAATGACGGACGCCCAGCGCAAGGCAGAGACGGACAAGCTGGCATCGGACCTTCGGGACTTTCTGGACCGCAGGAAACACCCTGAGCGGCCAATTCTCCGTGATAGCCAAGCGGTTGAGGAAGCCATCTTTGCGGCGCTGGGCGACAAGCGCATCAAGCATATGTTCGAGTATTTCTTCGGTGATGCCGAGGAAGGCGACGAATGGCTTGAGTTGTCGGGCGGTGGCAGTGAACCCGATGACGACGATGACGACACCCCCGAGCCAAACTTCTGACCGCTCTGGGTGCATGTAGTAGAGGGGTGCATTTGCACCTTTTTGGCTTAGCCTGACGGAGAGACAGGGCAGCTTTCGACTTGCCGCCCCGCCCCGATCCGCCATCGGCAACTACGCTGCGACGCCCTGCTTGGGCAGTTTGACGGACTCCACACAGGCGCGCATCTGCGCTCCTGATGACGTGTAGATGTAGGATTTGCGGGTCACGTTCTTCTTGTCGGGAACGTGGCCTATCACGTCCTTGATGACTGCTTCTTGCTGCCCAGCGCGGTCGGCAGCCGTCGCAAACCAGCGCCGCGCAGAGTGGAAGTTGACTAACCCACGGCGTTTGCCATCGCGTTTGTCATCTACACCGAGGTCAAGGCGGTAGCGCCGGAACCGCTTTCCGAACGTATCACCGGGGTCGCGCTCGTCTGCCAACTCATGGAACAGCCAGTCGGTGCCCGCCTTATTAGTGCCATCGGCATTCTTCAATCGGCGCTGCACGATCTCCACGAGGTCCGGGTGGACAGGCACGGGGCGGGCCGCCGCTTCCGTCTTGCCTTGCTGAATATCGAAGACCAGCCCAGCGCCCTCGGGGCCCTCTCTGACTTCTTCGACCCACAGTGTAAGAATTTCGGCCATCCGCATTCCCGAAAGCATGGATATGCGAATTGCATCTCTGATCTGGCTTTCGTGGTTGGCATTCCTGCCACTCGGGAACGGCGCATAAAGCAGTGCCTTCGCTTCCGCTTCGGTGAAGGGCCGCTCAACCTCGCGGTCGCCCCGTTCAACCCGCTTGCCGCTGCGCTGTGCGCGCTGCCCATCCCAAGGCCATCCAGAATCCATCAGGGCACCGGGCGGCAACTCTATGTGCCCGCGAGAGGCAAGCCATCGCCAGTATCCCCGCAGTGCCGCTAGGTGCTTCTTCTGGGTCTGGGGGTGCATGGGGTCGATCACGGCGGACACATACTTTCCGGCCTGTTTCCGGTCGATCCTATCCAATGTCAGTGCGGGGCGCTGGGCGGCTGCCCACTTCACGAACCTGCCGATATTGCTTCGCCTTTCCGTAATGGTCTTTTGGGCGAACCCCTGTCCGGCCAGATAGGTCTCGACATGAGTGCCCACATCTTCGCGCCCATGCAGCGCGTCAAGGAAAGCGTCCCGTTCGGTGTCTTCGCGGAAGCCTTCGGCAGTGGACTCTGCGGACCATATGGCTGCCTCAAGCGGGCCCACCACGTCTGGCTCACCTTCATCCACCTCTGCGGCGGCGGCGATAGCTTCTCGCGCAAGTATGCCCTGTTCCCGCGCCGATAAGGCCGCAACAGCCACGAACTTGCCCGACAAGATCGCAGCAAAAGTGTCGGTGGTTTCGCGTTCCAACTCATCACGCATCCGCTGAGCCGCTTTCAGGTCTGAGGTCATGAGGTTGACCATGTAGAACTTGCCCCGCCCCAATGTCTTCTGACAGGCCACGGGCACTGCCCTGCGGAACCACCAACGATTGGACTTCAAGGTAAGCAGTCGCTTCCCGCCCTTCTTGCTTCTGCCCGCCATCTTCCGCCTTTCTGACCATCCATTCTGACCAGTTTCTAGGGGCGTTCAGCATTGAAAACAAGTGATTTCATGGGCTTAAACTGGTTTGGTGTAGACCCCCCTCTGCTCCACCAAATGTTCCGGATAGTCTGATCCTGCCGCGTCAGGTTGCGTGATCCTTGCAGGGTTGCGGGGGTGGTGGTCTGCGGTTTGCCCTGTTGCGCGGCGCGGTGATCCCGTGCGTTCTTGTCGCCGCGCAATGGACGGGGCCGGTGTTTTCGTGGGATGGGTGCGGGGTTCGGGTGACGGTCCGGCGGGGATGTGCGCGTGCGGCCGGGCGGATGTTGTTTGCAGGTGCAAGGCGAGTTCGGGGAGGGTGCGGGTCGGGCATGTGGAACGGCGCTTGCTTGCGGGCGGGCGGAGCGGATGGAGCAGGACGGATGGGATCGGCAGGGGTTTCGCGGGGTGCAATCGGGCGCGGGGCGGCGCTGTGTTCGGTCTTGCTGCTGGCGGCCTGTGGCGGCGGGGGCGGGGGCAGCGGGAGCGGGGGGGCGGTCTGGGCAACCTTGTCCGCGTGTCGCTGGGTCTGACCGGTGCGGAGCTTTCGCAGATGCAGACGGCCCTGGGGGGCAGCTTCATCGCGCGGATCGCGGATTTCTCGGCCGCGCGGCTGGCGGCGGTGCGGGCGGAGCAGCCGTTCCAGTCCAATGTGCTGAACGTTCCGGGATTCGGGGTGGTGCGGCCCTTGCAGGCCAGCCGTCTGGACTGGGTGCGGTCGATCGATCGTGACGGGGTGGCGGGGCCGGACCTGACCGGCGCGAATGTGGTGCTGGGGATGATCGACAGCCCCGTGCTTTCGACGCATGAGCAGTTCGGGGCGGGCAAGTTCGTGAACTTTGCCAGCAGCACGCCGGAAATGACGGCAGGCGGGCCGGACGAGCATGGTACCTTCGTCGCGTCGGTCATGGCGGGGCGCGGGGCGCCGGGGGCGCCGGTTCTGGGGTATGCGCCGGATGCCCGCATCTATGCGGGGCAGATTTCCTATCAGTCCGCGCTGAGCTACGGCAATCTGGCGACGATGATGGACGGGGCGCGGCTGAGCGGGGCGGTTGCCGTCAACAATTCCTGGACCGTGACGACCGGCGGGGGGCGGCCGGCGACGGTGGCGAATTCCAGCGTCGGCAGCATGGGGGCGGGCTTTTCGACCTATGTGGATGCGCTGAGCCGTTACACGCAGAACGGCGTGGTGGTGTTCGCGCAGTTCAATTCGGACGAGACCAGTTCGTCGATCCTGGCCGGGCTGCCCGCCGAGGTGCCGTCGCTGGAGCGGGGCTGGCTGGCGGTCATCAACGTGCTGGCGAGCTATGATCCGGCGACGGACCGGATCACGTCGGTCGAGCGGATGTCGGGGGCCTGTCTGGAGGCGGCGCGGTGGTGTCTGGGGGCGACGGGCTATCTGTGGGGGGCGGATGCGACGGGTGACAGCGATTACCTCGTCGCGGCGGGCACGTCCTTTGCCGCGCCGCAGGTGACGGGGGCGCTGGGCCTTCTGGCGCAGGCCTTTCCGGCGCTGACGCCCGCGCAGTTGCGCAACCGGCTGCTGGCGACGGCGGACAATTCCTTTTTCACACCGACCCATATGCTGGAATTCGTGCCGGGGGTGGAGCATGGCTATAACGAGGAGTTCGGGCACGGCTTCCTGAATGTGCGGGATGCGCTGATGCCCATCGGGCAGAGCGGGACGCCGACCGCTGCGGGCACTGTCCTGCCGATGGATCAGGTGGCGCTGTCGGGCGGGTTGCTGGCGGGGGATGCGCTGGCGGCGGGGCTGGCGGATGTGCAGGTCGGGTTCCGCGACCAGATGGCGGGAACCTTTGCGGCGCCCATGTCGGCGTTTGTCGCGCGGGGCACGCCGGTCGCGGTGTCGGTGACGGGCATCCGCGACTGGGCGCGGGGCGACGGGATGCGTGCGCTGGAGGGCGGTGACGGCGCGGCGGTGAACGGGATGGCGCGGGTCGATCTGACGGATGCCGGTGCCGACTGGCGGCTGGCCGCGCTGGTGGACGGGAGCGGCGCTTCGGCAGGTCTGGCGGTGTCGCGGGTCTGGGAGACGGCGCGCGGGGCGGTGACGGCGGAACTGTCGGCCATGCGGGGCAGCGACGGGCTGTTCGGCATCGATCTTGGCGGGGATGGTGCGGCAGAGGCGGTTTCGGCCAGCTTCGGCTGGCGTCAGGCGCTGGGCGGGGCGACCGAACTGGCGCTGGAGGCGGAGGTCGGGCGGATCGGGCTGGAGGCGGGCGGGCTGGTGACGGATGTGGCCGGTCTGGCCTATGCCCGCGCCGGTGTCGAACTGGCGCAGCGGTCCGTGCTGCGGCGCGGGGACCGGCTGTCGCTGTCGGTGGAGACGCCGGTGGGGGCCGTCGCGGGGCGCGTGGACATGACCGTGGCCTCGGCGGTGCCGTCCGAAGGTGCCATGGCGGCGGCGGCGTCCTTTGCGCCGGTATCGGTGTCGATGGTGCCCGAGGCGCGGGAGATGGATTTCGGGGTGGAATATGCGACGCCGCTGTCGGAACGGTCCGATCTGGTGATGGGCTATGAATTCCGCACGAATGCGGGGCATGTGGCCGGGCGCACCGACCGCGTCGCCGTCTTGGGCTGGCGTCTGTCCTTCTGAGCGGTGCCGGACTGTCTGGAAAGCCGCAGCCGCAGGGCTGCGGCTTTCTGCGTTCCGGGCGGTCGTTCCGGGCCGTTTCCGGCGCGACCTTCGCCGTCCTCTGCCCTATCCGTCAGGATGCATTGAACTTTTTTCCCGAGTTTCATGCGCGAGCCTAATAGGAACGCGGGACGGGCCGTTTGTGAACGCGTGGAGCCTTGCCGCTGGGGGCAGGGCGTTTGACACGAGGGCAGCATGGACGGCGGGGTCATCGAACTTTCCGGAGATTTGCGGGCAGGGGCTGCGGCGGAGCTGCGGGACCGGCTGCGGGCGGCGCTGGAGGCGGGCGACCTGCGGGTGGGCACGGCCGGTCTGACGGGCGTGGATTGCGCCATCGTCCAGCTTCTGGTCGCCGCCGGACGCACGGCGGCGCAACTGGACCGGAACTTGCAGATCGAGGGTGTGGCGCAGGGTGCGCTGGCCGCGATGCTGGACCGGCTGGCCATAGGCACGCTGCCCGCAGGCGGCGGTGCGTCAGGAATTTGAAGGCAGGATCAGGCATAAAATGACGAAGACCGTATTGACCGTTGACGATTCCCCTTCCATCCGCCGCATGATCGCGATGACGCTGGAAGAAGCCGGATATGCCGTCATCGAGGCGGTGGACGGGCAGGACGGGCTGGCCAAGGCGCTGGCCCAGCCCGTGGATGCGATCATCACCGACCAGAACATGCCCAATCTTGACGGTCTGGGCTTCATCCGGGCGCTGCGACAGCACCCGCAGGGCAAGGGCGTGCCGGTGGTCGTCCTGTCCACCGATTCCGAGGACGGGCTGAAACAGCAGGCGCGGGAGCCGGGGCGCTGGGCTGGATGGTCAAGCCCTTCACGCAGGACAAGCTGCTGGCCGTGATCAGGAAGGTGCTGGGCTGATGACCGACGATATGGCCGCGATCTTTCGCGAGGAATTGCGCGATCTGCTGGAAAGCCTGGAACGGGGCCTTCTGGACCTGAAGAAACGGCCGGCGGATATGGGGCTGGTCAACCAGGTCTTCCGCGACCTGCATACGGTGAAGGGCAGCGGGGCCATGTTCGGCTTCACCGACCTTGCCGCCTTCATCCATGAATTCGAGACGGTCTTCGACCGCATCCGGTCCGGTGCGTTGCCGGTCGGGGCGGAAATCCTGCGGCTTGCGCTGGCGGCCAAGGACGAGATTCCGGGGCTGGTGGAGGTCGAGGCCGATCCCGAAGGGCGGCGCGTGGCGATCCTTGACGGGTTGCGGGCGATCATGGCGGGCGGGACGGCGGCTGCGCCGGAAGCTGCCGTGGTGGCTGTCGGGGAAGATGGGCCGGCGGGTGGTGCCGCGCGGTTGCGGTTCCGGCTGTCGGGTGCCGCGCTGTCGATGGGGGCGCGGCCCGAGATCGTGCTGGACGAGCTGCGCGCGCTGGGTGCGACGGCGATTGTTGCCGACCTGTCCGAGGTGCCGCCGCTGGACCGGCTGGATGTGGAGGCCTGCGCCATCGGCTGGAGCATGGACCTGCCCGCCGCCGTGACCGAGGCGCAGGTGGAGGAGGTTTTCCTCTTCGTCGATGCGGAGTGGACGCTGGAGCGGCCCGCCGCAGAGGTGCCGGCTGCACCGGCGGTCGCCGAGGGTGCACAGGACATGGCCGTGCCGGTGCAGCCCGCCCCGCGCGAGAGCCGCGAGGCGAAGGCCGAGGCCGGCGCGACGATCCGCGTTCCGGCGGAACGTCTGGACGCGCTGATGGATGCGGTGGGTGAGCTGGTGATCGTGGAGGCGCGGCTGACCGAACTTGCGCGGCAGAGCCGCGACCCCGCGCTGATCACCACGGCCGAGCAGATCACGCGGCTGGCGGCGGGGCTGCGGGATGCGACCATGACGATGCGCATGGTTCCGATGCGCAGCCTTGTCGGGCGGTTCCGGCGGCTGGTGCTGGACCTGTCGGACACGCTGGCGCGGCCGGTGGAATTCGCCGTGATCGGCGAGGATACGGAACTGGACAAGACGGTCATCGAAAAGCTGGCCGATCCGCTGGTCCATATCCTGCGCAATGCGATCGACCACGGGATGGAGACGCAGGCCGAACGCGCCGCGGCGGGCAAGCCGCGGGACGGGCTGATCGAGCTTTCGGCGGAACATGCGGGGGCAGAGGTGCTGATCCGGGTCCGCGATGACGGGCGGGGCATGGACCCCGCGAAGATCAGGGCCAAGGCGGTGGCGCAGGGGCTGATCGCGGCGGATGCGCAACTGACCGAGGCGCAGGTCTATGCGCTGGTGCTGGAGCCGGGCTTTTCCACCGCCGAGAAGGTGACGGAACTGTCGGGGCGCGGGGTCGGGATGGATGTGGTGCGCCGCACCATCGAGTCGCTGCGCGGGTCGCTGGAGATCGACAGCAAGCTGGGTCAGGGAACGACGGTCACGCTGCGCCTGCCGCTGACGCTGGCGATCATCGAGGGCCTGCTGATCGAGGTGGCGGGGGAACGCTACACGCTGCCGATGCCCAGCGTGCAGGAGATCGTGGAATTGCCCGCCGACAAGGCGCAACCGCGCCGGACGGGGGATTTCCTGGATATCCGGGGGCGGTTCGTGCCCTTCCTGCGGCTGCGGCAACTGTTCGATTGCGCGGGCGAGCCGGGTCCGGCGCAGAATGTGGTGATCGTCATGGCGGGTGAACACCGCGTGGGGATCGTGGTGGACCGGATCGTGGGCACCAACCAGACGGTGATCAAGCAGATGTCCAAGCTGCACGCGGGGGTGCGGGCGGTGTCCGGGGCGACGATCCTTGGCGACGGGTCCGTCGCGCTGATCCTGGACGTGGGGCATCTGGTCGGCATGGGGCGGGCGCAAGGCGAGCCCGCGGGACGCGAGGTGGCAGCATGAGCATCCATGACATCCGGCCCGAGCGGCATGTGACGGTGGTCACGATGGCGCTGGGCCTGCAGACGCTGGCGGTTCCGGCGGAACTGCTGCGCGAGATCCTCGATCCGCTGCCCGTGACGCGGGTTCCGGGGGCGGGGCCCTTCGTTCCCGGCGTGGTGAACGTGCGGGGGTCGGTCGTGCCGCTGGCCGACCTGAAACAGGCGCTGTCCATCCCCGACGAGGGGGCGGACGAGCGGCGGCGCATCCTTGTGCTGGATGTGGCCATCGCGGGCGAGACGACGACCGTGGCCATCGCGGCGGATGCCGTCCACGAGGTGGCGGCGGTGGAGACGGCGGCGATCGAGCCGGTCCCGGCCAGTGCTACGACATGGCCGGCCGACTATCTGACCGGGCTGTATCGCGGGCCTGACGGGTTCGTCCTGATGCCCAACCTTGAATCGATCTTTTCAAATCTCGCCGGCCGTCCGCTGGCATTGCAGTCCTGAGGGAGTCGTTTTCATGAGACTGACGATCAAAACCAAACTTGCCGCGGCCTTCGCGCTCATCTTCTCGCTGTGGGGCCTGTCCACCTGGATGGCGATCTTCTATCTGGGCGATGCGAATTTCCGCTATGACCAGACCGTGACCCGTGACGTGGAACGGCTGATGCAGATCGAGGATCTGGTCACCACCAAGCTGCAGGTGCGGACGGGGGTTGCGGGTATCCTGATCGACCTGCCCAATGCCCCTGCCGGTTACAAGGCGGAGCTTGCGGACAAGGTCGTGAAGCTGGCCGCGCATGTGGACGACATGATCATCTCGCTGCGCGAGTTGACCACGCGCGAGGACATCCATGCCAAGATCAATGCCTTCGAGGAAATCCACAAGCGCGCCTTCGCGCTGAACCAGCGCATCATCGCGCTGGACGCGGCGGGCAACAGCGATGTTGCCAACACGCTATTCCATACGGACCTCGAGGATTCGGCGGCCGAGATCAAGGCATCGCTGGACGATCTGCGGGCGACGGTGCGCCAGATCATTTCGGAGAACGAGGCAGAGACGAACGTTGCCTATGACACGGCGTGGTTCCGGATGATCGCGATCTTCGTCGCGTCGCTTGTGGCCGCCGTCACCATCGTGGCGTGGATCATGAGCGGGCTGTCCAGCGGGCTGAAGAAGTCGGTGGCGCTGGCGTCGCAGATTTCGCAGGGCGACCTGCGCAGCACGGCCGAGATCAAGGGCAATGACGAGATCGGCGACCTGCTGAAGGCGCAGAACGAGATGGTCCTGAAGCTGCGCGAAGTGGTGGGCAGCGTGAACAGCGCCGTGCGCAACGTCGCGTCGGGGTCGTCGCAGATGGCGGCCACGTCGGAGGAGTTGAGCCAGGGCGCGACGGATCAGGCTTCGGCGACCGAGGAATCCTCGGCCGCGGTGGAGCAGATGGCGGCGAACATCAAGCAAAGCTCGGAGAATGCCGCGCTGACCGAGAAGATGGCCGTCAAATCCGCCGAGGATGCCCGCGCCAGCGGCAAGGCGGTGGCCGAGGCGGTGCAGGCGATGCAGACCATCGCGGACCGCATCATGATCGTGCAGGAGATCGCACGGCAGACCGACCTGCTGGCCCTGAACGCCGCTGTCGAGGCGGCGAGGGCCGGCGAACATGGCCGCGGCTTTGCGGTCGTCGCGGCGGAAGTGCGCAAGCTGGCGGAACGCAGCCAGACGGCGGCGGCGGAAATCTCGTCCCTGTCGGCCAGCACGGTGCGCACGGCGGCCAGCGCGGGCGAGATGCTGCTGGGGCTGGTGCCGGATATCGAGAAGACATCGGCGCTGGTCACCGAAATCTCGGTCGCGTCGCGGGAACTGGCCACGGGGTCGTCGCAGATTTCCATGTCCATCCAGCAACTCGACAAGGTCACGCAGGAAAACACCTCGGCTGCCGAGGAGCTTTCGGCCAGCGCGACCGAGCTGGCGAGCCAGGCCGATGCGCTGGCCGAGGCGATCGGCTTCTTCCGGACCGACGAAGGTGCGGCGGTCTCGGCAGCAGCACGCCGTCCGGCGCAGGCAAGCTATGCCCCGGCACGCGGCAAGGCCAAGGCATCCGGGATGGATGGCGGCTTCGACTTCGATCTGGGTGAAGGTTCCGACGATCTCGACGCGCGGTTCAAGCGTCGGGAAGCGGCCTAGAGGAGAGCAGCGATGAGCGAGAGCGTGG
>AYNO01000098.1 GCA_000500915.1 Rhodobacter sp. CACIA14H1
TTCCTGAAGATCGGCGACCGCGCCGCAGGGGCCATCAAGTCCGGCGGCACCACGCGCCGCGCGGCCAAGATGGTGATCTGTGACATGGATCACCCCGATATCGAACAGTTCATCAACTGGAAGGTGATCGAGGAACAGAAGGTCGCCTCCCTCGTCGCCGGGTCCAAGGCGCATGAGCAGAAGCTGAACGAAATCTTCGCCGCCATCCGCCAGTGGGACGGCTCCACCGAAGACGCGGTTGACCCGGCCAAGAACCCGGCGCTCAAGGCCGCGATCAAATCCGCCAAGAAGGCGATGATCCCCGACACCTACACCAACCGCGTCCTGCAATACGCGCGTCAGGGCTTCACCTCGATCGAATTCCCGACCTATGACACCGACTGGGATTCCGAGGCCTACATCACCGTCTCCGGCCAGAACTCCAACAACTCTGTCCGCGTGACCGACGCCTTCCTGAACGCCGTGAAGAACGACGAGGACTGGGCGCTGATCCGCCGCACCGACGGCAAGGTGGCGAAAACCATCAAGGCCCGCGAGTTGTGGGATCAGGTCGGCCACGCCGCATGGGCCTGCGCCGACCCCGGCATCCAGTTCCACGACACCGTCAACGCCTGGCACACCTGCCCCGAAGACGGGCCGATCCGGGGGTCCAACCCCTGCTCGGAATACATGTTCCTTGACGACACCGCCTGCAACCTTGCGTCCATGAACCTGCTGACCTTCTACAAGGACGGCAAATTCGACGCGCAGGCCTATGTCCACGCGACCCGCCTCTGGACGGTCACGCTGGAAGTCTCGGTGATGATGGCGCAATTCCCGTCCAAGGAAATCGCCCAGCTCTCCTATGATTTCCGCACGCTGGGCCTTGGCTATGCCAATATCGGCGGCCTCCTGATGAACATGGGCCTCGGCTATGACTCCGCCGAAGGCCGCGCCCTCTGCGGTGCGCTGACCGCGCTGATGACGGGTGTGACCTATGCCACCTCGGCCGAAATGGCCAAGGAACTGGGCCCGTTCCCCGGCTACCAGCGCAACGCGCATCACATGCTGCGCGTGATCCGCAACCACCGCCGCGCCGCCTATGGCGAAACGGCGGGGTACGAGGCGGTGAACGTCAACCCCGTCGCGCTGGACCACGCGAACTGCCCCGACCAAACCCTTGTTTCCCTTGCCAAATCGGCATGGGACGAGGCGCTGGCCCTCGGCGAAACCCACGGCTACCGCAACGCCCAGACGACCGTGATCGCCCCCACGGGGACCATCGGCCTTGTCATGGACTGCGACACGACCGGCATCGAACCCGACTTCGCGCTGGTGAAGTTCAAGAAGCTGGCAGGCGGCGGCTACTTCAAGATCATCAACCAGTCCGTTCCGGCGGCGCTCGAAACCCTCGGCTACCGCGCCTCGGAAGTGGCGGAAATCGTCGCCTATGCCGTCGGCCACGGCTCCATCGGCAACTGCCCGGGCATCAACCCGACCGCGCTGATCGGCCACGGCTTCGGCCCGCGCGAGCTGGAAAAGATCGAAGCCGCACTCCCCTCGGCCTTTGACATCCGCTTCGTCTTCAACCAGTGGACCCTGGGCGAGGAATTCTGCAAAGGCACCCTCGGCATCCCTGCCGAAAAGCTGGCGGACCCCACCTTCGACCTGCTGCGCCACCTCGGCTTCACCAAGGCCCAGATCGACGCCGCCAACGACCATGTCTGCGGGACCATGACGCTGGAAGGTGCGCCCTTCCTGAAGCCGGAACATTACCCGGTCTTCGACTGCGCCAACCCCTGCGGCAAGAAGGGCACGCGCTACCTGTCGGTGGACAGCCACATCCACATGATGGCCGCCGCGCAGTCCTTCATCTCGGGCGCCATCTCCAAGACGATCAACATGCCGAACTCGGCCACGATCGCCGAAACGCTGGCGGCTTACGAACTCTCGCACTCGCTCGGCATCAAGGCCAACGCGCTCTACCGCGACGGCTCCAAGCTGTCGCAACCGCTGGCGGCGGCACTGGTCGAGGATGACGAAGAGGCCGAAGAAATCCTCGCCACCGGCTCCGCACAGGAAAAGGCCGCCGTGCTGGCCGAAAAGATCGTCGAGAAGATCGTCATCAAGGAGATCATCCGCACCAACCGCGAAAAGCTCCCCGAGCGTCGCAAGGGCTATACCCAGAAGGCCATCGTCGGCGGCCACAAGGTCTATCTCCGCACCGGCGAATATGGCGACGGGCGTCTGGGCGAGATCTTCATCGACATGCACAAGGAAGGCGCAGGCTTCCGCGCGATGATGAACAACTTCGCCATCGCGGTGTCGGTCGGCCTGCAATACGGCGTCCCGCTGGAGGAGTTCGTGGAAGCCTTCACCTTCACCCGCTTCGAACCGGCAGGGATGGTGCAGGGCAACGACTCGATCAAGAACGCGACCTCGATCCTCGACTACATCTTCCGCGAACTGGCGATCAGCTACCTCGACCGGACCGACCTCGCCCATGTCAAACCGCAAGGGGCGGCCTTCGACGACCTCGGCCGCGGCGATGACGAGGGCAAGCGCAACTTCGGCGAAGTCACCGACTCGGCGGCGTCGAAATCGGTGGAACTGCTGAAGTCCATCTCCTCGACCGGCTATCTGCGCAAGCGCCTGCCGCAGGAACTGGTGGTCTTCCAGGGCGGCGCCGCGACCGCCTTCCAGACCAATGCCGACGCCTCGGCCTTCACGGCCGTCGTGGCGGAATCGACCACGGCACTCGCCACCGGCACGGTCAGCATGGACGCCCGCACCAAGGCCAAGATGCAGGGCTACGAGGGCGATCCCTGCGGCGAATGCGGCAACTACACGCTGGTCCGCAACGGGACCTGCATGAAGTGCAACACCTGCGACGGGACGTCGGGCTGCAGCTGAGACTTGCTCAAGGGAAAACGACAAGGGGCGGCGCATAAGCGCCGCCCTTTTCACTTGGCGCAACGGTCAGTCCCGGACCGTGGCCCAAAGCCAGGGTCCGCGCACGTCCCGCCCCACCGGGACGTGCGCATGATGCGCCCGCCCCGGCGTGACGTGCGCATGATGCGCCCGCCCCGGCGTGACGTGCGCGGCCCTACCGGCGGCAACCTGAATCGCTCCACCGGAGCGATTCAGGTCGCCTAGCGCGTAAGCAGCGAATTGATCTGCCGCTTGCCCGCGTTTAACCCCCACCCATCCCTAAGTCGGCCCCACCCCCGCCCGACCAGATTTAAACCGCAGGTTGTTCGCGCTACCTCCCCCTCATGGCCCGCCAAGGCCACAGCACAGGAGGCCCGCATGTCCCGCACCCTTTCCCGCCTGACCCTGACCGCCGCCCTCCTGACCCCGCTCGTCACGCTGATCTGGTCCGACCCCCGCCGCCATGGCGCCACCGTCCGCAGCCGCGCCACCATCGGCACGCTCTCGACCGTCACCCTCCAGCAGGTCGATTCCGAAGGCGACAGCGCCGATCCCTGCGGCGGCCTCTCGGCCTGGAGCCGGACCCGCACCGCCGCGCATGACCCGTTTCCCATCCGCCTCTGGGGCGCGACCCGCTTCACCGACGGCGCGGCATGGGCGCAGATGCGCCGCATGGTCCATCACCGCCTCCTGATGCAGGCGCAGTCGCGCATCCTGCTGACCGACAGCCCGCTCGATGCCGTCCTCTCCGGTCTGCACCTCACCGATGTCGAGGCGGCGCAGCGCGTGGTCGCCCTGGTCTCCGGCCGGCTGACACAGGCCGAAACCCTGGGCGCCCTGCTGGCCGACCTGCACGCCGCCACCAGACTGTAAGCTAAAGTTTACACTTTCGCTGGACGCCCCACCCCCCGCAGGCTAGCTTGTCGGCAATGGCCACCCCGGCCCCGAAAGCAGCGCCATGCCCGACGGCCCCCTTCCGCCCCAAGGCCTGACCGTCCCGCAGATCGGCGGCGCCCCGCGCCCCGGCCTCTGCACCGATTGCGGCCTGTCGCGGATCGGCGACGGCAAGGCCTGCGGCAAGGCCTGCCAGTTCATCGCCCCTGACTACCCCGCCCGCGAAACCGCCGCGCATGGTCGCACCCACGACCCCGACAGGGGCGAGGAAGCCTTCTTCGGCGTCACCCGCCGGATGCTCCGCGCCCGCATGACGCAGCCCCTGCAGGGCGCACAATGGACCGGCATCACCACCGCCATCGCCGCCCGCCTGCTGGAAACCGGCGCCGTCACGGCGATCCTGACCACGGCCCCAGACCCGCAGGACCGCTGGAAACCGCTGCCCGTCATCGTGACGGACCCGGCAGACCTGCCGAAGGTCAGGGGGATGCGCATGGGCTTCGGCCCCACGCTGGCGCTTCTGGAACCCGCCGCTGCCGCAGGCCACAGACGCATCGCCGTCATCGGCATCCCCTGCCAGATCCACGCCCTCCGCGCCATCGAAGCCGACCTCGGCTTCGACCGCATCTATGCGCTCGGCACCCCCTGCTCCGACAACACCACGACGGAAAACTTCCACCACTTCCTCGCCCAGATCGATCCGCGCCCCGACCGGATCAGCTATCTGGAATTCCGCGCCGATTACCGCGTCGAGCTGCGCTATGACGATGGCCGCCCCACGCGCACCGTGCCCTTCCTGAAACTCCCGCTGTCGAAACTGCCGCAGGATTTCTTCCCGATGACCTGCCGCACCTGCGTCGATTACACCAACCGCCTCGCTGACATCACCGTGGGCTACATGGGCGGCGATGGCGACCAATGGCTCATCGCCCGCAACGCAAGGGGCGAGGAACTTCTGGACCTCGTCTCCCCCGGCCTGACCACCGCCCCGCTGACCGACAAGGGCAAACGGACCGGCGCCGTCAAAGGCTTCCTGATGAACACCGAACGCGCCGCGGGCGGCCTTCCGCTGCGCTCCATGCCCGATTGGGCCCGCCCCATCGTCGCCTTCCTGCAACCCCGCATCGGCCCGCGCGGGCTCGAATTCGCGCGGGCGCGGGTCGAGATGAAGGCCATCGAAACCATCCTCCACCTCCGCCGCGCCTTTCCGGCGCGGATGAAGAACATGGTGCCCGATCATGTCTGGCGGCTGACCGCCCGCTACGGCCTGACCCCGCAACCGGACGAACGGCGCCAAGACTGAACCCCCAAACGGCAGGCGGGTCCGTCTCGCCTCAAATTTCTTCGAAGAAATTTGCAAAAATCTTCGAAGATTTTTGTCTTTCCGGAACCTCACCGGACCGCCCGCTGCGTGCTGACAGTTTGCGGTACAGTTTGCGGCACAGGATCCGGCACGGGTAGCGGATGCCCCATCCCCCCTTGTGAACCGCCCCGGACGCTCTCATCCTGCGAGTCACCAGAGCGGCGGAGGGTCACATGGAAACGCTACCGGCAAGACGGGGCAGGGCGGTCAGGCTGCGGGCCGGACAGGCGCTGCGCATCGTCAACACCCATGGCACGCAGGTCGTGGACACCTGGGCCTTCAATGCCGAAGATCCCAATGAATTCATGTCGATGGAACATCTGCGGGGCTTCATCGGGTCGGTCTTTCCGAAACAGGGCGACGCGCTGCTCACCAACCGCCGCCGCCCCATCCTGACGCTGGAGGAAGACACCTCCCCCGGTCGCCACGACACCGTCATCGCCGCCTGCGATGTCCACCGCTACCGGATGCTCGGCTGCACCGGCTACCACGACAACTGCACCGACAACCTCCACGCCGCCCTCGCCATGATAGGCTTTCCAAGGACGGAAACGCCTAGCCCGCTGAATCTATGGATGAATATCCCCATCGCCGAAAACGGCGCTATCACATGGGGAGAGCCGCTTTCAAAACCCGGCGACCGGGTCACCCTCGGCGCCGCCATCGACTGCATCGTCGTCATGTCCGCCTGCCCGCAGGACATGGTCCCCATCAACGGCAAGGACTGCACCCCCATGGACTGCGGCTTCGAGGTCATCCCGTGACCCCCCGCCTGACCTTCCACGGTGCGTCCCGCGCCGTGACGGGGTCCTGCTTCCGGCTGGACACGGCAGGCGGGACCGTGCTGGTCGATTGCGGGATGTTCCAGGGGTCCAAGACCGAGAAGGCCTTGAATTACCGTCCCTTTCCCTTCGACGCGGGGAAGGTTGACGCGGTCCTTCTGACCCATGCGCATATCGACCATTCGGGTCTTCTGCCCAAACTCTTCCGAGACGGGTTCAAGGGACCGATCCACGCCACCCCTGCCACCGTGGACCTCTGCCACGTCATGCTTCCCGACAGCGCCCATATCCAGGAATCGGAAGTGGAGATGCTGAACCGCCGCAACCGGAGGCGCGGCGGGCAAGATATTGAACCCATTTACGATTCCCGCCACGCCGAGGCCACGCTCGCACTCTTCCGCCCGCAGGAGATGGATGCGTGGTTCCCCGTCCTGCCGGGGTTCCGCGCCCGCTTCTGGAACGCCGGCCACCTCCTCGGCTCGGCCTCGGTCGAGGTGGAACTCTCTGCCCCCAACCCCGCCCTCCGCCTGCTGTTCTCCGGCGATATCGGCCCTGATTCCAAACTCTTGCAGCCCGATCCTCAATCGCCGTCCGGTCTGGACTACCTGATCTGCGAATCCACCTATGGCGATGTGGACCGCATCGAAGCCAGCGCCGAAAAGCGCCGCGCCACCCTGCGGGACGAGGTGAAGGCCGCATGGCGCGACGATGGCGTCCTGCTCATCCCCACCTTTGCCGTGGAACGGGCGCAGGAACTGATCGTGGACCTGACCACCCTGATGATGGCGGGGGAGATTCCCTTCTGCCCCGTCCATGTGGACAGCCCGATGGCCAGTAGGGCCACCGCCATTTTCCGCAAACATGCCAAGGAGTTGGAGAACGGCCCTGCACTGCTTGACGGGCTGCGGACCCATCACCTTCACTTCACCGAGACCGTCGAACAGTCAAGGGCACTGGCCAATGCGCGTGGGTTCCACATCATCCTCGCCGCCTCCGGCATGTGCGAAGCGGGGCGCATCCGCCACCACCTGCGCAACTGGATCAGCCGCGATGCCGCATCGCTCCTGCTGGTCGGCTATCAGGCCGAGGCGACGCTGGGCCGCCTTTTGCTGGACGGTGCCCGCAACGTGCGCATTCAGGGCGAGGAATTCCCCGTCCGCGCCCGCATCCGGTCCATCGATCTCTATTCCGGCCATGCGGACGGGCCGGAACTGGTGGAATGGATCAGGGAACGCCAACCCGTCCGCCACGCGACCTTCCTTGTCCATGGCGAGGAAGAGGCGATGGCGGGCCTTGCCGCACGCCTGCAAGGGCTTGTTCTGCAAGAGAAAATGGTGATTCCCGCGCTGGACGACAGCTATGACTTGACGCCGGACGGCCATATCCGCCGCGCCGGAACCGAACCGCCCCGCCTTGCGCCGGAACAGGTGGCGCGACTGGACTGGCACAATGACGTGTCGCGCCTGATCCTCGACATAAACGAGGCGCTGCGCTCGGTCGCGGATGAAAAGGCCCGCCAGTCCACCATCCGCCGTCTCCGCCGCGCCCTCGAGGAAGGCGGCCATCTTCCGCCCCCCGTCACAGTGCAAGGCACAGGCATTAGGGCGGGGCATTAGGGGCTTGCCCCGCCATGACCTTCGCGCCAAAAGGGGCCGCTTTCACAAGGGGGCAGGAAATGGCGCAGGGTTTCGGCTTCACGGTCCATGCCACCGACGGCAAGGCCCGCACCGGTATCATCCAGACGACACGCGGAGAGATCCGCACCCCCGCCTTCATGCCCGTCGGCACCGCCGCCACAGTAAAGGCCATGCTGCCCGAAAGCGTCCGTGCCACCGGCGCCGATATCCTGCTGGGCAATACCTACCACCTGATGCTGCGCCCCACGGCGGAACGCATCGCGCGTCTGGGCGGCTTGCACCGTTTCATGAACTGGGACCGCCCGATCCTGACAGATAGCGGCGGGTTTCAGGTCATGTCCCTGGCATCCCTGCGCAAACTGACGGAAGAGGGTGTCCGCTTCTCGTCCCATATCGACGGGTCGAAACACATGCTGACCCCCGAACGCAGCATGGAAATCCAGAAATTGCTGGGGTCGGATATCGTCATGTGCTTTGACGAATGCCCGGCCCTGCCCGCGACCGAGGACGAGGTGGCAAAGTCCATGCGCCTGTCCATGCGATGGGCTCAGCGGTCCCGCGATGCCTTTGGCGACCGGCCCGGACACGCCCTTTTCGGCATCATGCAGGGTGGTGTCACCCGCGACCTGCGCGAGGAATCCGCCGAAGCCCTGAAGCGGATCGGGTTCGACGGCTATGCCGTCGGCGGTCTGGCGGTGGGCGAGGGGCAGGAGGCGATGTTCTCGGTGCTCGACTACGCCCCCGGCTTCCTGCCCGAGGACCGGCCGCGCTATCTGATGGGGGTGGGGAAGCCGGACGATATCGTGGGCGCGGTGGAGCGCGGGATCGACATGATGGATTGCGTGCTGCCGTCACGGTCGGGCCGCACGGGGCAGGCCTGGACACGGCGCGGGCAGATCAACATCAAGAACGCCCGCCATCAGGACGACCCCCGCCCGCTGGACGAGGATTGCACCTGTCCCGCCTGCCGCAACTATTCCCGCGCCTACCTGCACCATGTGAACCGTGCGCAGGAAATCATCGCCTCCATGCTGCTGACATGGCATAACCTGCATTACTATCAAGAGCTTATGCAGGGCCTGCGCGATGCCATCGCCGCCGGGCGCCTGTCTGCCTTCGTCGCGGACTTCCACGCGCGGCGGGCGGAAGGCGATATCGATCCGCTCTAGAGGAAGCGCGCCGCCGCCGCCACCGCCGCGCGGTCGGCCAGCACATCCCCCGGCGCGTCGCCCACGGCGTGCAATGTGCCACCCCAGCGCATCCCCAGCCAGTCCGCCGACCGCCGCAGCATCGCCTCGGGCAGGTCGGCAACGGACGGGTCCGGATCGGCGCGGGTGGTGATCAGGTGCAGGGTCAAGCCCTTGGCCCAATCCGCAAATCCGGTCGCCGGATCGTCCAGCCAGCCTGACCAGTGATCCAGCAGCAGCTTGGCAGGGGCGGGCAGGGCGTACCAATAGACCGGCGCGACGAAGACCACATCCGTTGCCGCCCGCATTTCAGCCATGACTTCGGCCACGCGGCCAGTTGCCGCGGCATGACCGGGCCGCAGGTCGCGGAACGGGGGGAGCGGCGGTTCGCAGAGATCCAGCCAGACCTGCGACGCGGGTGGATGCGCCGCCGCCGCGACGCGGGCCAGCGCAAGCGTGTTGCCCCCCGGACGGGCAGAGGACAGCAGGAAAAGGAAACGGCGCGACATGGGGCCAAGGAACGGCGCTGCGGTGGAAATGGCAAGGGGGTTTCCTGCCGGAAACCCCCTTCTTCGTCCCCGCGCGTTCTGTTGGGGACAGGATAAGTGGCGCGCGCGGGACGAAGCCCTGCACGGGCGGGAAGTGACGGTCCCGCCCGCGCCAGCCGTCCGCGATCAGTTCGCGGGCAGCAGGACGGTGTCGATCACATGGATCACGCCGTTCGATTGCTTGACATCCGCGATCTCGACGGTGGCGACATTGCCCTGACCGTCCTTGATCTTGATCGCGTCACCTTCGACCATGGCGGTGAATTCGCAACCGCCCACCGTCTTGACGGGGTGCATCCCGCCGTCATCGGCCACCATCTTGTTGATGTCGGCGGCCATGGCATTGGCGGCGACGACATGGCAGGTCAGGATCTTGGTCAGCTGGTCCTTGTTCTCCGGCTTCAGCAGCGTTTCGACCGTGCCTGCGGGCAGTTTGGCAAAGGCCGCGTTGGTGGGGGCGAAGACGGTGAAGGGCCCTTCGCCCTGCAGCGTTTCCACCAGTCCGGCGGCCTGCACGGCAGCGACCAGCGTGGTGTGGTCGGCCGAATTCACCGCGTTTTCCACGATGTTCTTGTCTGCGAACATCGGTGCGCCGCCGACCATCGGGTTATCCCCGCCATGCGAGGCGGCGAAGGCGATGCCCGTGGTCAGGGCGAGGGCGGCGGTGGCAAGGCGAAGTTTCATGGTTATCCTCCGGTTCTGAGGCAGGGCCTTCCTGCCTTCGTGACCGGAGCTACGGGGGGTGGTGCGACGAAGTTTCAGCAGGTCGCAAATAACGTGGTCACAGGTCCGTGATGACGCCTGCCGCAAGAACCGGGCCGGTCGGTGCGCCGGTGGGCGACCCGCCTGCGGGTTCCAGCGAAACGGCCAGCGTCCAGCCCGCCGGGGCCTGCGGATAGGGAACCGAGAGACTCTCCCCCTCCATCAGCCCCAGCGATACGGGGGCAGCATCCGGTGCGATGATCCACACCTCCTGCACCTGCCCCTGCGACGCCGCGCTGCCGGTGACGCGTGCCACCGTCAGCGTCGCGCCGTCATAGCGTGCCTCGAAGCGGAGCGGAGCATCCGTCTCGCCCAGGGTGGCGATGACGGGGGCGGGGGCAGGGGCCAGCAGGACCACGGCACCGACAGCCACGGCGGCGGCGGTCAGCGCCCCTGCAAGCCATGCGAACAGGGGGCGCCGCCGCTGGGCCTTGGGGAAAAGCCGCGCCTCGATCCGGGGCAGCAGGTCCGGTGCGGGGGCTTCGGCATAGCCGTCGTTCAACCCGTCCAGCCGCAGCTCCCATGCCGCGACACGGGCGGCAAAGGCGGAGTCGTTCCGCATCCGCGCCTCGGCGGCGGAACGGTCGGCAAGGGACAGGACGCCCAGCACATATTCGGCGGCCAGCGCGTCATCCTCTTCCAGCGGGGACAGGGGGAGATCGTCGGTCATGCGTCCAGACACTCCCTCAGTTTCAGCAGGCTGCGACGAAGCCATGTCCGCATGGTGTTCAGCGGCACCCCGTAGCGGGCGGCAAGGTCCAGATAGGACAGCCCCTGCAGATAGGCCCCGCGCACCGCATCCGCGCGGTCGGGTTCCAGTTGTCCGAAACAGTCGGCGATACGTCCCGCCTCGCCCATGGCCACCAGCCGCGACTCGGCGGTCGGGGCGGTGTCGCGCACATGGTCCAGTGCGTCCTCATCGGACACGGCCTGTTCGGGCCGTGCCCGCAGCCGGTCGATCGCATGGTTGCGGGCGATGGCGATCAGCCATGTCATGCCGCGCCCTTTCGTGGCGTCGAAGCGTCCGGCACGCAGCCAGACGCGGGTGAAGACCTCTTGCAGAGCATCCTCCGCCTCGGCCCTTGTGCCCAGCATACGGATGAGCACACCCATGAGTTTCGCCGATGACGCGGAATAAAGCGCACGGAAGGCCGCACGGTCCTGCGCGGCCACCCGGGTAATCAGTTCTGCCACCGGGTCTTGCATGCTTCCTTCCCGCCGCGTCGTTCAGGAGTGTAAAGCGCGACGCCGCAAAGGAAAGCCCCTAGCCGCGCCGCCGCCGCCGCCCTTCGCCGCCGCCCGATCCGGCGGTGTTGAAGCTGACATCGGGCAGGGTGACGATGGCGTTCAGTTCGGGGAAGGGGTCGGTCGCGTGGGGGATGGCGTTGGCGTTGACGAAATGCTCCTGGAATTTCGGCTCGATCGCGGTTTCGACCTTGTGGATCTGGTGGACCGTCTGTTCGATCTGGTCCCGCGCCGCGACGTTGCACAGCGCGATGCGGGCGCCGGTTCCGGCCGCATTGCCCGCACTTGTCACCTTGTCCAGCGGCACGTCGGGGATCATGCCCAGCACCATCGCGTGCTTGGGGCTGATATGGGCGCCGAAGGCACCGGCCAGCGTGACGCGGTCCACCTTGTCCACGCCCATCTCGTCCATCAGCAGCCTTGCGCCCGCATAAAGGGCTGATTTCGCAAGCTGAATGGCGCGGATGTCGCCCTGCGTGACCATGATCTTCGGCCCGCCCTCCAGTGACCCGTCATGCAGGATATAGCTGTGCGTCCGCCCCTCGGGCGTGCAGCGCCATGTCCCCGTCTGGTCGGGGCTGCCGATCAGGCCGCCCGCATCCAGAAGGCCCGCAAGCCGCAGCTCTGCCACGGCTTCGATGATGCCCGACCCGCAGATGCCGGTGATGCCGGTCTGCCTTGTCGCTTCGGCAAAGGCGGGATCGTCGGACCAGAGGTCGCTGCCGATGACGCGGAAGCGGGGTTCCTTGGTGACGGGGTCGATTTCCACCCTTTCGATGGCACCGGGGGCCGCGCGTTGGCCGCTGGAAATCTGCGCCCCTTCGAAGGCGGGGCCGGTGGGCGAGGAACAGGCAAGAACGCGGGTTTCGTTGCCAAGCAGGATCTCGGCATTGGTGCCGACATCAACTATAAGCACCATGTCCTTGGATTTGTTCGGTTCTTCCGACAGGGCGACAGCGGCGGCATCGGCCCCCACATGCCCCGCGATGCAGGGCAGGACATAGACCCGCGCCGCGCGGTTCAGGTTTGTCAGGTCAAGATCACGCGCATCCAGCGACAGGCTGCCCGAGGTGGCGAGCGCAAAGGGCGCCTGACCCAGTTCCACCGGGTCGATCCCCAGCAGCAGGTGGTGCATCACGGGATTGCAGACGAAGACCACCTCGTAGATCGCAGCGGGGTCCACGCCTGCTTCGGCCGCGATGGAGGCGGCCAGCGCATTGATCGACTCGCGCACCGCCCGCGTCATTTCCACGTCGCCGCCGGGGTTCATCATGGCGTAGGACACACGCGACATCAGGTCTTCGCCAAAGCGGATCTGGGGGTTCATCAGGCCCGAGGAGGCCAGAACCGACCCGTCCTTCAGGTCGCAGAGATGCGCCGCGATGGTGGTGGAGCCGAGATCGATCGCCAGCCCGCAAAGCCCGCCGTCATGGAAGCCCGGCCAGATGTCCAATATGCGCGGCAGGGTATCGTGGTTGCCCTTGTGCAGCGCGACCGTCACCTTGAATTCGCCTTTGCGCAGAACGGGTTGCAGGCGACGCATCACGTGCAGGTCCGCCGTCGCGTCGGCAACCTGCCACTGGTCGCGCAGGGCGATGGCAAGGCGTTCGAAATCGCCCGTGGGTTCGTGCATGTCGGGTTCCGCCACCTCGACATAGAGAAGGCGGGTGGCGGGGTCCATCACGATGTCCCGCTGCGTCGCGGATTTGCGGATGACCTGCTTGTGGACCTGGCTTTCCGGCGGGACGTCGATCACCACGTCGCCCATCACCTTGGCCTGACAGCCGAGGCGGCGCCCGTCGATCATGCCGCGCTTGGATTTGTAGCGTTCCTCGACCGCGTTCCATTCGGTCAGCGCGTCCTGCGCCACGGTCACGCCGTGCTTGGGGAAATCGCCGTAGCTGGGCGTGATCTGGCATTTGGAGCAGATGCCGCGCCCGCCGCAGACGGAGTCGAGGTCCACCCCCAGCTGGCGTGCCGCCGTAAGCACCGGTGTTCCCAAGGGAAACCGCCCCCTCTTGCCGGAGGGGGTGAAGATCACGAGGGCATCTTGATCGGACATTGTGTCACCGGTTCCTGTTCGCGCGTGCCTGTTCTAGGACGAAGGGCGGCGGGTGCAATGCCGGATTGCGTCAGGTCAGGGTCAGGGGGCGTCAAGCCAGTCGAGGATTGCCTGCCTGTCGCCGTCCAGACGGGGGGCCGGGCCGCGGGGGGGCGGGTCGGGGAGGGTGGACATCTTGACCGGGTTGCCGGCGGCGGTGAAGGCGGGGCCGCCTTCGGGGCGCGGCGGGACGGGCAGGACCATGTGGCGGGCGGTGATCTGGGGGTCGTGCATAGCCTCCAGCATGGTCTGGACGCGTCCGGTGGGGATGCCGGCTGCGTCCAGCCGCGCGATCCAGTGGGCGGCGGTGTTGCCCAGTGTAACAGCTTCGATCAAACGCTTGAGAAGATGGACATTTTCGCAGCGGGCCGCATTCGTCGCAAAGCGCGGGTCGTCTGCGACGGGCAGGGACAGCGTGTCGCAGAGGCGGCGGAAGAGGTGGTCATTGCCTGCGGCTATGACGAAGAAACCGTCCGAGGCGCGGTAGGTGGAGAAGGGGGTGATGGTCGGGTGGCGGGCGCCGGTGGGGCCGGGGGGATGGCCGGTGGCGGCGGTCAGGGCGAGGCTGTGTTCCTGGATCGCCAGTTGGGAATCGAGCATGGAGATGTCGATCTTCGCCCCTTCGCCGGTCCGTTCACGGGCGTAGAGTGCGGCTGTAACCCCTTGAACCAGATACATTCCTGCGACGATATCCCCGATGGAGGCACCGACGCGGACGGGGGGCCGCCTTCTTCGCCGGTAATCGACATGACGCCGCCGCGGGCCTGGACGACCATGTCATAGGCGGGTTTGGCGGCGTCGGGGCCGGTATGGCCGAAGCCGGACACCGCGCCGTAGATCAGGCGGGGGTGGCGGGGGTGCAGGGCGTCCCAGCCATAGCCCAGACGGTCCATCACGCCGGGGCGGAAGTTTTCCAGCAGGATGTCGGCGCGGGCCAGCAGGCGGTCGAAGACGGCGCGGTCTGACGGGGTTTTCAGGTCCAGCGCGATGGATTGCTTTCCGGCGTTAAGTGCCGAGAAATATGCGGATTCTCCGTTCACGAAGGGGGGGAAGGCGCGGGTGTCGTCGCCCGTGACGGGGCGTTCCACCTTGATGATCCTTGCGCCCAGATCCTGCAGGATGGAGGAGCAGAAGGGACCGGCGAGGACATGGGTCAGGTCGAGGACGATGATGCCGGAAAGGGGGGCGGGCATGGGACGCTCCGTTCGGTTCCGGTGAAGGGGAACGCAAGGGGCGGGGATTTGCAAGATGGCAGCGGGGGGCGGTGCGGCGTGTACCGGATGTTGTGCCGCGAACTGTACCGCAGAGTGTCAGCACGCAGCGCACGCTGCGGCGGGGGAAGGCGCAACGGCGTGGGGGCGTTCGGCATGTCCCGACCGTGCCGGATGCTGTGCCGGGAACTGTACCGCAGAGTGTCAGCACGCAGCGCACGCTGTGGCGGGGGAAGGCGCAACGGCGGGGGGCCGTCCTGCATGTCCCGACCGTGCCGCGATCTGTGCCGCGAACTGTACCGCAAAGTGTCATCACGCAGCGCACGCTGTAGCGGGGAAAGGCGCAACGGCGGGGGGCCGTCCGGCGATGTCCCGACCGTGCCGGATGCTGTGCCGCGAACCGTACCGCAGAGTGTCAGCACGCAGCGGGCGGCGGGTTCGGGGTCCGGTAAGGTTTCGCGCGAGGCTTAGGAAGGCCGCCTAGTCGGCGTCGGCACCTGAGTCGCCTGGGGCGCCTGCCGCGTCGCGGCCGCGGAAACCCTGTGCGACGACGAACTTTTCGGAACTGTCCGAGCGGCTGGCCGGCGGCTTCACATTCGCCACCTTGCGGAAGTTGCGCTTCAGCGTCGCCTGCATCTCGTTCTCGGCGCCGCCGGCGAGGACCTTGGCGACGAAGGTGCCGCCATCTTCCAGAACGTCGAAGGCGAAGGCGAGGGCGGCTTCGACCAGCGCGACGATGCGGAGGTGGTCCGTCGCCTTGTGGCCCGAGGCGGCGGCGGCCATGTCGGACATGACCACATCGGCCCGACCGCCGAGCCAGCCCTTCACCTTTTCATCCGCGTCGTCCGACAGGAAATCGAGTTGGTGCAGTTCGGCGCCGGGGATCGGTTCCACCTCTTGCAGATCGACCCCGAGAACGGTGCCCACCGGCTTTTTCGGATTCTGGCCAAGGGCGTTGACCCGCACCACCGCGACCTGACACCAGCCGCCCGGGGCGCAGCCGAGGTCCACCACGCGGCAGCCCGGTTTCAGGAAGCCGAATTTGTCGTCCAGTTCGATGATCTT
>AYNO01000099.1 GCA_000500915.1 Rhodobacter sp. CACIA14H1
GCGCTTCCTGCAGACCTCCACCGTGCAGCCGGTGGGGGCGACACGGCCCGCAAGGTGAACGTCCGCATCGTCTGCGCCACCAATCAGGACCCGCTCGACGCCGTCCGGCGCGGCCAGTTCCGCGAAGACCTCTATTACCGCCTCTATGTCGTGCCGATCCACATGCCGCCCCTGCGCGACCGCGCCGATGACGTGATCGAGATTGCCGAGGCCGCGCTTGCCCGCTTTGCCGCCGAAGAGGGCCGCCGCTTCGACGGCCTCGCGCCGGACGTGGCGGACCTGTTCCGCCGCCTGCCATGGCCGGGCAATGTGCGTCAGGTGCTGAACGTGATCCGCAACATCGTGGTGATGAACGAAGGCGGTCTGGTCACGCCCGACATGCTGCCCGACAGCCTGACGGGAGAGGACGCCGCCGCCCCCGGCCTTGCCGCCGCGCCCCTGCCCGCACGACCGGCCCGCCTGCCCGAACCGGATCTGGAGGCGCTCATCGGCCGCCCGCTGGCCGAAATCGAACGCATCGTGATCGAGGCGACGCTGGCCCGCTTCGACGGGTCCGTGCCAAAGGCCGCCCGCGTCCTGGAACTCGCGCCCTCCACCCTCTACCGCAAGATCGAAGGCTGGAAGGCCTAGGCCCACCCCGCCCCGCCCTCAGGCGTCCCCCGAATCACCCCGCCGGAAACGTGGTTAACCGCCGCCTGCCGCCGCGTGCGTATGTACAGTCTGCGGTACAGTATGCGGCACAGGGTCCGGTACTGTCACAATCGCCCGATTTGCCGGATAAATGCAGCGCACTCAATCGCTTAGCGCCTCGATCAGCTCCGGCCCCTCGGCCCGGTTGGAATTGACGCGCGGATCGACCCGATGGCAGCGCAACACCCCCTCCGCGCTGGGTTTCATCAACACCGCTGCCCCATGCCCCGCCTCGCCCAGCCAGAGCGGCCAGTCGGGTTTTTCCAGCACCACCGCCTCCCGGTGATGCAGGCCGCGCATCCCCGGCCCGGCATCGGTCGATACGATCGCCACCGTGTCCATCTCGCCCCAGCGCTGCCACAGCCCCGCAAAAGCCATGGGCTCGCCATCCGCACGGGTGAAATACCAGGGCAGCTTCTGCCCCTTAACCCCTTCCTGCCATTCATAGAATCCGCTCGCCGGCACGATGCAGCGACGGCTCCGCACGGCCTCGCGGAAGGCGGGTTTCGTGGCCACCGTATCGGCCCGCGCATTGATGATCAGGGGTCCGTCATTGGGCGCCTTGTACCAATGCGGGATGAACCCCCAGCGCATCGCCCGCAACCGCCGCACCCCGCCCTCCGACGTGACGACCGCCACCTGCGTCGTCGGACAGACATTGAACCGCGGCACCGGCGGCAGGTCGTTGCCGGCCACGGCATCGAACAGCCGCGCAATGGCCTCGTCGGGATGGGTGATGGTGAAACGCCCGCACATGCCCCCATCCTGACGCCCCGCGCCGCGAAAATCCACCCCCGCCAAATCCTTGTAAAACATGGACAATCGCGGGGCGCATACAGCCCCATTGACCCCGCTGCCCTTGCGGTGCAAAGAACCGCCATGCTGATCTACAAGATCTTCCGCCGCCCCGAATGGGATGCCTTCCGCGCCGCCGGTCAAACCCTCGGCGCCCCCGTCGATCTTGCCGACGGCTTCATCCATTTCTCCACCGCCGCGCAAGTCGCTGAAACGGCTGCAAAATGGTTCGCCACGGAAAGCGACCTCGTGCTCGTGGCCTTCAATTCCGAAACCCTCGGACCCGCCCTGAAATGGGAACCCTCGCGCGGCGGCGCCCTCTTCCCCCATCTCTACCGCGCCCTGTCGCTGACCGAGGTGGTCTGGGACAAATCCCTCCCCCTCGGCGCCTCCGGCCACATCTTCCCCGAAGGCGTGTGGTGACCCTGCTGGAAAAACCCGCCCTCGCGCTGCTGCACCGCCTCGACCCCGAAGCGGCGCATGGCCTGTCGATCAAGGCCTTGAATTCCGGCCTGATTCCGCTTCCCGGCCCCGTCACCTCCGCCCGCCTGACAACCGATCTGGCAGGCCTTGCCCTGCCCAATCCCGTGGGTCTCGCCGCAGGCTATGACAAGAACGCCACCGCCCTCGCCCCCCTCTCCCGCGCCGGCTTCGGCTTCATCGAGGTCGGCGCCGCCACCCCCCGCCCGCAACCGGGCAACCCGAAACCCCGCCTCTTCCGCCTGACCGAAGACCGCGCCGCCATCAACCGCTTCGGCTTCAACAATGACGGGATGGAGGCCATCGCACAGCGCCTCGCCACCCGCCGCCGCTGCACGGTCCCCGTCGGCCTGAACCTCGGCGCCAACAAGGACAGCCCCGACCGCGCCGCCGATTTCGCCCGCGTGCTGGCCAGCTGCGGCCCGCATGTGGACTTCGCCACGGTCAACGTCTCCTCGCCCAATACGGAAAGACTCCGCGACCTGCAGGGCCGCGCCGCCCTCTCCGCGCTCCTCGCGGGCGTGATGGAAACCCGCGCCAGCCTCGCCCGCCCCATCCCGGTCTTCCTCAAGATCGCCCCCGACCTGACCGCCGACGACCTGGCCGAGATCGCGGAAACCGCACTGGAATCAGGCATTTCCGGCATCATCGCCACCAACACCACCCTGTCCCGGGACGGCCTCCGCAGCCGCCATGCGGGCGAAACCGGCGGCCTCTCCGGCGCCCCGCTGTTCGAGAAATCGACCCGCACCCTCGCCCGCCTCTCGCAGCTCACCGGGGGCAGGTTGCCCCTGGTCGGCGTGGGCGGCATCGCCACCCCCGAACAGGCGTGGGAGAAGATCCGCGCCGGCGCCACGGCGGTGCAGGTCTATACGGCGATGGTCTATGAAGGCCTCTCCCTCATCCCGCGGCTCGCCCATGGCCTCGACGCGCTGGCGGCAAACCATGGCTTCGCCCGCGTCACCGATGCCACCGGCACCGGCCGCGACCGCTGGCTCTGAACGGCCCCTTCATCCCGGCCCAAATACCCTGCGGGGGTGAGCCGCGCAGCGGCGAGGGGGCGCAAAGCCCCCTGCCACGCCGCAACCCGTCCCACGCCACGCATCGCGCCCCCTCTCCCCCTTGGGGGGAGAGGGCCGGGGTGAGGGGGCCCGCGCCCCGGTTCAGAACGCCTTGAACGTCATCGTCGTCAAGGTCCGCACGATCCCCGGAATGTCGAACAGCCGCTGCGACAGGAAATGCCCCACATCCTCGTCATCGGGGATATAGACCTTGGCAATCAGGTCATATTCCCCGCTGGTGGAATATAGCTCGCTCACCACCTCGCGGTCATAGATGGCGTCCGCCACCTCGTAGGTCTTGCCGGGGGTGCAGCGGAACTGGACGAAAACGCAGCGCATCATGGGCCTCCTGATCGTGGTGCCACACTAGCCAAGCCGTGCGCCGGAAACAATTTTCTTCGAAGAGAATTGCAAATTCCCTGTCCAGGGAATTTGTCACTCCTCCCCCCTCAGCTCCAGCGCCGCCGGACCCTTGCGCAGGTCCGCCACCGTCAGCGGCCCTTTGGGGCGCGCCAGACGGTAACGCGTCACCCAGTGCAGCCGGGTCGAGGCCCGCGTGATCGCCACATAGGCCAGGCGTTTCCACAGCGGCACGCCCACCTCTGTCCGCCCCGCCTGTGCCGCGGCCCAGATGTCGGGGGCAAAGACCTGCACCTCGTCCCATTGCGACCCCTGCGCCTTGTGGATGGTCACCGCCGCACCATGCAGGAAGGCCGCGCCCATCTTGGCGGCAGAGGGGATGAAAGGCTCCACCTCGTCGGGCTTCTCGATCTTGATGATGGAGGCCGCCGAAACCTGCGGTTCCTCCGCCCCCACCACATGCAGCTTGGCGAAACCCTCTTTCGACCCGGGCCCCAGATAGATCACCTGCGCCCCCTTGATCAGCCCCCGCGCCTCCAGATCGATCCGCTTCTTGCGATGCTTCAGAGGCAATTCGATCCCGTCGCAGACCAGCGGCTCGCCCGGCAGCAATTCGTCCTCCGGTGCGCCAAAGGCACCACGGAAGGCGTGGATCAGCCGGATGCGCGTCGCATTCCGCCAGACCAGAACCGGCGAACGGGCCATCATGTCGGCATCCACCCGCTCGGCCATCACCACGCGGTCATCCGCCCGCGCCGCATCCTCGACCATCCGCTCGAACCGCTCGAACCCCAGCGCCTCATCGCCCAGCGCATGGGCCAGATCGAGGATCGGGTTGTCCTGCGTCTGCCGGTGGATGCGGTTCAGCACCAGCCGGCGCGATGCCCCAAGCCGGTCAAAGACCATCTCCCCCGACTGCCCCACGGGGGCAAGCTGCGCCGGATCGCCGAACAGGACCAGCGTGGGAAAGATCTCGCGCAGGTCCTCGAACTGCTTTTCATCCAGCATCGAGGATTCGTCGATGAAGCCCACATCCAGCGGCTCCTCGCGCCGCTTCCAGCCCTTGATGAAGTCCGAACCTTTCAACCCCGCCGCCGCCAGCGCCCCGGGAACCGAGGCGACCTGTTGGTAAAAGGCAAAGGCGCGGTCCAGCGCGATATCCGTCAGCCCCTCCACCGAAGGCCGCTCGCCCTGCCCGGTCAGCCATTCCGCGATGCGTTCGTATTCGGGGTCATAGACCGGCGTGTAGAGGATGCGGTGGATCGTCGTCGCGGGCACCCCGCGCAGGCGCAGCACGCTGGCGGCCTTGTTGGTGGGCGCAAGGACGGCAAGCGTCCGCCGGTCCTTTCTCCGCCGCCCTTCGTAATCGCCCGAAACGACCTCCACCCCCGATGCCACCAGGGCCTTGGTCAGACTGGCCAGCAGCATGGTCTTGCCCGACCCCGCCTTGCCGATCACGGCCAGAACCGACGACGACCCCTCTGCCCGCGGCGTGATCTCGCCTTCGGTCAGATCGATCCCGTTCGCCATGAGTTCCGCCGAAACGCGGTCGAAGGCTTCGGCCTGGTCATCGGAAAAGATAAGCGCGGGTTGCATGGCGGCGACCATAAGCAAAGGGTCGCAAAGATGCGAGGGGCCTTCTCCTACCCTTCCGCACCCCCCGCCCCGCCATCGTCCCGTTGCGCCGCGATCTCCTCGCGCGCGACGGCCAGCGCCTCTTCGGCCTTTCCCGCAAGGCGGGGCATACCATTGCGCTCCGCATAATCCGCCAGGTCACGCAGGACCTCGAAAACCCAATCATGCCCCATCAGGGAACCCGCACAGAAAATACCCAATCCGCCAAGGATAGCATCCGCGCGGCGCCTGTTCAGCCGACCGGCGGCAAACAGGCCGTTTCCGTGCCGGAAACGGACAAAAGCGAAAGGGCGCACCCTGCGGTGCGCCCTTCCGGGGAATGACGGGCCGTCACAGACCGCGCGATGCTTCCAGCGTGTCCTCGAAGGTCTTCAGCCCCGCCCGCGGCGCCTGCACCAGCACGGCCATGTTGCCCGGCTTGTGCTGGTTCTTCAGCATCTTCACATGGGCCTGCGGGATTTCCGCCCAGGGGAACACCTCGGACATGCAGGGGTCAAGGCGGCGCTCGATCATCAGCTTGTTCGCGGCGCTGGCCTGTTTCAGATGCGCGAAATGCGATCCCTGCAGGCGCTTCTGGTGCATCCACATGTAGCGTACGTCGAAGGTGCAGTTGAAACCGGTGGTGCCGGCGCAGATCACGACCATGCCGCCCTTCTTGCAAACCAGCGACGACACGGGGAAGGTCGCCTCGCCCGGATGTTCGAAGACCATGTCCACATTCACGCCCTTGCCCGTGATGTCCCAGATCGCCTTGCCGAACTTCCGCGCCTCTTTCAGCCATTCCGCATATTCGGGGCTGTTCACCTTGGGCAACTGTCCCCAGCACTTGAATTCGTTACGGTTGATGACGCCCTTTGCGCCCAGCCCCATCACGAAGTCGCGCTTGCTCTCGTCCGAGATGACGCCGATCGCATTCGCCCCTGCCGTGTTGATCAGCTGGATCGCATAGACGCCCAGACCGCCCGACGCGCCCCAGACCAGCACGTTCTGGCCGGGCTTCAGGTCGTGGGGTTCATGGCCGAACAGCATCCGGTAGGCCGTCGCCAGCGTCAGCGTGTAGCAGGCCGATTCCTCCCACGTCAGGTGCTTGGGACGCGGCATCAGCTGCTGCGCCTGCACCCGGGTGAATTGCGCGAAGGACCCGTCGGGCGTTTCATAGCCCCAGATGCGCTGGGTGGGCGAAAACATGGGATCGCCGCCGTTGCATTCCTCGTCGTCGCCGTCGTCCTGGTTGCAGTGGATGACCACCTCGTCACCGACCTTCCAGCGCTTCACCTTGTCGCCCACGGCCCAGACGATGCCTGCCGCGTCGGAACCGGCGATGTGGTAGGGCACCTTGTGGCCGTCGAAGGGGCTGATCGGCTGGCCCAGCGCGGCCCAGACGCCGTTGTAGTTCACGCCCGCCGCCATCACGAGCACCAGCACCTCGTGGCTGTCGATCTTCCAGGTATCCACCACTTCGACCTGGAAGGCGGTGTCGGGCTGGCCGTGACGCTCGCGCCGGATGGCCCAGGAATACATCTTGGCCGGCACATGGCCCAACGGGGGCATTTCCCCCAGTTCGTAGAGGTCCTTCTTCGGCGCGTCATAGGCGACGATCTGCTGCTGCGTGTCCAAAGCCATCCTCCGGCCTCCCTCTCAACCCCGATGCCGCGCCGCAGAATCGGCGCCTTGACCGAGGAATAGAGGATGGTCGCGCAACATTGCAATAGCGTTGCGTCACTTTTTGAAATTTTATGTCCGCCGCATTGCGGCAATGCGCTAAACTTCCATCCTTTGCCGCACGGAAGCCGCATAGAACGCCACCAGCGCACGTTTCTCGGGCACGATGGACAGGTCCTCCCGCACCAGTCCGCGCCGCTGCATGTGCAGCAGCGCCTCGGCCACCGTCGGTTCCAGCCCCTGCGGATGCAGCCGCAGCACCGCATCCCGCGCCGACAGGGCATCCGCCAGACGCCTCACCTCGGCCTCCAGCGCCGCGCGGGTCGCAACGCCGGCCTCCAGCGCCGCCGCGACCAGTGGCACCGGCAGGATCGGCACCGCCCGCGCCACGCGCCCCATCAGGTCGTCGGCAAGCGCGGCGGTCGGGTCGGCGTGCCCCGCCGCCAGATGCGCCCGCAGCGAAACGGGCGCCCCGAAGCCTGCCGCCGTGGCCCCGAAGCCGGGGAAGTTCCCGCGCAGCGCACGCCAGCCCATGCGGAAGACGAAAGCCACGACCCCCGAGGCGCGGGGCCGGAACCGCCGCACGCCCTTGCGTGCCGCCTCGGTCAGCAGCCGGTCCTCCAGCACGCGGTCATAGGCCAGGCCCACCGGAACAAAGAGGATGTCGCGCCCCTCGGCCTCGATCCCGCTGACGAAATAGGACAGCAGCCCCAGTTTCGCCGCCCCCACGCGCCCGTCCAGCGACAGCCCGCCCTCAGGAAAGATCGCCTGCGCCACACCTTCGGCGGCCGACATCTGCACATAGCGGGCCAGAACACGCCGGTAGAGCGCATTGCGCGAACTGCGCCGGATGAAATAGGCGCCCATCCCGCGGATCAGCCGCGACAGCGGCCAGACCCGCGCCCATTCGCCCACGGCGTAGGAAATCGCCGACCGGTCCGCGATCAGCCATGTCACCAGCACGTAATCCATGTTGCTGCGGTGGTTCATGACGAAAACCACCGTGGCGCGGTCATCCACCCGCTCCAGCGCAGGGTCGATCCGCCCGATCCGCACGCGGTAGAATTTCCGCGTCAGCCAGCGGGCGACCTGCACGGCAAAGCCGAAATACATGGTGGCCGAAAAGGCGGGCACGATCTCCTTGGCATAGGCCCGCGCCTGCTGCATGGCCACGGTCGGCGGCACGCCCGTTTCCGCCGCATGGTCCGCAACCGCCTGCATGACCTGCGGGTCATAGGCCAGCCGCAGGATCATGTCGTGCCGCTGCGCAAGCTTGAAAGGGGAAATCGGCCGCTCCAGCCGTTCGTTCAGCCGCGCCACCGCCCGTTCCATCCTGCGGCGGAAGAACCAGCGCACGCTGGGCGCAAGGATGCGGTCAAGTGCGGCGATGGCCGCAAGGACCAGCACCAGCACCACAAGCCAGAGCGGAAGCTCCACCGTCGCCGTCATGGGTGCAGGCTAGCGGGCTTCCGCCGTTGCGGTAAAGGGATCAGTTGATCGTGACGGACTGGACGGAACAGACATCCACATCCACGACGGTTTCGTCGCCATCGTCGAACACCGCGCGGAACGTATAGGCGCAGGTCCCGCCATCGGCGAAGGTCACCGTCACCGTCTGGCCCGACGCGACGGCCTGACCGGCGATCATGTTCTCTTCCCAGTCGGCAGCGCCCTGCGTGGAGGCGTAGAATTCCACGATGGTAAATCCGGACTGATTGCCAAGCTGGACGGCATGTTCCTGCGCGGCGGCCGGAAGGGCCAGCATCACGGGCAGAACGGCAAGCGCAAGGATGCGCATCGGCAGCAGGTCCTTCGACCCTCGGCCCCCCTTGTTGACGCCGGTTCCGGCAGGGGCCTTCGTGCGGAATATAGGTGCAGCCGGGGCTGATGTTAAGAGGGGGCCACCTCCGCCCGCCCTGCGGCTTGCGCAACGGTCAGGGGGCCGGACGGCCGCCGCCCCGGCCTTCGGGATACGGGCGATGACCACACCCCGGCGCCCCTGCACCGCACCACCCCCGCCGCAGCGCGGAATGCCGCAACGCGGCGAATTGACATTGAACGATTCTGTCCTCTATTGAGTTGACGACGAAATAAAATTGCCGACGCGATTCAGGAGGCCGCAATGACCCAGAAGCAGAAAGAGTCCCCCTGGCTCTTCCGCACCTATGCGGGCCATTCGACCGCCAAGGCGTCGAACGCGCTCTACCGCACCAACCTGTCCAAGGGGCAGACGGGCCTGTCGGTCGCCTTCGACCTGCCCACCCAGACCGGCTATGACAGCGACCACGAACTGTCGCGCGGCGAGGTGGGCAAGGTCGGCGTCCCCGTCGCCCACCTTGGCGACATGCGCACCCTGTTCGACCAGATCCCGCTCGAACAGATGAACACCTCCATGACGATCAACGCCACCGCGCCGTGGCTCCTCGCCCTCTACATCGCCGTGGCCGAGGAACAGGGGGCCGACATCGCCGCCCTGCAGGGCACGGTGCAGAACGACATCATCAAGGAATACCTCTCGCGCGGCACCTATATCTGCCCGCCGAAGCCATCGCTCCGCATGATCACCGACGTCGCGGCCTATACGCAGAAGCACCTGCCGAAATGGAACCCGATGAACGTCTGCTCCTACCACCTGCAAGAGGCGGGCGCGACGCCGGAACAGGAACTGGCCTTCGCGCTGGCCACCGCCTGCGCCGTGCTGGACGACCTGAAGGGGAAAGTCAGCGCCGAAGACTTCCCCAACATGGTCGGCCGCATCAGCTTCTTCGTGAACGCAGGCATCCGCTTCGTGACCGAGATGTGCAAGATGCGCGCCTTCGTCGATCTCTGGGACGAAATCTGCGAAACCCGCTACGGCGTGACCGACCCGAAATACCGCCGCTTCCGCTATGGGGTGCAGGTCAACTCCTTGGGCCTGACCGAACAGCAGCCCGAAAACAACGTCTATCGCATCCTGATCGAGATGCTGGCCGTCACCCTGTCCAAGAAAGCCCGCGCCCGCGCGGTCCAATTGCCCGCGTGGAACGAGGCGCTGGGTCTGCCCCGCCCATGGGACCAGCAATGGTCGCTGCGGATGCAGCAGATCCTCGCCTATGAAACCGACCTTCTGGAATATGACGACCTCTTCGACGGCAACCCCGCCGTGGACCGCAAGGTGGCCGAGTTGAAGGAAGGCGCCCGTCAGGAACTGGCCACCATCGACGCGATGGGGGGCGCGGTGGCGGCCATCGAATACATGAAGGGCCGTCTGGTCGAGTCGAACTCCGACCGGCTGTCGAAGATCGAGTCCAAGGAAACCACCGTCGTCGGCGTCAACCGCTGGACCGAGGCCGCGCCCTCGCCGCTGACGGCAGGCGACGGGGCGATCATGGTGGCCGACCCGCAGGCCGAGGCTGACCAGATCGACCGCCTGCAACAATGGCGTGCCACGCGGGACGAGGCGAAGGTGAAAGCCGCGCTCGACGCCCTGCGTCAGGCCTGCGCCACCGGCGCGAACGTCATGCCCGCCTCCATCGCCGCCGCCAAGGCGGGGGCCACCACCGGCGAATGGGGCGCCGTCGTCCGCGCCGCCTTCGGCGAATACCGCGCCCCCACCGGCGTCTCGCGCAACCCGTCGAACCGCACCGAAGGGCTGGACCCCATCCGCGACGCCGTGGCGGCAGTCAGCACGAAACTCGGCAAGCCGCTGAAATTCCTCGTCGGCAAGCCCGGCCTAGACGGACATTCCAACGGTGCCGAACAGATCGCCGCCCGCGCCCGCGACTGCGGCATGGACATCCATTACGAAGGCATCCGCCTGACCCCCGCCGAAATCGTCGCCGCCGCGCAGGAACAGAAGGCCCATGTCGTCGGCCTGTCCATCCTGTCGGGCAGCCATATCCCGCTCATCTCCGAAACGATGGACCGGATGCGTGCCGCAGGCCTTTCCGACATCCCCGTCGTGGTCGGCGGCATCATCCCCGAGGATGACGCGACCCGCCTCCGCGCCATGGGCGTGGCCGCCGTCTATACGCCCAAGGATTTCGAACTGAACCGCATCATGATGGATATCGTCGGCCTCGTGGACCGCCACGCCGTCGCCGCCGAATGACGCACGCATGACCCTTGCTGCGGGCTGACGAAATCCCGTCAGCCCGTTTGCGCCAGATCAAGGCCCCGCCACCTGCAAAGGCGCAAACCTTCCTGCAAGCCGAAACCTGCAGGACACCCTCCCATGCTCGACCGCATCCGCGCCCTCCTCGACCGCTGGCACCAGCTCAAGACCGTCGAACAGCTCACCGACCGCGACCTCGACGACCTCGGCATGACCCGCGCCCAGATTCAGGCCTTCGTCACCATGCCCGCCGATGTTCCCGACCGCGTCGCCCGCATGGCCGCCCTCTTCGGCATCCCCGAAGCCGACCTGAAGGCCAACCATGCCGATTACCTCGAACTTCTCGGCACCTGCGCCCATTGCACCGAACGCACCGCCTGCGCGCGCCTCCTGCACACGTCCGGCGCACGGGCACAGGAGGCCACCTTCTGCCCCAACACCCCCATCTACAGCGACCGCGCCCGGGCCGCCTGACAGGGCCGCCGCCCCTTCGTCCCGGCCCGGATACCCGCTTCCGGCACCCCCGCCCCGCACCACGCCGCGCCCCGCGCCCCCTCTCCCCTGCAGGGGGGAGAGGGCCGGGGTGAGGGGGCCTTCCCCCCGCCCACCCATCGCCTAACCTCGCGGCCAGACATGACCAAGAGGCTTCCATGACCGTCCATATCGGCGCGAAACCCGGCGACATCGCCGAAACCGTCCTTCTGCCGGGCGATCCCTACCGCGCCCGCTGGGCCGCCCAGACCTTCCTCGAAAACCCGGTTCTCGTGAACGAGGTCAGGGGGATGCTCGGCTATACCGGCACATGGAACGGCCAGCGCGTCACCATCCACGGCACCGGCATGGGGATGCCGTCGCTGTCCATCTATGCCAACGAACTGATCCGCGACTATGGCGCAAAGACCCTCATCCGCATCGGCTCGGCGGGCGCCCTGCAACACCATGTCAGGGTCCGCGACATCGTGCTGGCACAGGCCACCACCACGCTCGGCTCCCCCTCCCGCTCCATCTTCCGCGAGCTGAACTTCGCCCCCGTCGCCGATTTCGGCCTGCTCTCCGCCGCCCATGCCGCCGCGACGCGGCGCAACATCCCCACCCATGTCGGCGGCATCTATTCCTCCGACACCTTCTATGACGAACGCCCCGACCTCTCCGACCAGCTCCAGCGCCACAACTGCCTCTGCGTGGAAATGGAGGCCGCCGAACTCTACACCCTCGCCGCCCGCCACGACGTCCGCGCCCTCGCGGTGCTCACCATCTCCGACCACATCCTGACGCATGAAGCCCTGCCCGCCGACCAGCGCGAACGCAGCTTCGGCGACATGGTGCAGATCGCGCTGGAAGCCGCCTTCACGACAGGGTGAGGGGGGCTTCCCCCCCGCCCCCGTCGCCCATAGCTTGCGCGGTCCGACCCGAACGGAAAGGACCGCCGTATGAAAGCCGCCCGCATCCACGCCTATGGCGACCCCGACGTGATCCGCGTCGAGGATGCCCCCCTGCCCGCGATCGGCCCCGACGATGTTCTGGTCCGCACCGTCGCCGCCTCGGTCAATCCCGTGGACTGGAAGATCCGGCGCGGCTATCTCGCGCAGATGCTGGCCCATCCCCTGCCCCTGACGCTGGGCTGGGACGTGTCCGGCATCGTCGAACAGGTCGGCGCCCATGTCACCGCCTTCAAACCGGGCGACGCCGTCTATTCCCGCCCCGACATCCGCCGCAACGGCACCTATGCCGAATACGTGGCCATCCGCGCCGCCGAACTGGCCCCCAAACCCGCCACCATCAGCCATGTCGAGGCGGCCTCCCTCCCCCTCGTCTCCATCACCGCATGGGAGGCCCTGATCACCACCGCCGGCCTGACCGCAGGCCAGCGCGTCCTGATCCATGCCGGCGCGGGCGGCGTCGGCTCCATCGCCGTGCAACTGGCCAAGGCAAAGGGCGCCCATGTCACCGCCACGGCATCGGCGGCCAAGGCGGCCCTGGTCCGCTCCCTCGGCGCGGACGAGGTGGTGGATTACCGCGACCCCGCCGCCTTCGCCGCCGCCCGCGACCTCGACATCGTCTTCGACACCATAGGCGGCGCGACGCAGGACGCCTCCTGGGACATGCTGAAACCCGGCGGCTTCCTCGTCTCCATCACCCAACCCCCGCAACCCGAACGCGCCGCAGCCGAAGGCAAACGCGCGGGCTTCGTCTTCATCGACCCCTCGGCCCCCATCCTGCGCGACATCGCAACCCTCGTGGACGCAGGCAAAATCCGCCCCCTCATCGGCGGCGAATACCGGCTCGACCACGCCGCCCTTGCGCATGCGGCGTCCGAGACCGGCCGCACCACCGGCAAGATCGTCCTCTACACCGGTCAGCCCTGACCGGAGGCGATCTCTTCCGCGACCAGTCGCTGCAACTGCCACAGATACCGGTCGCGGATGCCCAGCTCCTCCAGATGCTGCACAGTGTTGCGCAGATAGGCCGCGCAGCTGCCCACATGCCCCGCCGCCCGCGCCAGCCTGCGCACCTGCTCCTCCAGCGTCAGCCGCACATGCATCCCCGGATGCAGCGGCGCGGCATAGAAGACCAGCGCCCGGAACGGCCCCGCCTCGCCCCTTACCGTCACCCAGCGGACAGACGAAAAATCCGCCTCATACCCGATCTCGCGCCGGAGCAGCGCCTCCATCGCCTCCACCCGCCCCGCCTCGGGCAGCGCATAGGCCATCCCCCGGCAACTCCCGCCCCGCTCCAGCGCCAGCATCAGCCCCGGTTCGGCGGGCGTCCCGCGCCAACTTTCCAGATGGATGCAGAAGGACCGCCGCCAGCCATGCAGCACCGCAGGCCGCACCGCCGCCGCCTCGAAGGCGGGCTTCCAGATCAGCGACCCATAGGCAAAGGTCCAGACCGGCCCCTCCCCCGCCTCGGCCACCAGCCGCGCCGCATGGCAGGCAAACCCCGCATCCTCCATGACGGGCAGGCCCCGCGCCGCGGGATGCTCCGGCTCCTGCCGCTCCACCCGCGCGACAAGGTCCTCGGTCAGATGCAGCGCCCTAGCGGCCATGGCTCCGGTCATAGCCGTTGACCGCAGGCGCCACCCATCCCTCCGGCGGCGCCACGGGCGCGAAGACCTCCACCAGCAGCGGATGGCAGGCCGCCACGTCCGACGAATGCTCCGCCGAACAATCCCCGCCCGGACAGGCCGACAGCCCCCCCAGCAGGTCGATCTCCGCGAAGAATTCGATGTAATCGCCGGGCCGCACGGGCGAAGCCTTCATGAAATACTGCCCCGTATCCCGCGTGAACCCCGTGCACATGAAGACGTTCAGCACGTCATGCACAAGCAACTCCGCCTCGTGCAGCGGCAGGCCGGTCCAGTCGGCCAGGGCGCGGGTCAGGTTGGAATGGCAGCAGTGGTGATACTGCCCCCCGTCCGACAGCAGGTTATGCGTATAGGGATCGCAGCGCGTCCCGATCACGTCATGCACCGCCCCGCCGAAATCGTCGAACCCGTACCAGTCCAGCGTATCGTCGGTGACCAGCGCCATCCGCCGCAGATAGGGAAAGGACGACCACATCCCGTCCCCGCTCGACAGATGCGTGCCATGCAGCGCCCGCGTCTTACCCGAATAGAACCGCTCGCGCAGATCCCCCGCCGCCCAGAGGTTCAGATCGCCCACCTGCGGCCCCTCGACCGACCGGATGCGGAAGAACTGCCCCGCCGCCACGGCGAAACACCGCGCCTCCCGCGCGGGCACCAGAACCTCCGACACCTTGCGCCACCCCTCCCGCGCTGCGCGGAAAGGCGCAAGGTCCGGCCGCGCCAACCCCTCGACCGGATAGCAGATCACGGGCCGCACCGCCCGCCGCGCCGCGGCATCGGCAGGCGCGGGATGGTCATGGGAAAGCTTCATGGCAGGCACCTCTCGAGGCACCAGACTAGCCACGCCTCCGGCAAGAAGAAAAGCCCCGCCCCTTCATCTCGGCCCAAATACCCCGGGGGGTCCGGGGGGACCCCGGTCCGGCGGTTCCCCCCGCGCCACGGCCCGCCAGACGCGGATCGGGGGGGCCGGGGGCGAAGCCCCCGCCTCCCCAAAAAACCGCGTCAGCGGACGATATAGACGATCTGCCGGTTCCCCTGTTCCACCAGCACCGGCACGCCATTGACATAGGCATAGGACCAGGCCGTATCCGGCACGGGGCGCAGCTCCACCACCTCGGGCAGCGTGGCCCCCGTGACGACCTCGCCCTCCAGATAGACCGGCTCCACCGGGTTCTCCATCACATAGCGCGTCACGGTCGTCTCGGGCGTCGTCGCAGCCCCCGCACCGGCGCCGATGGCCCCGCCGACGGCGGCCCCGACCGGCCCGCCGATCGCCGCGCCTGCGATGGCCCCCAGAGTGCCGCCCGCCAGCGCATTGCCGGATTCGTCGCCCTCATAGGTCAGCGTCTCGACCTTCATCGCCTCGCGCTGGGGATAGACGGCCACCGGCGCGTCATTCTGCATCACCGTCAGGTAATCACCCGAGGCCCAGCCCTGCTGGCCGCCGTAATCGACCTGGCACCAGCTCTGCTGCGCCAGACAGCCGCGCAGCGTGACGGGGGCCTGCGCCGGAATGACGGTCAGGATCGGATAGCCCGGCCCCGGCCCCGCCCGCAGGTTCAAATCGGTCCACGCCGTCACTTCGGCCGTCTGCGCATGGGCGGCAGCGCCCGCCAGCAGCGTGGCGGTCAGGATAAGCGGTCTGAACATGTCGTATCCTCCTGATGACATGCCCCCCAAACCCCGAGCCCCCCCGTTCGTTCCGAAGCGCAGGGGGGT
>AYNO01000100.1 GCA_000500915.1 Rhodobacter sp. CACIA14H1
ATGCCCGCCAGTGCCTCTGCCACCGATGGGGCGGTGACGGCATCGATCCCCACGGACAGCGCCGCGTCGCGGGTGGCTTCGGCGGGTAGCGTGTTCTTCTCGCCCGGGATCGACACGGCGTGCAGCCGCGCCACCTGCGGGGCCAGCGGGCGCATGTAGCCCGTCACGTCCTTGGTGTTCAGCATCCCGCAGACCAGATGCGTCTCGCGCTGCGGCATCCGCGCCAGCGTGGCCGCCACCGCCTCGCCCCCGGCGGGGTTGTGGCCACCGTCCAGCCAGAGTTCCACCTTCGGCGCCATGTCCACCAGCGGCCCGTGGCGCAGCCGCTGCATCCGGGCGGGCCATTCGGCGCGGGTGACTGCCGCCTCGCAGGCCGCATCGTCATGGCCGAGGAAGCGCAGCACGGTGATCGCCGCGCCCGCGTTCATCACTTGATGCGGACCGGGCAGGTTGGGCAGGGGCAGGTCCAGCAGCCCGTTTTCATCCTGATAGACCAGCCGCCCCCGTTCCTCCCACGCGTGCCAGTGCTGGCCGTGGGCAAGCACGGGTGCGCCAAGGCGGGCGGCAGCGGCTTCCATCACCTCCAGCCCCTCGGGTGACTGCGGGCCGAGGATGACGGGCACGCCGCGCTTGATGATCCCCGCCTTTTCCGAGGCGATCTTGGCCAGCGTGTCGCCGAGGAAGGATTCGTGGTCCATCGACACGGGCGTGATGATGGACAGGCGCGGCGTCACCACATTGGTGGCATCGAGCCGCCCGCCCAGACCCACCTCCAGCAGCGTCCAGTCGGCAGGCGTGCGGGCAAAGGCAAGGAAGGCGGCGCAGGTGGTGATTTCGAAGAAGGTGATCTCGTCCGGACCGTTCTTTTCCACGCATTCGTCCAGCAGCGCGGCAAGGGCGGGTTCGCCGATCAGTTCCCCCGCCAGCCGGATGCGTTCGTGGAACCGCGCGAGGTGGGGCGAGGTATAGGCATGGACCCGTTTCCCCGCCGCCTCCAGCCCCGCGCGGATCATGGCCTGCGTGCTGCCCTTCCCGTTCGTGCCCGCGATGTGGATGACGGGCGGGACGGACCGTTCGGGGTTGCCCAACAGGCCCAGCAGTCGATGCACGCGGTCCAGCGTCAGGTCGATGACCTTCGGGTGGAGAGTCATCATCCGTTCAAGGATGGCGTCGGAGCGGAGGGTGGTCAATTTCAGGCTTCGGCAGGTTGCGCGGTCAGTTCGCCCCGGATCGCGGGCGGCTGGCCCGTGAGCATCCGGATGACCGTCACCAGCTCCTCGCGCAGGGCCTTGCGGTGGGTCACGCGGTCCAGCATCCCGTGGTCCAGCAGGTATTCGGCCCGCTGGAACCCTTCGGGCAGCTTCTCGCGGATGGTCTGTTCGATCACGCGCGGACCGGCAAAGCAGATCAGCGCATTGGGTTCGGCAATCTGCACGTCGCCCAGCATCGCATAGGATGCCGTCACCCCGCCCGTGGTGGGATGGGTGAGGACGACGATATAGGGCAGCCGCGCCTCCTTCAGCATCTGCACGGCGACGGTGGTGCGGGGCATCTGCATCAGGGACAGGATGCCCTCCTGCATCCGCGCCCCGCCGGCGGCAGAGAACAGCACCAGCGGACGCTTGGTCTTCACCGCCCGTTCGGCGGCGGCGAGGATGGCATTGCCGACATACATCCCCATGGACCCCGCCATGAAGGAGAAATCCTGCGCCACGGCGACGATCGGGGTCTTGGCAACCTCGCCCTCGGCGACCAGCATCGCCTCCTTCTCGCCGGTGGCCTTCTGCGCGGCCTTCAGGCGTTCGGGGTATTTCTTCTGGTCGCGGAAATGCAGCGGGTCGGTGACCGGTTCGGGCACCTTCACCTCGGTGAAGATGCCGCCGTCGAAGAGCGCGGCAAAGCGGTCGCGCGGGCTGATCGCCATGTGGTGGTCGCAGGAGGTGCAGACGTTCAGGTTGGCGGCCAGTTCCCTGTGGAACAGCATGGTTCCGCATTCGGGGCACTTCGTCCAGAGATTTTCCGGCACTTCCCGGCGCGAGAAGAGCGAGTTGATCTTGGGGCGGACGTAGTTGGAGATCCAGTTCATGCGGGCGCTGCCCCTGTTCGGCCTGTCTGTTCGGGGGGCAGAGATAAGCCGCAGGGGGCGGAAATGCAATCCGGCAGGCGGTCCGCCCCGCGTCGCCCGCCGATCCTGCGGCGCGGCGTGCCGCCGCAAGCCTTTCCTGTCACCCCTGCGCGTCCCGCGCAGGGGCTCCGCGTCGGGGGGGCGCACGCGCCCCCTCTTGGCCGCGCGGGCGCGGCCAATTCACCCCCTGTGGATATTTGCGGACGGAAAATGTCAGGCGGTCGGGATGGAATAGAGGATGAAGGGCGTGCGGGGGCGGTAGCTGTCGTAGAGGGTGCGGGCTGCCGTGTTGTCCTCGGCCGTCAGCCAGCGGACATTGGGCAGGCCGCGGGCGCGGGCGAAGGCCAGGACATGGTCGATCAGGGCGCGTCCGACACCCTGGCCCCGTGCTGCGGGCGTGGTGAAGAGGTCCGACAGGTAGCAGACCATCGACCCGCCCAGCGAGCGGTGCATGAGCTGGTACTGCACGAGTCCGAGGGACGTGCCGTCTTCGGCCAGCGCGAGGTCGCACCAGAAGGGGTTGGCGGGATCGTGGATCCAGCCCCAGACGGTATCGACCGTTTCGCCGGTCAGGGGCGTGGCGTAGAAATCGGCATAGGCTTCGAAGAGCGGTTGCCAGAGGGCGCGGTCGGCGGGTGTGGCAGGGCGGATCACGGGCATGGGTCAGACCCTGAAGCTGCGGGGTGGCAGGCGCATCAGCAGGTTGGCGTCGGGGCTGATGTCGGACCAGACATCCATCAGGCCGGCATGGCCGACGCCGTAGAAGTTGCCGTCCGTCGCCAGGAGATCGGTGACGATCTGGAAATGGACATGGGGGGCCCAGCCGCCGTTTTCCGGCCAGTCGCCCAGATGGGCGATCACCTGTCCGGCCTGCACCACGCCCGTCGGATGCAGCGCCGGCAGCGTGGCCGCAAGATGGCCGTAGAGCGTGAAGAACACCGTCCCGCCCAGGTCATGTTCCAGGATCAGCGTATGGCCGTAATCCAGAGGGTCGGCATTGTAGCCCAGATGCCGCACCTTTCCGGGCAGCGGCGCATGGACGGGGGTGCCCGCCGGGGCGAAGACGTCGATCCCCAGATGGATGGTCCGGCGTTCCGGGCTGGCGGCATCGGCGAATTGCGGCGTGGCATAGACCCTGCGGTTTTCGCCATAGAGGCCCAGACCGTAGCGGATGCCCCGCGCCCGGTGCGCCGCGAACCACCCGTCGAAGGCGGGGTCCGAGAAGGCGGGCATGTCGGGCCTTTCCCCTGTGGTCGGAAGGGCCATCGTCGCGCCCGCGGCAGGATCGGGCAGGAAGAGCGGATGCGCGGCGGCCTTTGCCAGCGCGGCGGACAGGGCACCGGCGCCGGTGACGGCTTCGCCGGTCAGCGTCTTGCGCTGGATCGCGGCCAGAAGGCCCGCATCCACGGCCTGCAACCGTGCCGCCGTGGCGGGGTCGCAGGCAGCGATGATGTCTTCCGGCGCTGCCGCGCTGCCTTCGGCGGCCGTGGCGTCGCGCAGGGCGGAATAGAGGTCGGGGGCGCCGCACAATCCGGCGGCGATGCGTGTGGCTGCGGTCATGTCTCCTCGCTTTCGGGGCGGAGTGAAGCGGGTCGGCACGCCCGATGCAAGCCGTCCGCAGCGGGGCGGGGTGGACGCGGCCCCGTGCGGGGCGCTATGCAACCGCTGGATGCCGGGCCTGCCCCGGCGCGGAGGAGTGCGCAATGGCGAGGGTGTGTGCCGGTCTGGCCGTGGTGGCGGTCATCCTTTCGGGTTGCGTGACATCCGGCGGCGGGATCCGGTCCGTCGCCCTGCTGGACGGGTCCTTCACGGCGGTCGCCCCTGCGGGCTATTGCATCGCGCCCGGCGCGGGGCAGCGCGGCGCGGACAGTGCCGTCGTGCTGATGGGCCGCTGCTCTGCCCGGAGCGAGGTGGAACCGGCCATGCTGACCCTGTCCGTGGGCGAGGCCGGTTCGGCGGGCGCCATGTCGGCGGGGGGCGAGGCGCTGGCCGCCTATTTCACCTCGGCCGAGGGGCGCGCGGCGCTGGGCCGCGACGGCAGGGCGCAGGACGTGCGCGTGCTGTCGGCGGTGATGTCGGGGGACGCGTTCCTGCTGCATGTCGCCGATGCGGCCGTGGGCGATTACTGGCGCGCCCTGACCGGCCTGCGCGGGCGTCTGGTCACGGTTTCGGCGGCAGGTCCGGAAGGCAGCGCCCTGCCCGCCGGGAAGGGGCGCGCGCTGGTCGAAGCGGCGCTGGCGGCGCTGGAACGGGCGAATCAGCCCCGGTAAGGCCACAGGAAGACGGCTTGCGGTTGAGTTTCCGGCCAAGGGTGCGACCGGAAAAGGGGTGGAGTATTCGCAAATGTGACAACCATAAGGCGAAAGTAGGGCAAAAAGGCCATGCATTGTGACATTGGGATGGCCATTAACATTCATTAGTATGTATTCCTGACTTCAGGACACGTCGGCTTCGTGCCGCTTGATCAGGGAGATGGGTTTGACGATTTTCAAGATTCCCGTTGTCGCGTTCATGGCAGGTCTCGCCCTCGTGCCGATGGCCGAGGCGAAGGGTACGAAGCCCGAAAACGCGGGCAAGGACGGGTTCAAGTCCAATGCAGGTGCCGGCAACGGGGCCGAAACGACCAGCACCACCACCACCGTGACGACCTACAGCACGACCGAGGCGACGACGCCCACCGGGTCCACGACCGAAACCGTGCCGGGCACGACGACGATCACGACCACCCGCACGGTGGACAGCCGCAGCGACCCCTACTGCGCCAACGCGCGGTGCAACAGCTACAAGCAGGATGTCACCTATGCGGTGACGACGACCACCACCACCAGCGACGGTGTGGCGACCACGACCACCACCTACGAAACGGTCAAGACCAACTACAGGGTGGATACCACGACCACCACCTTCGTCGATCACGATCCGGGCAATTCGGGCGCGGTGAACAACGCCCCCGAGGCGGTGCCGGAGCCCATCGTCGAAGTCGCCAGCACGATTGAATCCGTCGAGACGACGACCAGCACCGAGCAGACGACGGAGACCGTGCCGGGCTCGACCACCTCCTCGACCAGCTACAGCACCCAATCCGTAAGCTGCAACGCCGAAGGCGCCAGCTGCTGACACCACCGCCCGCAGGCGGAAACCGGACGCCACTCGCCTTTTGCGGGTGGCGTCCGTTACATATGGACGGCCCATGGACTTTTTGTGCATCCTGTGCGCGGCAGGAAGGCGGTGTTGCGGTGCGGTGTGCCATGACGTGCGGAACGCGCCGCAAGGGTTCGGGGCAGGACGATTTTGGGTAAGCTTGACGTGGTGCTGGACAGGCTGATGCAGCGGCGTGCGCTGCGGCGGTGGGAAGAGATTGCCGAGGCCGCGCCTTCGGCCGATCTGGAAACGCTGCGCGGCTGGCGGTCGCGGGCGCGGGCGATGCGGCGGCAGCTCGACCGCGTGATCCACGAGGCGGAGCACCGCCTTGCCCTGCCGGTCATCGGATCGAATGCCATGCGCCGCCCGCTGGGCACCGACTGGGCATGGCGGCCGGACCTGTGGCGCGGGCCGATGCCGGTGCCGGGGCAGGCCTCGGTGCCCAACCGGTCGGCCTTCGGTCAGGGGGCGACGCTGTTCCACGACTGCCGCCTGTCCGAACTTACCGTCCGCCAGATCCGCAACGAACGCGAAAGCGACGTGGCGCCCTTCGGCTTCCGCATGGACGTGTTCCGCTTCGACGGGTCCTTCCTGTCGCTGGTGATCGACCTGCCGGAAGAGGCGGCGCGGGGCCTGAAGGTCCGCCACCTGATCCGGCTGGACGTGATCGTGGAACTGGAAAAGCCGCTGGAAATCTTTGCGCGGCTGAACGTCAAGCATGGCCCCAATACGGAACAGATCGTGCTGGAAATGCCGCTTGGCGCCGAGGAGGTCATGGTGGAATTCGACCTGACCTATTCCAAGATCAACGAAAAGCGGATCGAGAAGCTCTGGATCGACCTGATCTTCGAGGGGCCGGAGATGAACCAGATCATCCTGCGCGACGTGACAGTCAGCCGCCGTCCGCGGGCCGAGTTGTGAGGTGCGGGCGATGGATGGCGTGAAACTGACGAAGACGCGGATCAGGGCGGGGGTCTGGGAAGGCGTGCTGTCCGGCACCGACCGTCCCGCGCTCGAGGTGCGGCTTCTGGAAACCGTCGTTCCCGGTCTGACCGTCACGCCCATCCCCGACCGTGCGCTGGAATGGGCCGTGCGCCTGCCGGTGCCCGTATCGGCGCTGGGCGAGGGGGTGCAGACCTTCCTCTTCCGCGACCGGAACACCGGCGAGACGCTGGCCCATTTCACCGTCATCACCGGTGTGGCGATGGAAGACGACCTGCGGGCCGAGGTGGACCTGCTGCGGGCGGAACTCGACATGCTCAAGCGGGCGTTCCGGCGGCATTGCGTGGAAACGGCCTGAGGCGGGGCGAAACCCGCCGTCGCGCCGCTCTGACGCCACGTCCGGCATGACAGCCCGCCGCCCTTGCGCCATCTTCCGGCACCGGAGGATGCCATGACCGATTACCCCACCCTGCTGTCGCCGCTGGACCTTGGCCATGTCACGCTGAAGAACCGCGTGCTGATGGGGTCCATGCATACCGGACTGGAAGAACGCGGCGACTGGAACCGCGTGGCGGAGTTCTACGCCGCCCGCGCCCGCGGCGGGGTGGGCCTGATGGTCACGGGCGGCATGGCGCCCAACCGCGAAGGCGGCGTCTTTCCCGGCGCGGCGGGGCTGTTCTCGCCGCAGGACATCGCCAACCACCGCATCGTCACCGACCGCGTGCATGACGCGGGCGGGCGCATCGCCATGCAGATCCTGCACGCCGGACGCTATGCCTATGGCAAGGACTGCGTCGCCCCCTCGGCCATCCGGTCGCCCATCTCGCCCTTCCCGCCGGCCGAACTGGACGAGGCGGGGATCGAGAAACAGATCGCCGACATCGTCACCGCCGCCGCCCGCGCCCGCGAGGCCGGATATGACGGGGTCGAGGTGATGGGAAGCGAGGGCTACTTCCTCAACCAGTTCCTCGTCACCCATACCAACCGCCGCACCGACCGCTGGGGCGGCCCCTACGAAAACCGGATGCGCCTGCCGGTCGATGTGGTGCGCCGCGTCCGCGCCGCCGTCGGGCCCGACTTCATCCTGATATACCGTATCAGCCTGATCGATCTGGTCCCGGATGGAAGCACCTGGGACGAGGTGGTATTGCTGGCAAAGGCCATCGAAGCGGCAGGGGCGACCCTGCTGAACACCGGCATCGGCTGGCACGAGGCGCGGGTGCCCACCATCGCCACCTCGGTCCCGCGTGCCGCCTTCGCCCATCTGACGGGGCGGCTGCGGGGCGAGGTGGGTATCCCCGTCATCACATCGAACCGCATCAACATGCCCGATGTGGCCGAAAAGGTGCTGGCCGACGGCTTGGCCGACATGGTCAGCATGGCGCGGCCCTTCCTTGCCGATGCCGATTTCGTCGCCAAGGCCGCAGCAGGCCGGGCCGACGAGATCGCCCCCTGCATCGCCTGCAACCAGGCCTGCCTTGACCACACCTTCAGCGGCAAGCTGACAAGCTGTCTGGTCAACCCCCGCGCCTGCCACGAGGTGGAACTGGACTACGCCCCGACGGACAGGCCCAGGACCATCGCCGTCATCGGCGCGGGCGCGGCGGGGATGATGACCGCCGCCGTGGCCGCCGAACGCGGCCACAAGGTCACGCTCTTTGACCGGGCCGACCGCATCGGCGGGCAGTTGAACCTTGCGAAACAGGTGCCGGGCAAGGAGGAATTCCACGGCCTCGTCCGCTGGTTCGCGGCCCGCATCGCACGCGCGGGCGTTGACCTGCGGCTGTCCACCGAACCCTCGCCCGAAGACCTGCGCGGCTATGACGAGGTGGTGGTCGCAACCGGCGTCACCCCCCGCATCCCGCCCATCGACGGCGCGGCGCGGGCGCTGGGCTATATCGACGTGCTGAACGGCGCACCGGTGGGGCGGCGCGTCGCCATCATCGGCGCGGGGGGCATCGGTTTCGACGTGGCCGAATACCTTGTCCACAAGGGCGCAAGCCCGGCGCTGGACCCTGCCCTGTGGCGCCGCGAATGGGGCGTGGGCGACCCTGCCGAAACCCGTGGCGGGCTGGCGGAACCGCAACCCGAACCACCGGCCCGCGAAGTCTGGCTCCTGCAGCGCAAGGCGGAAAAGCCCGGGCGCGGATTGGGCAAGACGACCGGCTGGATCCACCGCGCCGCGCTGGCGGCAAAGGGTGTCCGCATGATCGGCGGCGTCACCTATGACCGCATCATCCCCGAAGGTCTGATCATCCGCCGCGACGGGGCCGAGGAGCTGATCCCGGCCGATACCGTCGTCCTCTGCGCGGGGCAGGAACCGGCGCGGGGGCTGGCCGATCTTCTGGCGCAGGCGGGCATCCCCCACCATGTCATCGGCGGTGCCGATGTGGCGGCGGAACTTGACGCCAAACGGGCCATCGACCAGGGCGCAAGGCTGGCGGCACGGCTTTAGCCAAAGCTCCATCCCCCGCATCCTGTTTCCCTGCCTTCAACGATCCCAAGGAATACCGCGGATCGGCCCCGTCCACGCCCCGATCCTGCCCGATTTGGCGGTCAATCCTCACCGGCACGACCTCATAGCTTGCCAGAGGACAACAATGGACCGACTGACGGAAATGGAAGCCTTCGCCACCGTGGTGGATCAGGGCGGCTTCACCGACGCGGCCAAGAAGATGGGAATTTCGAAGTCGGCCGTGTCCAAGCACGTCTCGGCTCTGGAGGCGCGGTTGGGGGCCCGCCTGCTGAACCGGACCACGCGCCGCGTCTCGCCCACCGAGATTGGCCTTGCCTATTACGACCGCGCCCGCCGCGTCCTGAACGACGCGGGCGAAGCGGATGCGCTGGTCACATCCATGCAGTCGGCCCCCTCGGGCCTGTTGCGTATCAGTGTCGCCACCGATTTCGGCGTGAACCTGCTGTCACCGATCCTCGGGGATTTCCTGCTCGAATATCCCGACATCACGGTGAACATGGTGCTGAACAACCGTTACGTCGAACTCATCTCCGAAGGGTTCGACATGGCGATCCGCGTGGGCGAGCTGGAGGATTCAAGCCTCCGCGCGCGGAAGCTGACGGAAACCACGCGCCGCATGATCGCCTCGCCCTCCTACTTCCAGCGCTATGGCCGTCCGTTGAAGATCGACGACCTGAACGACCACAAGCTCCTGCACTATTCCAATCAGGCCAATGGCAACGTATGGAAGATCACCGCGCCTTCGGGGGAAAAGCGTCAGGTGCGGTCGGTGGGCTGGCTGACGGTGAATGACGGGCAGTCGCTGCTGAACGCGGCGATTTCGGGCCTTGGCATCGCCTATCTGCCGTCCTTCCTCTATGCCGACGCGATGCGCGAAGGTCTGGTCGAAGAGGCGATCCCCGGCCTGCCGACGGAAAGTCTGGGCATCTATGCCGTCTATCCGCCGGGACGCTTTACCCAGCCCAAGGTGCGGGCCTTCATCGACTTCCTTGCCAAGCAGCTGATGGACAAGGGGCCGGACAACTGGTGATTACCGGCGGTCCCCACGGGGACCGCGCCACTCGGGGGAGTGTCAGAGGGTCGGGGTCAGGATGACCTCGACCCTTCTGTTCTTGGCCCGCCCTTCCGGCGTGTCGTTGTCGGCCACGGGTTCGGACGGCCCCGCGCCCCGCGTCCCGATCCGCGCCGGATCGGCACCCAGCGCCACCAGCGCCGCCCGCACCGCCTCGGCCCGTGCCAGCGACAGGGCGGTGTTCGCATCGGGATTGCCCGACCCGTCGGTATGCCCCACCAGTTCCACCCCCGCCTGCGGATGGGCCGCCAGCCAATCCGCCAGATCGCGGAGCGACGCGTGGTCGCCCGCCACCAGTTCGGCCTTGCCCGACGGGAAATCCAGCCCCTGCAGCACCAGCGGCTTGCCCGCATCCAGCGCCATCACGGGCGCAGCGGCCATTGCGCCGCTCTCCACCGGGGCGGCCCCGTCCGTAGGCGACTTCGTCGAAACCGACAGGTCCGGCGCCACCTCGGGCTGCGCACCGACCAGCGTCATCTGGACGAAACCCGTATCGGCAGACCGGCTGACCACCAGCGTCAGCCATTCCGCGCCATCCGCCCCGTCCCGCCGCGCGGCAAGGAAGCGGTAGTCGCCAAGGTCCACATGCATCTCCGGCTCCGGCAGGATGTCGGTGCCATAGCGGAAGTCGAACCCGCCGCAGGTCTGCGCTTCGCATTCGAAGACCGTCTCGTATCCCGCCGCCCGCGCCTGATCGCGCAGCGGCTGCAGCAGTTCCAGCGTGCTTTTCCCCGGCGCGTCCAGCTTCCACGCGGTCTGGCTGACCGCGCCCTCTGCCGTCACCACGGGAATCGCCCCCGCCCGCCACGGCCCCGTCGGCACGGCATAGGACGACACCGCCTCGCGCCGTTCGCCCGCCTGTGTCGCGGTCATGCCGAAGTCCGGCACCATCGCCATGGCAGGCAGCGCGGCCGTCATGCCCCACAGGCCAAGCGCAAGGGTCCGGCGCAGCCGTCGGGCGGTTGTCAGGGTCTTTGCAGTCACTGCTCAAGCCTTCTGCGGGCTACATCTTCCGGTAGTGATACTGTCCCACAACCTGCATCTTCATGGAAGTGTACAGAGCCCGCGCGGCAAGGTTCCGCTCAGTCACCAGCAGCGCCAGCGTCGCCGCACCCTCATCCCGTGCCCAGATCGCCGCCGCCCGCAAGATATTGTGGGCACAGCCGTTTCTCCGCAGGGCGGGTGCCACCTCCAGCGCGTGAAGCATTGCAACATCGCCATGGATCGCCGTGAACGCCGCCCCCGCAGCACGGTCCCCCGACCGGCCGAGGATGCAGGTCTTCGGCCCCGCCACGCGTTCCATCACCGCGACGCGGGCGGGTCCGATACCGCCCTCGTCCCAGATCTGCCGCGCCACCTGCAGGGGCGGCCAATGGGTGAAGGCGGTCAGGAAGGGCGGCGCCACCGCCGCCAGTTCGGCCACGGGCGCGGCATAGGCCACAACAGGATCATGCAGCGCATAGCCCCGCGCCGCCAGCGCCGCATCCAGCGCCTCGTCCCCCGGACGGACCACGAACAGCGGGTCCTGCCCAAGGGCCCGCATCCCCGCCTCGGCCTGCGGGATATCCTCCGCGGTCCACGCAGCGGCGGCCGACGCCGCCGATACCCGCTGCCCGCCCCCGCGCCCCTCGCGCAGCAGCCACGGACCGGCCCGCGTCACCGCGAAGGGCGGCCATGTCGCCTCGGCCACAGCGGCCAGCGTTCCGGGCGTCATCCGAACAGCGCCGCCAGCCGCGTCATCGCCGCATCCACGCGGGCCGGGTCGGTCCCCCGGATCACCAGATTGGTGCCATAGACCCCGTTGGTGTTGAACGGATAGCTGCCCATCGACAGGTCCGGAAACTCTGCCGCCAGTGCGCCGAACTGCCCCGCAATCTCGCCCTCGCCCCGGTTCACGCGCAGCGTCTGCGACAGCAGCGGCGCACCGCCGGTCAGCCCGGGCATGACGCCCGCCAGCATCGCCTCGAAGATGTTGGGCACACCGGCCATCACATGCACATTGCCGATGGTGAAGCCGGGCGCGGTGGAAATCGGGTTCTCGATCAGCGTCGCCCCGTCCGGTATCCGCGCCATGCGCTGCCGCGCCTCGTTGAAGGGCAGCCCCGCCCGTTCGTAATGCGCGGCCAGAAGGGCCATCGCATCGGCCCGATGCGTGATCGCCACGCCGAAGGCCGCCGCAATCGCCTCGGCCGTGATGTCGTCATGGGTGGGGCCGATGCCACCGCTGGTAAAGACATGGTCATGCCGCGCCCGCAATTCGTTCACCGCCGCGACGATCGCGCCATGGTCATCGGCCACCACCCGCGCCTCCATCAGCCGGATGCCGTGTTCCGTCAGCCGCTGCGCCAGATGGTGCATGTTCGAATCGCGCGTGCGCCCCGACAGGATCTCGTCTCCGATCACCAGCATGGCTGCGGTGGGATTGGGCATTTCATCCTCCTTCGGGCTGGGCTGGAACGGGTATAGGCCGCGCCGTGGCGGTTTCAAAGGGGGCGCGACGGCGCGGGTCTGGCCTTCCCCCCGCGCATTGCTTATCTAGGGCGCAAGGACAGCAAGGGTTTGGCCGGTGGACGAAACACGCGGACGCATCACCAGGGACGGGATCCGCATCTACGAGGATGCGGATTTCGCCGGCATGGCCGCCGCAGGCCGCGTCGCGGCCGAAATCCTGGACGCCGTGGGTCCTCTGGTCGTTCCCGGCGCCACCACTGGCGACATCGACGCCTTCATCACGGCCGAGGTGGAACGCCGCGGCGTCACCTCTGCCACCATCGGCTACAAGGGCTATCGCCACGCCTCCTGCATCAGCGTGAACCATGTCGTCTGCCACGGCATCCCGGGGGCCAAGATTCCGGGCCGGTCCAGCGACGCGCTGCAGGCGGGCGACATCCTGAACGTGGATGTCACCGTGATCGTGGACGGCTGGTTCGGCGATACCAGCCGCATGTATGTCGCAGGCACCGCAAAACCCTTTGCCCAGCGCCTGATCAACGTCACGCACGAGGCGCTGATGCGCGGCATCGCGGCGGTGAAGCCGGGCAACACCTTCGGCGACATCGGCCACGCGATCCAGAGCTATGTGGAAGCGCAGCGCATGTCCGTGGTGCGCGACTTCTGCGGCCACGGTCTGGGCCGCGTCTTCCACGCCCCCCCGAACGTGCTGCATTACGGCCGCCCCGGCGCGGGGCCGGTGCTGGAGGAAGGCATGTTCTTCACCATCGAACCGATGGTGAACCTGGGCCGCCCCGAAACCAAGGTGCTGGCCGATGACTGGACCGCGATCACGCGGGACAAGACGCTGTCGGCGCAATTCGAACATTCCGTGGGCGTAACCGCGACGGGATGCCAGATCTTCACGGCCTCGCCCGCTGGCAAGTTCCATCCGACGCAGTAGCGCGGTTTGTGACGCACAAACCGCGCCGGAATTTGGCGCAAATTCCGGGCCCCCGTCGTCCCGCCGATTTCTGCGTTTCAGAAATCGCCGCGAAGTCTGCGTCAGACTTCGCTCTGCCCGGGTTGCATCCCTTTGCGGCCCGTGAAAGTTTCACCCCGACAAGCGAAAGGTGATCGATGAAGACCGTATCGGAAAGCCGGGCCTTCGGCGGCGTGCAGGGGGTTTACAGCCACCCTTCCGTCGCCTGCGACTGCGACATGACCTTCGGCCTTTTCCTGCCCGAACAGGCCGAGGACGGCCCCGTTCCGCTGCTGTGGTTCCTGTCGGGCCTGACCTGCACGCATGAGAACGCGATGGTCAAATCCGGTGCGCAGCGCTGGGCGGCCGAGGCGGGCATCGCTCTGGTCTTTCCCGACACCTCGCCCCGTGGCGCAGGCGTGGCTGATGATCCGGCCTATGATCTGGGGCAGGGGGCGGGCTTCTACGTGAACGCGTCGGAAGACCCGTGGATGCAGCATTTCCAGATGTGGGACTACATCACCGACGAATTGCCCAACGTCCTGTTTTCCGCCTTTCCGCTGGCCGAGGCCGCGCAGTCCATCACCGGCCATTCCATGGGCGGCCACGGCGCCCTGACCGTGGCGATGAGCTTTCCGGGGCGCTTCCGCTCCGTCTCGGCCTTTGCGCCGATCTGTAATCCGGTGGCCTCGGACTGGGGCCGCAAGCAGTTCACCGCCTATCTGGGCGCGGACGAGGCCGCATGGGCGGGCTATGATGCCACGCTGATGATGCGGCGGTACGGGTTCGACGGGCCGATGCTGATCGACACCGGCACTGCCGACCAGTTCCTCGACCTGCTGAAGCCCGAGGCGTTGGCCGAGGCGATGGCGGCGCGGCGTCAGGGCGGATCGTTCCGGATGCAGAAGGGCTATGACCACAGCTATTTCTTCGTATCGACCTTCATGGAGGAACATGTCGCCTTCCACGCGCAGGCGCTGATGGGCTGATGGCATGACCCGCCTCTTCGTCGATGCCGATGCCTGCCCGGTCAAGGACGAGGCGCAGCGCGTCGCGGTCCGCCACGGGGTGAAGATGCTGGTCGTGTCGAATGGCGGCATCCGTCCCATGGCCTCGCCGCTGGTCGAGATGGTCTATGTCCCCGACGGCCCCGACGAGGCCGACAAGTGGATCGCCGCGCAATGCGGGGCGGGGGATGTGGTCATCACGGGCGACATCCCGCTGGCCGCGAAGGCCGTGGCGGCAGGGGCCGTGGTGGTGAAGCATAACGGCGAGGTGCTGACCGACCGCAACATCGGCAACGCGCTGGCCACCCGCGACCTGATGGCCGACCTGCGCAGCGCCGATCCCTTCCGTCAGGGCGGCGGGCGGCCCTTTTCCAAGGTCGACCGGTCGCGCTTTCTGGAAGTGCTGGAGCGGGTGATCCGTCAGGCGAAGGGGTAGCCCTTGAAACCCCGCCCCGGGCCTGACCCGGGGCCTCCTTGCCCACCCTGTGCCACGGCATGCCCAGAGGTCCCGGGTCAAGCCCGGGACGGGGTCGCGCTTACTCCAGCCGCGCGGGCAGGGTGAACCCGCGCAGGAACTCTTCCGGACCCTGCGCCTTCTTCCCCTCGCGCTGGGCCAGCGTGATTTCCACCGCACCGTCGCCGCAGGCCACGGTCAGACCGCCCAGCACCTGCCCCGGTGCGCCGCGCCCGTCCACCACGCGGGACCGCAGCAGTTTCACCCGCTCGCCCCCCGCCATGCACCACGCGCCCGGAAAGGGCGACAGGCCGCGGATCAGCCGGTCCACCTGCACGGCGGGCAGGGACCAATCCACCCGCGCCTCGGCCTTGTCGATCTTGGCGGCATAGGTGACGCCTTCGGCGGGCTGCGGCACGGCCACGAGCGAGGGCAACCGCTCCAGCGCATCGACGATCAGCCGCGCCCCCAGCGCGGACAGCCGATCGTGCAATTCCGCCGTCACCTCCTCCGCCCCGATCGCCACCGCCTCGCGCAGCAGCACCGGCCCGGTGTCCAGCCCCGCCTCCATCCGCATGATGCAGATGCCGGTTTCCGCATCCCCCGCCATGATCGCCCGATGGATGGGCGCCGCCCCCCGCCAGCGCGGCAGGAGCGAGGCGTGGATGTTCAGACAGCCCAGACGCGGCGCATCCAGCACCGCCTGCGGCAGGATCAGCCCATAGGCCACCACCACCGCCAAATCCGCCCCCAGCGCGGCAAACTCCGCCTGCGCCTCGGCCCCCTTCCAGGCTGACGGGATGGCGTACCGGCA
>AYNO01000101.1 GCA_000500915.1 Rhodobacter sp. CACIA14H1
CCCGCCGCCCCCGGCGTCCTACCTTCCCCCCATGCATCTTCCCCCGCCCCTCACCGACTGGCTGGAAAATCGCGGCTGGACCCTCCACCCGCACCAGCAGGACATGCTGGCCCGCGCCCATGCCCCCGCCACCCTCCTCATCGCCCCGACCGGCGGCGGCAAGACGCTGGCAGGCTTCCTCCCCACCCTTGCCGAACTCGGGCAAACCCCGCCCAACGGCCTCCACACCCTCTACATCTCGCCGCTCAAGGCCCTTACCGCCGATATCCGCCGCAACCTGCGCACGCCGGTCGAAGGCGCGGGCCTGCCCATCCGGATCGAAGACCGCACCGGCGACACCACCTATACCCAGCGCCGCCGCCAACGCGCCGACCCGCCGCATATCCTGCTGACCACGCCGGAATCCCTTGCCCTCCTCCTCTCCTACGAAGACGCCCCCCGGATTTTCGCGTCACTCCAAAGGGTTGTGATCGACGAACTCCACGCGCTGGCCGAATCCAAACGCGGCGACCAGCTCATGCTGCTGCTGTCCCGCCTCGAAACCCTCGCCCCCGGCCTGCGCCGCGTCGGCCTCTCCGCCACCGTCGAAGACCCGCCCGCGCTGGCCCGTTACCTGTCGCCCACCACCTGCGACATCCTGCAAGCCGACCCCGGCCCCGACCCCGACATCGCCATGCTGGAAACCGAAGAACCCCCGCCATGGAGCGGTGGCGGAGGCCGCTACGCCATGCGGGCGATCCTCGACGAAGTCCGCCGCCACCGCACGACCCTCATCTTCCACAACACGCGGGCGCAGGCGGAACTCTTCTTTCACGACCTCTGGCTACAGAACGACGAAGGGCTGCCCATCGGCATCCACCACGGCTCCCTCGCCCGCGAACAGCGCGAAAGGGTGGAAGCCGCGATGGCCGAAGGCAAGCTCCGCGCCGTCGTCTGCACCGGCTCGCTCGACCTCGGGATCGACTGGGGCGACGTGGACCTCGTGATACAGGTCGGCGCGCCAAAGAACGTCAAACGCCTCGTGCAAAGGATCGGCCGCGCCAACCACCGCTACAACGCCCCCTCCAAGGCCCTGATATTGCCCGCAAACCGCTTCGAGGTGGTGGAATGCCGCGCCGCCCTCGACGCCGTCCGCGACCATGACTTGGACGGCGAACCCCGCGGCCCCGGTCCCCGCGACGTGCTGTGCCAGCACATCCTCATGACCGCCGCCTCCGGCCCCTTCGACGCTAACGATCTGTTCACAGAGGTTAAACGAACAGGCCCCTACACCACCCTTACACGCGCCCAGTTCGACGCCTGCCTCGACTTCTGCGCCACCGGCGGCTACGCCCTCCGCGCCTATGACAAGTGGCAGAGATTGCTGGAAAAAAACGGCCTCTGGCAACTCCGCGACCCGCGCACCGCCGCCGTGATCCGCCAGAACCTCGGCACCATCATCGACACCGAAACGCTGAAAGTGCGGTTAAGGAATCGCCTCGGCGGCACCCCGCTGGGAGAGGTGGAAGAAGGCTTCGCCTCCACCCTCACCCCCGGCGACACCTTCCTCATCGGGGGCGAGATCGTGCGCTACGAAGGCCTGCGCGAGATGACGGTGGAAGTCACCCGCCAGCCGGGCCGCGACCCGAAGGTGGCCACCTTCAACGGCACCAAATTCGCCACCTCCACCCTGCTGACGCAGCGGATCCTCGAAATCTTCCAAGCAGATAGCTGGCCCGACCTCCCCGCCCACACCGCAGGATGGCTCGCCCTGCAACGCGACGTCTCGCGCCTCCCCCAACCCGACCGCCTGCTGGTCGAATCCTTCCCGCATGACGGGCGCGAACACCTTTGCATATACGGCTTCGCAGGCCGCAACGCGATGCAGACCCTTGCGCTCCTCGTCACGAAAGTCATGGAAGATCAGGGCCTTGCCCCCCTGGGCTTCACCGCGACCGATTACGCCACCCTCATCTGGGGCCTCGACCCCGTCACCGACGCGGGCCCCCTCTTCGATCTGGACCGCCTGCGCGAGGGCCTCGAAACATGGCTCGGCGGCAATGCCGTGATGAAACGCACCTTCCGCGCCACCGCCATCATCGCGGGCCTGATCGAACGCAGCCATCAGGGCCGCCGCAAGACGGGCCGTCAGGCCACCTTCTCCTCCGACATCCTCTATGACACGCTCAGGAAATACGACCCCGACCACCTCCTCCTGCAAGTCACGCGGGAAGAGGCCGAACGCGGCCTCGTGGACTTTTCCCGCATCGAAGACATGCTCGCCCGCGTCGGAAACCGCATCGACCTGATCCGCCTGCCCCGCGTCACGCCCCTTGCCGCCCCCCTTTTCCTCGAACCGAACAAGATCCCCATCCACGGCACGGGCCGCGAACGCATGGTGGAAGACGCCGCACGGCGGCTGATGCAGGAAGCGGGCCTCGCCTGACCCACTTGCAACGCCTTGCCCCGCAAGGCAAACCACCGCCATGCACCACGCCTTCACCCTTGCCGGCGAAACCCTCCACGCCCTGCCCTCCGGCGCGCTGCACTGGCCCGCGCGGGCGCTTCTCTGCGTGTCCGACCTGCATTTCGGCAAGTCCGAACGCCTCGCCCGTCGCGGCGGCGCCCTGCTGCCGCCCTACGAAACCCGCGCCACGCTGGAAAAGCTGGAAGCCGACATCGACCGCACCGCCCCCGCCCATGTCATCTGCCTTGGCGACAGTTTCGACGACCTCGCCGCCGCCGACGGGCTGGAGGAAGCGGCACGGTTGCGCCTCGCCCGCCTGATGGCAGGGCGCGACTGGACATGGATCGAAGGCAACCACGATGCAGGCCCCGTGGATATCGGCGGCACCCACCGCGCCACCGTGAAGCTCGGCCCGCTGACCTTCCGCCACATCGCGGACCCGTCGCAAAACGCCGAGGTTTCAGGACATTACCACCCGAAGGCCCGCTTAAAGGGCACCGCCCGTCCCTGCTTCCTGCTGGACAGCGTCCGCCTGATACTGCCCGCCTACGGCACCTATACGGGTGGCCTGCGAACCGATGACAGCGCCCTGCAAAGCCTGATGCAAAAGGGCGCACTGGCAATCCTCACCGGCCCCCGCGCCCTGCCCATACCCTTCTGAAACCCCGTCCCGGGCGTGACCCGGGACCTCCACCACGACCCGGGAGGCCCCGGGTCAAGCCCGGGGCGCGTTTGCAGGCAGGGCCGGGCTCACCCCGGCACTCACGCCGTCAACCCCTCCGGCTCTGCCAGCCCGTTCGCCCGGCAGCAGGCCGTCAGCGTATTGGCCAGCAGGCAGGCAATCGTCATCGGCCCCACACCGCCGGGAACCGGCGTGATCGCCCCGGCCACCGCCGCCGCGCTGTCGTAATGCACGTCGCCCACCAGCTTGGCCTTCCCGTCCCGCTCTATCCGGTTGATCCCGACATCGATCACCGTCGCCCCCGGCTTCACCATGTCGCCGGTGATCATCTCCGGCCGCCCCACGGCAGCCACGAGGATATCCGCCCGCCGACATACCTCCGCCAGATCCTTCGTCCGCGAATGCGCGATCGTCACCGTGCAGCTATCCCCCAGCAGCAGTTGCGCCATCGGCTTGCCCACGATGTTCGACCGCCCCACGACCACCGCATCCAGCCCCGCCAGCTTGCCATGATGATCCCGCAGCATCATCAGACAGCCCAGCGGCGTGCAGGGCACCATCGACTTCTGCCCCGTGCCCAGCAAGCCGACGTTCGAGATATGGAACCCGTCCACATCCTTCGCCGGGTCGATCCGGTTGATCACCAGCTCGGAATTCAGATGCCCGGGCAGCGGCAACTGCACCAGAATCCCGTGCACCGCCGGATCGCCGTTCAACCGGTCGATCAGCGCCAGCAGCTCCGCCTCGGATGTCTCGGCAGGCAGGCGATGCTCGAAGCTTTCCATCCCCACCTCGATGGTCGAGGCGTGCTTGTTGCGCACATAGACCTTGGACGCCGGGTCTTCCCCCACCAGAACCACGGCCAGACCCGGCGTGATGCCCTTCTCCTCCTTCAACCGCGCCACATGCGCCGCGACCTGCGCCCGCACATTGGCGGCAAAGGCCTTCCCGTCGATCACCTTGGCAACCATCGTCCCGTTCCCTCTCGTTTTTTCCTCAGACCGCCGCCGCAAAGGCCGTGCGGTAATGATCCCTCTGCATCCGCGTCGCCAGCACCGCATTCTTCAGCAGCACCGCCACCGTCACCGGCCCCACGCCGCCCGGAACGGGCGTGATCCACCCCGCCACCTCGGCACAGCTTGCGTAATCGGCATCCCCGACCGTCCGCCCCTCGACCCGGTTGATCCCGATATCGATCAGCGCCGCCCCGGGCTTAAGCATGTTCCCCGTCACCAGCCCCGGCTTGCCCACGGCCACGAAAACCGCATCCGCCGCGCGGGAATGAACCGCCACCTGCCGCGTCATGTGGTGACAGACCGTCACCGTCGCCCCCAGCCCCATCATCAGAAAGGCGATGGGCTTCCCCACGATTTCCGAATGCCCGATCACGCAGACATCCAGCCCTTCGACCTTCAACGGCAGGGACTTCAGGATTTCCACCGCCGCCACCGCCGTGCAGGGCCCCAGCGCCAGATCGTTATAGACGATGTTCCCGATACTGGACGGATGCATCCCCTCCACATCCTTCAACGGATGCACGGCCTTCTGCAACGCCTTCACCGGGATATGTGCGGGCAGCGGCCTCTGGATGATGATCCCGTTCACCCGCGGGTCCGCATTCAGCCCCGCCAGCACGCCCGTCAACTGCTCCAGCGAGATGTCGGCAGGGTAATTCCGCGCCTCGAAGGCCACGCCCGCCGCCTCGGCCGATTTCTGCTGGTTGCGGACATACAGCTCCGCCGCCGCCACGTCGCCCACCGAGATCGACACCAGCCGCGGCTCCCATCCCGCCGTGGCAAGGTCCGCCGCCTCGGCCCGCACCTCGGCCAGCATCCGCGCCGCAATGGCCTTGCCGTCAATCGCCGTGGCCGTCATCGCCTCGCCCTTCCGTCCCGGTCGGGCGATCCGTCAGCCCTTCCGCAAATGGTCTTCCTCGCGCTCGATCGACCAGTCGATCAGCTTGCGCCACAGCTTTTCCAGCTTGTCCGGCGGCAACCCGTGGGCCACCGCATGACGCCGCACATTGGCCACGACCTGCTCCACCCGGTCCTCGATCCGCGCGGGCAGGCCCACCTGCTCCTTGATCGCCGCCGCCCTGTCGATATAGGCGGTCCGCTCCGCGAACATCGCCACCAGCGCCTCGTCCAGCCGGTCGATCTCGGCCCGGATGTCGGCCATGGTGGTGCAGTCTTCCGGCCTCTTCATGCACGTCCCCCTTTCAGGTCGTCCCCCATGTAAGGGCGAAGACCCGAAAGGGCAACGTGACAGATCACCTTAGAACAGGCCCTCGACATGGCCCTGATCGTTCAGGCGGATCACTTCCGCGCTCGGCACCTTGGGCAGGCCCGGCATCGTCATGATCTCGCCGCAGATGGCGACGATGAAGCCCGCGCCCGCCGACAACCGCACCTCGCGCACCGGCACGGTATGGCCCGTCGGCGCCCCGCGCACCGACGGATCGGTGGTGAAGGAATACTGCGTCTTGGCCACGCAGATCGGCAGATGGCCATAGCCCGCCGCTTCCCACGCCTTCAGCTGGTCGCGGATCGACTTGTCCGCAATCACCTCGTCCGCGTGATAGATGCGCTTGGCGATCGTCTCCAGCTTCTGGAACAGCGGCATCTCGTCGGGATAGAGCGGCGCGAAATTCGCGGCCCCCGATTCCGCCAGCTGCACCACCTTCTTCGCCAGATCCTCGATCCCCGCAGACCCGTTCGCCCAGTGCTTGCACAGGATGGCTTCCGCGCCCTGCTCGGCCACATAGGCCTTCACCGCCGCAATCTCGGCATCCGTGTCGCTGTAGAAGTGGTTGATCGCAACCACCACCGGCACGCCGAAGGATTTCACGTTGGCGATATGGCGGCCAAGGTTCGGGCAGCCCTTCTTGACGGCATCGACATTCTCGGCCCCCAGATCGGCCTTCGCAACGCCGCCATTCATCTTCATCGCGCGCACCGTCGCCACGATCACGGCAGCGGCAGGCTTCAGCCCGGCCTTGCGGCACTTGATGTCGAAGAACTTCTCGGCGCCGAGGTCCGCACCGAAACCGGCTTCGGTCACGACATATTCACCCAGCTTCAGCGCCGTCTTGGTGGCGATGACCGAGTTGCAGCCGTGGGCGATGTTGGCGAACGGGCCACCGTGCACGAAGGCCGGGTTGTTCTCCAGCGTCTGCACGAGGTTCGGCTGCATCGCATCCTTCAGCAGCACCGTCATCGCGCCATCGGCCTTGATGTCGCGGCAATAGACCGGCTTCTTCTCGCGGGTATAGGCCACCACGATGTCGCCCAGCCGCTTCTGCAGGTCTTCAAGGTCGTTGGACAGGCACAGGATCGCCATGACTTCCGACGCCACGGTGATGTCGAAACCCGTCTGGCGCGGGAAGCCGTTGGCCACGCCGCCGAGGCTCACCACGATATCCCGCAGCGCCCGGTCGTTCATGTCCATCACCCGGCGCCAGGACACGCGGCGCTCGTCGATGTCCAGGCTGTTGCCCCAGTAGATGTGGTTGTCGATCATCGCCGACAGCAGGTTGTGTGCGCTGGTGATCGCATGGAAGTCGCCGGTGAAGTGGAGGTTCATCTCCTCCATCGGCACGACCTGCGCGTAACCGCCGCCCGCAGCACCACCCTTCATCCCGAAGTTCGGGCCGAGGGAGGCTTCGCGGATGCAGATCACCGCCTTCTTGCCGATGCGGTTCAGACCGTCGCCCAGACCCACCGTCGTCGTGGTCTTGCCCTCGCCCGCCGGGGTCGGGTTGATCGCGGTGACGAGGATCAGCTTGCCGTCCTTCTTGCCCGCCAGCGACTTGATGAAGTCCTGGCTCACCTTCGCCTTGTCATGGCCATAGGGCAGCAGATGTTCGGACGGAATGCCCAGCTTCGATCCGATCTCCATGATCGGCTTCTTCTTGGCTTCGCGTGCAATTTCGATGTCGGTCTTGAAGGCCATGTCCCAGCTCCCGTTGCGGGGTTTCATCCCCCGTTAGCGACGTGATAGCGGGGGAAACGGGCTGCGAGAGTGGCTTTTCCGACCTTTTCGCCCCCAATATCGCCAGCCAGGGTTTCCGATCGGAAATTATGGAACACAGGTGGGAAACTTTCCATAAATGGAACGCCCATTCCATAAATCCGGGCTATTCCTGCCGCGCCCCGTGCTGCCTTGCCCCGTCCAGATGCGCCCAGACCGGCTGGTCGGGAACATGCAGGCGGATCGCCTCGCCCAGACGGAAGGTCCCTTCCCGCTCCACCCAGCCGACGATGCCCCGCCGCCCCTGTGCCGCAGCCTTGAACCTGGCCCCCAGACCGGGATGCCGCGCCTCGATCGGCCGCGCGGGCAGCATGCAGGGCCGGTTCTCCAGATCGACCACAAGCGTCGCGCCGCCTTCCGCCTGCAACCGGCTGGACGGTGGGATATGGCTGAAATCCGGTATCCCCTCTACCACCATCGTCGCCCCGACCAGCGCGGGGTCCAGCGTGGCCACCCCCATCTTCGCGGCGATGGCAGCCAGATCCTCGGCCGCCAGCACTGAAAACTGCCGCGTGTTGCGGATCACCGTCCCCTTGGGATACTGCGCCGTCACACGGCTGCAGGATGGCCGCGTCAGCCCCCCATGCGCCTCGCCCTCCGGCCCCGCGAAGGTGGCGGTCAGGCTGTCCACCGCCACCGACTCCAGCGCCGCGTCGCGGTCACGCACAAGACCAAGCCAGACGATGCGGCCCACATATCCGGTCGGTTTCAGGACAGGCATCAAACCCTCAAGGTAAAGAAGACCCGCCGGAACGGGAACAGGACGGACCCATCCTCGGCCACCGGATAGGCCGCCGCAAGCGCCTCTTCATAGGCCGCGACAAAGGCCGCGGCTCCGGCCGCATCCAGCTTTTCCAGAAACGGCCGCATCGCCGTGCTTTCGGTGAACCGCCGCACCGGATGGCCATCCGCCACCGGCTCCAGCCGCTGCACATAGTCCGTCTCCCACGCCTCCACCGTGCCAAGCCCCGACAGCAGCGCATGATACTCCGCCGCCGTCGCCACCGGTGCCTGCCAGCCCGCAAAGTCGAAACGGTCGGGGAACATCGCCCCCGCGATATCGCGCAGGAACCGGTGCGACGGCGCAAGGAACTGGCGCGGCATCTGCACCGCCAGCACCCCGCCCTGCCGCAGCATCCCCGCCAGCCGCGGCATCAGCCCCGCATGATCGCCCAGCCAGTGCAGCGCCGCATTGGAAAAGACCAGCGCCAGCCCTTCGCCCCGCCAACCGGCAATATCGGCACAGACCGTCGCGTCATAGCCCCGCGCCTGCGCCAGCATCGCGGGCGAGGCATCGACCCCCACCAGCCGCCGCCCCGGAAACCTTGCCCGCAATGCCCCCGCCACGGCCCCGTCGCCGCAGCCAAGGTCCACTACATCGCCCTCCGGCAGCCCGTCCACCTGCGCCAGCAGGTCCAGCGCGGGCCGCAAACGAAGACCCCGGAACCTTGCATAGGTCCCGGGGTCCCAATCCTTGCGTCCGTCAGCCAAGGTTCAGACCACCGGCTCCGGCTCCGGCCCCGCCTTGGGCGTCTTGGGCTTCGTCTTCGGGATCGCCGCGATGGACGTCGTCCCGCCGCCCGAGGCCGGCTTGTCCGCATCGTCGTCACCGCCCAGCGACTCGCCCGCGATCACCTTGCGGATCTCGTCGCCCGTCAGCGTCTCGTACTCCAGCAGACCCTTGGCCAGCCGTTCGAAATCCTCGGCCTTCTCGATCAGGATGCGGCGGGCGGTTTCATAGCCCTCGTCGATCAGCTTCTTCACCTCGTCCTCGATCAGCTCCTTCGTATGGGCCGAAACCGAGAAGCCGGCGGTGTTCCCCTGATAGCCTTCATGCGCCTCGGCATAGTCGATATTGCCGACCTTGTCCGACATGCCCCAGCGCATCACCATGGCCCGCGCCAGCGACGATGCCTGCTGGATATCCCCCGCAGGGCCGGACGACACGCCTTCCTCGCCATACTTGATGATCTCGGCCGCCTTGCCGGCCATCGTCATGGCGATCTTCTGCTTGCCCTCGTCCTTGTGCATGTTCAGCCGGTCCATTTCCGGCAGGGACACCACCATCCCCAAGGCACCGCCCCGCGGAATGATCGTCGCCTTATAGACCGGATCGCACTTCGGCATGTTCAGGCCCACGATGGCGTGCCCCGCCTCGTGATAGGCCGTCTTTTCCTTCTGGTCGGGCGTCAGCACCATCGACCGGCGCTCGGCCCCCATCATCACCTTGTCCTTCGCGTTCTCGAAGTCCTCCATGGTGACGAAACGGCGGCCCACGCGGGCGGCCATCAGCGCCGCCTCGTTCACAAGGTTCATCAGGTCCGCACCCGAAAAGCCGGGCGTGCCGCGTGCGATCGTCCGCAGGTCCACATCCGGCCCCAGCGGCACCTTGCGGGCATGGACGCCAAGGATCTTCTCCCGCCCCTTGATGTCGGGGTTCGGCACATGGATCTGGCGGTCGAAACGGCCGGGGCGCAGCAGCGCCGGGTCCAGCACGTCCTTGCGGTTGGTCGCGGCGACGATGATCACGCCCTCGTTCGCCTCGAACCCGTCCATCTCCACCAGCAACTGGTTCAGCGTCTGCTCGCGCTCGTCATTGCCGCCGCCGATGCCCACGCCACGGGCACGACCCACCGCGTCGATCTCGTCGATGAAGACGATGCAGGGCGCGTTCTTCTTCGCCTGTTCGAACATGTCGCGCACGCGGGACGCGCCCACGCCCACGAACATCTCGACGAAGTCGGAACCCGAGATGGTGAAGAACGGCACCCCCGCCTCGCCCGCAATCGCCCGCGCCAGCAGCGTCTTGCCGGTGCCGGGCGGACCGACCAGCAGCGCCCCCTTCGGGATCTTGCCGCCAAGGCGCGAGAATTTCTGCGGGTTGCGCAGGAATTCCACGATCTCTTCCAGCTCTTCCTTGGCCTCGTCGATGCCCGCCACGTCGTCGAAGGTCACGCGCCCGTGCTTTTCGGTCAAAAGCTTCGCCCGTGACTTGCCGAACCCCATCGCGCCGCCACGGCCCCCGCCCTGCATCCGGTTCATGAAGAAGATCCAGACCCCGATCAGCACGAGGAACGGCAGCCATATCCCCAGAACCGACAGGAAGCCCGACTGTTCCTGCGCCTCGGCCTTCACCTCCACGCCCTTGCCGATCAGGCGGTCGGTCAGAACCTCGCCCTCCGGCTTGATCGTCACGTATTGCGATCCATCCCGCGCCCGCACCAGCACGCGTTCGCCATCCAGCGTGACGCTCTGCACCTCGCCGCTGTCCACGCGGCTGATGAAATCGGAATAGGACAGCGTCCGCGACGACATCGTCGACTGGTTCCCGCTGAACAGGTTGAACAGCGCAAGGATCAGCAGGAAAAGAACGACCCAGAATGCGATGTTTCGCGCGTTGCCCACGAAATGTCTCCTCATACCGCCACGAAGGCGGCACACCGCCACCCGTAGCCCTTCCCCATTAAGATAGAGATAAAGCCCGAGGGTTCAATGCGATAAAGGTGCCGCAGCCAGAACCCCCGCAGGCGGCGCACAATCGGCCTGCCAACCCGCCCCCATCCCCGCCAGCGGCGCGGACACCAGTTCCGCCCCCCGCCACAGCGCGGGCGTGGCCGGAAGCGAGGCCCGCGGCATCCCCGCCGCCTTCCATCCGGGGCATAGCGCAAGCCCCTTCTCGCCCAGCGCACGGATGGTCAACCCATTGGACTCCGGCCCCGAAATTCGCCACCGCCCGTCCCAGACCTGCCCCGCAGCCACCTCCAGCCCCGCCACCGCCCGCGCCTCGCGGGTCAGCCGCAACCGCCCCTGCCCGGCCGTCATCCGCACCCCCGCCAGCGTCGCCGCCCGCCCCGCCGCCATCGCCGCAAGGAACCGCTCCAGCTCCGCCCCCCTTGGGCCATATTCCGCCGAAGCGATCCACGTCACCGCCGCCAGCACCAGCCTGCGCCGCACCTCCGCGGGCAGCGCGGCCAGCCCGCCCGCGTCAAGGATCACATCCCCGCGATCCACCCGCGCCACCCGCGCCGCAGCCTCTGCCGCCATCGCCTCCAGCGCTACCCGCACCTCGGCCATCCGCTGCGCCAGCGCGGCAATCTGCTCTGCCCCCACGCCCGCTTCCGCCATTGCGGCCACGGCCCGCCGCGCCCGCACCCGCTGGAACCGCGCATCGTCATTCGACGCATCCTCGGCCCAGCCCACACCCCGTGCCAGCAGCCAGGCCCGCAACGCCCCGCGCCCGATTCCCAGCAGCGGCCGCAGGAAGGCCACCCCGTGGACCTCGCGCCGCGCCGCCATCGCCGCCAGCCCGTCCACCCCCGCATCCCGGGCCAGCCGCATCAGGAAGGTCTCGGCCACATCGTCCCGCGTATGGCCAAGCGCCACGCCGGACAGCCCCCGCCGCCCTGCCCAGTCCGCCAGCAGCGCCAGCCGCCCCCGCCGCGCCGCGTCCTGCAGGTTGCCCCGCCCGTCCCAGCGCCAGCGCAGCACCTCGTGCGGCACGCCCAGACCCGCGCAGGCCACAGCCACCGCCGCGCATTCCGCCACCGCCTCGGGGCGCAGCCCGTGATCGACCGTCGCCGCCTCCACCCGCAGCCCCGCCGCCACCGCCAGATGCAGCAGCGCCACGGAATCCCCGCCGCCCGAAACGGCCAGCCCCAAAGCATCAGGGCCCGAAGGCGCCCAACCGGCATCCTTCAGGCCCTGACGGAAGATATCCCCGATGTCCCGCGTCAGGAGCAGCCAAGCCCCATCATCGCGCTCTGCGCCTGCCCCGCCTCGACCGATCCGGGGAACCGCGTGCCCACCTCCTGCAAGGTGACACAGGCCTCCGGCGTCTGGCCCAGCGCCCCCAGCGACGTGCCCAGCTTCAACAGCGCGGCCCCCGCCTTCGGCCCGTCGGGCTGGCCCGAAAACGCCTCCAGATAGCTCCGCGCCGCGCCGGCCGTATCGCCAAGCTGGCCCAGAGCCTCGCCCCGCAGCAGATGCGCCTCCTGCGTCAGCGGGCCACCCGGGTAGGATTGGGCAAAGGCCGCAAAGAGGTCTGCAGCGGTGCGAAAGTCACCCTGACCGAGCACCTCCTTGGCCCGGTCGAAATCCGCCTGTTCGCTCAATGCCAGTTCCGGCCCGGCCGTGCCGCCCGCAATCGCGCCCCCGGCCGCACCCCCCGTCGCACCCCCCGCCACGCCTCCGGCAGCAGGGTCCGCCGGCGCGGGCGTCACCGCCCCGCCGCCCAGCGGCGCGGTCTGGCCAAGGGCGCCGATATCGCAGCCCTCCTCCATCTCGCACAGCCGGAATTCAAGGTCGCCGATCCGGTTCGTCCCGTCGGCGACCACGCGGTTCACCTTCAGCTCCACCTCTTCGGTCTTGGCCGTCAGCCGCATCAGGGCCGCCTCGATGGCGTCCATCCGCTGCAGGGCATCGCCGCCGCCCGCCCCGGACGCCGCCGCGCCGGAAGAGACAAGCTCGGACTTCAGGCTGTTGAAATCGGCCTGAAGCCGCGCGATCTCGGCCCGGATGTCGGCCAGCGTCTGCGAGTCCTGCGCAAAGGACGCGACCGGCAGGAAGGCCGTCAGGACCACAAGGCGAAGCAGCCGCATCGGCTCAGACCCCCGCACCCATCGACAGCACCGTCACGGCGCGGCGGTTCTTCATGTAGCAGGCCTCGGTCGAACAGACCTCGATCGGGCGCTCCTTGCCATAGGACACGGTCCGCATCCGCGTCGGCGCGACGCCCTGCGAGATCAGGAAATCCTGCACCGCGCTGGCGCGGCGTGCGCCCAGCGCAAGGTTGTATTCCCGCGTGCCCTGCTCGTCGGCATGGCCTTCGATGATGATGGCATAGTTCGGGTTGGAATTCAGCCACTGCGCCTGACCCTGCAGCACCATCCGCGCCTCGGGCGACAGGGTGGACTGGTCCACCGCGAACAGCACGCGGTCGCCCACGGACTGGTTGAAATAGGCGATCGAGGCCGGATCGTTCGGGTCGCCCAGACCGGAAACGCCCACGCCGCCGGCACCGAAACCGCCCGCGCCACCGGCACCGCCGGCCCCGCCCGCGCCGAAGCGGTCAGGATTGTTGCAGGCCGCCAGTCCGAGGACGGCAACGACGAGAAGGGCCTTGGGAAGAAGCGTCATGGAAGGGTTCCTTTGGTGTTTCTTGGCTCGATTGTCGCCATCTATAGCACTTTCGCGCCGCCATGTGAATCGGCGGCGCGACGGGGTTCACGGCAAAAGCGGCGACCAGGCGGGGTCCGATGCCGGCCCCTCGGTCGGGATCTGCCGCAGGTTGCGGCCCGAAATGTCCACGCTGAACAGTGCCGCCTGACCGCCCGCCCCCGCGCTTTCGCGGGTGAACATCACGACACGCCCGTTCGGCGCCCAGGTCGGACCCTCGTCCAGGAAGGACGCGGTCAGCAGCCGTTCCTCGCTGCCATCGGCCCGCATGACGCCGATATGGAACCGCCCGGCATTCTGCTTGGTGAAGGCGATGTAATCCCCCTGCGGCGACCAGACCGGCGTGCCATAGCGCCCCGGCCCGTTGGAAATCCGCGTCCCCTCGCCCCCGCTCGCGGGCATGACATAGATTTGCTGCGTCCCCGTCCGGTCACTCTCGAACACGATCCGGCTGCCGTCGGGGCTGAAGCTCGGCGCCGTCTCGATCGACGGCGCATTGGTCAGTTGCCGGATCTGCCCGCTCCCGATGTCCAGCGCATAGATGTCCGAATTCCCGCCCCGCTCAAGCGAGAACACCACCGTCCGCCCGTCCGGCGCGAAGCGTGGGGCAAAGGTCATGTTGCCCTCCGTCTGCGCCAGCGCCTGCACGCCCATCGACCCGAGGTCCATCAGATAGATGCGCGGAAAGCCCGAGTCATAGCTGGTGAACAGGATCTGGTTGCCCGTGGGCGAAAAGCGCGGCGCCAGCACGATGGAGGCACCATCCGTCAGATAGCTGATATTCGCCCCGTCATAATCCATCACCGCCAGCCGCTTCACGCGCTGGTTCTTCGGCCCGCTTTCCGCGACAAAGACAACGCGGCTGTCGAAATAGGGGCCTTCCCCCGTGATCCGGCTATAGACCGCATCCGCCACCTTGTGCGCCATCCGCCGCCAGGTGCCGGGCGTGCCCGCGAATTGCAGCCCCTCGCCCATCTGCTGGCCGCTGAACACGTCGAACAGGCGGAACTTCACCACGATCTGGTCGCCCGACGCGCTGACCGCGCCCACGATCAGCGCCTGCGCGTTGATCGCCTGCCAGTCGGCAAAGGCCACCGGCGCGTCAAAGCTCGACACCCGCGCGATATGCGCCTCAGCGGGGATTTCGCGGAACAGCCCCGTCCCCGCCAGATCCGCCGCCACCACCCGCGTGATGTTCGCGGCATATTCGGCGGCCGCGCCGTTCTCCGGCACGAAGGACGGCACCGCAAAGGGCAGCGGTTCGATCACCCCGTCGGTGATGGTGATGCGCAGCGGCCCGCGATCCTGCGCGGCGGCGGGGGTCATGGCCGCGCCCATCAGCGCGACGGCCAGCGCAAGAACGGGCGAGAGGGTTCTGATCAGCGTCATTCGGACCTCATGCTTCTCGGTCTGTCGTTTCAACATGCCGCGAACGGCGCTTCCTCGGTGGACACGAACGCGCGAGCGGCGGCGCCGTGCCGGTTTCTGCGGGAAAAGGTTCATCGCATCCGCATCCCGTTCGGATCGAACACGATCTCGATGTTCTTCCACTGGTCGTATTTCTCGGGCGGGAGGGGAAATCCGTTCGCCCCGCAGCGGATGATCGCCCGCCGCGCCGCCTCGAAGGCCTGCCGCGTCGCGGTGTCGGACTCGCCGTTCGACGCGACCATCGTGATCGACCCCGCCTCGGGCACCCCGTTCTGCGCGACGGAAAAGCCCACCGTCACCGTCGTCCGCAGCGCCTCCATCGACAGCGCACCGAGGTTCCAGCAGGACTGCACCGCGACCCGCAGCGCGTCCTTCTCGCCCGCCGTCATGGGCGGGCCGACCGGCAGGTCGGATTGCGCCGCCGCCTGCGGCTCGGCTGCCGCCGGTTCCTCGGCCGCCTCCTCGGCCAGCGCCTCGGCAAGGGCCGCCGCAACGGCATCCTCGGTCGCAGGTGCCTCGGCAGGCTCCTCGGCAGGCGACTCCTCCGCCGCCGCCGCGACCTCCTCCTCCACAGGCTCGGCGGCCGTGCGCTCCGGCCGCGACCGGGGCCGAAGCGAGGATGTCATGGCCAGCTGCGCGCG